>CAMDTO010000064.1 GCA_945907765.1 Thermoflexus hugenholtzii JAD2 | reverse complement strand
CCGGTCGCGATCCAGACCTTCACCGCCCTCGGGTGCGAGGTCATTCCCCTCTATTGCGAGCCGGATGGCACCTTCCCCAACCACATGCCCGATCCCCTCAAGCCCGAGAACCTGCGCGACCTGATCGCCAAGGTGAAGGAGACCAAGGCCGACATGGGCATTGCCCTGGATGGTGATGGCGACCGGTTGGGTGTGGTGGATGACGCCGGTGAAATCCTCTGGGCCGACCAGTACCTTGTCATCCTGGCACGGAACGCCCTGCGCACGCATCCCGGTGGCAGTGTGGTCTTCGATGTCAAGTGTTCCCAAGGCCTGATCGATGGCATCACCGCCGCCGGTGGCGTGCCGGTCATGTCGCGTACCGGCTATCCCAACATCATGGCGCGCCGACGCGAGACCAACGCCATCCTCGCCGGCGAACTCTCCGGCCACACCTTCTTTGGTGATCCGGTCATCGACTTCGACGACGGCACCTTCGCCGGGGCGAACCTCCTGGCCGCCCTCTCCCGCGAACCGGTCTCGCTGTCACACCTTGTCGCCGATCTTCCCCGGTACCACGCCACGCCGGAAGAGCGCTTCTACTGCGCCGATGACGCCAAGTTCGCCGTGATCGATGCCCTTCAGGAGGCGTTCGCCCATGATGCCTCGGTGCACGAGGTCATCTCCCTCGATGGTGCGCGCGTGGTCCTCGATGGCGGATGGGGACTGGTACGCGCTTCAAACACCGAACCGGCGATCACGACCCGTTTCGAGGGTGTGACGCCCGAACGTGCCCAGGCCATCCGGACCTCGTTCATGGACCGCTTGGCGCACTTCCCGGCCGTGGACCTGCAGCGCAGCGCTGGGCACTGACGCCGACCGTAGTTCCCGATGACCCCTCTCTCGCCAACGCGGGAGATGGGTCATCCACATCATCGTTCCCGGAGTGCGGTACGCGCCGCGGTCCTGCGCGTCGCCAATCCCCGCAAGGATGGCAACCGTGGCGTCAGGGGCGGTGTAGTGCAGGTTGTGCCCAGTCTCCAGTTGGTGGTCGGTCCACGCCGGGTCGTCGCGCAATTGCAATGCCAGTTTGGCGAATGGACTTGCGGGATCCTTGCCCACCGTGCAGTACACGTACGTGCGTGCAAGGTTCGGCACCGGATTGGTGAAGCGCACCGGTTGCGTGAAGGTCTTCACCGGTTGCCATGACCGGCGTGGACGTGCCCACTCGATGATCTCCGAGGGTTGGTCTGGCGGGGCGTCACCAGGCGGGTTGCGCCATCCGTCACCTTCGCCGTCGATGCGTGCCTGCGCCGTCGATGCGTGCCTGCGCCGTCGCCGAGATGATGGTCCCTCCCGGGTTCTCCGGCGTCGGCACGAAGGCGTCCACGTAGATCAGGTGCGCCAGGCGGTCGGCCGACGTATCAGCCACGCCCGTGATCACCCGCCCGCCGTAACTGTGACCCACCAGGATCATGCGCTTCAGGTCCTCGTAGAACAGCACGTTGGCCACGTCCTGCACATGGGCATCCAGATCGGTGCCGGGGTGTGCCAGGTGCGTGCGGTCACCCAGGTCCGTCAGCGTGGCCGCAAAGACCATGTGCCCCGATGACCGGAGACTGGCACCACGAACGTGTTCCACGACCACGCCCCACCCTAGGCGCCATGAAGCACCACGAATGTCGCTTCGCGTTTCCGTTCCTTCCCCCGTGACGGACCGCCCGTCGTACCCGACGGCCGGCCAAAAATCAACGGAGGAGACGGTTCGGAAGATTGGTCAGGCGCGGTCGTGCGCCATCACCGCCCTTTGCGTGGCGACGGCATGGTCCTGCGATAGGGAGGCCGTGTTGCCCGTCACCATCGCCATGCCAAGCACCGAGGCAACCGGGACTGTCCCCGCGCCAGTTGTCCCGGCCGGTTCCTGCTGGTAGGCGTAGGCATTGTGCAGGTGGATGCTTTCATCCGCCTCGCACTCCACCTCGAACCAGCGCACCGACATATCGGCGCGTAGCCAGACAACGGCATCACGCAGGACGTCCTCCACGAACTTGGGATTGAAGTAGCCCTTTTCCGTGACGAACTTCTCATCGGCGCGCTTGACCAACGGGAAGATCTCGCAACTGCCCAGGGTCTCACCATGCCGGATCAGGTCCTCCAAGGTGAGGCTGGAACCGGCCGTCGGACGCACACGGAGGCGCAGCCATGCCCGCTGGTTGTGCGCGCCGGCCACCGAGATTTCCTTGCTGCACGGGCAGACAGTCGTGATCGGCACGTCCGCACCGATGACCAGGTCAAACTGGTCGCCATCCAGGGTGGCGTCCACCTGACAGGTGTAGCCCATCGTGCTGCGCTGCTGGCTGACTGGTGCTGCCTTCGTCATGAAATAGGTGAAAGTGAGACCCACCTGGGCGCGCACCGCACCCAGTCGCACCTGCGTTGCCGAAAGCAGTCCGGCAACGGTTGCCGGGGACAAGGGTTCGTCCTTCCACACCTCCAGCATCTCAACGAGGCGGGACATATGGGTACCCTTGTATTCGGCAGGCAGGTCAACGGACAGGCGTGTCATCGCCGTCACCGTCTGCACGCCACCACTGCGTTCCTGCACCCGCCACGGCAGTTCGACGCGCTTGATGCCGACGCGTTGCACGTCAACCTGTCGCTCGTCTGGTCGGCTTTGTACGTCGTTCACATTGTTGCCTTGCGCCCGCTGCCTGTCGGTCTGACCGGCACGGTAAGGGGCCCTCTCTGAAAGACTGTTTCCCGGAATTTCACCGGGTCGAACGTCCGCCGACGGGAACCCATCCCGGCGCCGATGCGTTGCTGTAGAGATTAGCGGGTCGCGATGCGCGTGCGGATGTCGATTCCGAACATGATCGGACTAACAGGGTTTTCCGGCGGGAATACCCGATGTGAAGCGCAACACGTCACAATACGAAGGCACTTCCTTGCGATGGCTTGCCCATCCGTCGCATCACCTCACTTCCGCCAGCGTCGGTGGTGCGTGCGGACCGGGCAGGACTTGGAGATCGTTGATGCGTCCAGACCACATCCTCATCCAGGGTGCGCGCGAACATA
The DNA here is from genome assembly GCA_945907765.1 of Thermoflexus hugenholtzii JAD2. GTDB lineage: Bacteria > Chloroflexota > UBA11872 > UBA12225 > UBA12225 > UBA12225. Next base: position 12,005 of record CAMDTO010000064.1, on the reverse strand, counting down.
ATCTCAAGAATGTCACGGTCACCATCCCGCGCGATGCCTTGGTGGTCCTCACCGGCGTCTCCGGTTCCGGCAAGTCTTCGCTCGCCTTCGACACCCTGTACGCCGAGGGGCAGCGACGCTACGTCGAAAGCCTCTCCAGCTACGCGCGCCAGTTCCTGGGAAACCAGCAGAAACCTTCCGTTGACGCGATCATCGGTCTCTCGCCGGCCATTTCCATTGAACAGAAGTCGGCGTCCAAGAATCCCCGGTCGACCGTTGGCACCGTCACCGAGATCCATGACTACCTGCGCGTCCTCTACGCCCGGGTCGGACAGGCCCACTGTCCCGAATGTGGTCGACGCGTCAGTGCGCAGACCCCCGAACAGATTGTCGATCAGATCCTCGCACAGGCACCCGGCAGCCAGTGGCTCATCCTTGCGCCGATCGCCCGCAACCGCAAGGGTGAGTTCCAGGATGTCTTCCTGCAGGCCCGCCGCGATGGCTTTGCCCGCGTGCGTGTCAATGGCCAGGTCCATTCGGTCGACAGCCCGCCGGTCCTCGACAAGAAGCGCAAGCATGTCATCGACATCGTCATCGACCGCATCCGCCTGCCCGAACCGGGTCCGGACGGGGCGATCCCCGAGGATGCGATTGACCGGCAGCGTTTGACCGACTCGGTGGAGACGGCCTTGCGCACGGGTGAGGGGAACTTGGTGCTTGCACCAGTCGAACCTGTCGGCACCGTCACACCTGTCCCTGCCACTCCTGAGAGCGAAATACCCGTGAACCCGGGCGGTGCGGGCTCATCCCCACTCCCTACCCTCCCTGCTTCAAATGCGGTCGCGCCTGGTATTGCTCTCGCTTCGGCATCGATGGCCATGCGCCGCTGGTGGGGACAACGCCCGGCCGCCCCGGCCGATGGTGCTTCCGGTGGCGGATTGAAGGGCATGCAGGCTGCTGCCGGTGACCTCCTCTTCGCCGAACATAATTCATGCGCCTATTGCAACCTGTCGTTCGATGAACTCAGCCCCCAACTCTTCTCGTTCAACAGTCCCGTCGGCGCCTGTCCCGGATGCCTTGGCTTGGGGAACATGATGGTTGTCGACGAGAACCTGGTGGTTCCTGACAAGTCCCTCAGTCTCCGCGAAGGTGCCGTCGTCGCCTGGGCCGACCAGGATGAGGAGAGTGGCACCGGATGGGGTGACCGCTACCGGATCCAGATCCTCGACGGATTCGGCATTCCCACGGATGTGCCGTTGCGAGACCTTTCGGCGGCCCATCGGGCCCTGCTGATGAATGGGTCCGATGGCAACAAGGTCAAGATTGCATGGGGCACCACCGCTGCCGGGGCGGCGGCGCCCGCCAGTGCCTTCATGTCGCGCAAGGAATATGCCTGGGAGGGCATCATCCACCGCATCAAGCGTCTGCTCAAGCAGACCGGGTCCGAAGGGTTGCGCACCCACTACATGCGCTACTTCAGCCAGCAGAACTGCACCGAATGCCACGGGGAGAAACTCAAGCCCGAGGCCCGCGCCGTCACCGTCGCCGGGTGCCGCCTTCCCGAACTGGAACATCTTTCCATCGGGGACACCCTGAGCTTCTTCCAGACGGTCGACCTGCCTGAGCGGGAGGCGATGATCGCGGGCGAACTCATGAAGGAGATCTGCGGCCGACTGGAGTTCCTGGTCAACGTCGGCTTGCACTACCTCACCCTGGATCGTGCCGCACCCACCCTCTCCGGTGGCGAGTCGCAGCGGATCCGTCTGGCCAGCCAGATCGGTTGCGGGCTTGTCGGCGTTTTGTACATTCTTGACGAACCAAGCATCGGCCTGCACCAGCGTGACAATGGCAAGCTGATCCAGACCCTCGAGACGTTGCGCGACACCGGCAACACCGTCGTCGTCGTCGAGCATGACCTCGATACGATGTTCGCTGCCGACTACCTGATCGACTTCGGGCCTGGTGCCGGTGTCAACGGGGGCGAGGTCGTCGCCGCCGGCACACCTGCCGAAGTTGCGCGCAACCCCAAGTCCCTGACTGGGCGCTATCTCTCCGGCGAACTCAAGATCGAGATTCCCGCCCAGCGTCGCGTGCCGGGCGACCACTGGCTAACCATCCGCGGTGCCCGTGAACACAACCTCAAGAACATCGATGCCTCCTTTCCCCTTGAGTGCTTCGTCGCGGTTGCCGGCGTCTCTGGGTCGGGCAAGTCGTCGCTCGTCAACGGCATCCTGCGCAAGGCCCTCGAACAGCGCCTGATGCGTTCCCTCGGGCGTCCCGGTGCCCACGACAGCCTTGAGGGTGTCGAACACCTCGACAAGGTCATCGCCATCGATCAGGATCCGATCGGGCGCACCCCCCGCTCCAACCCCGCCACCTACGTGGGCGTGTATGACAGCATCCGCGAACTCTTCACCCAGTTGCCCGAAGCCAAGATCCGCGGCTACAAGCCCGGTCGGTTCTCCTTTAACGTCAAGGGTGGCCGTTGCGAGGCGTGTGAAGGGGACGGCGTCAAGCGCATCGAGATGCAGTTCCTTGCCGACGTCTTCGTGCCGTGCGAAGTCTGCAAGGGCAAGCGATTCAACCGCGAGACCCTGGAAGTGAAGTTCCGGGGCAAGACCATTGCCGATGTCCTCGAAATGAGCATCGAGGAAGCAGTCGACATCTTCGAGAACGTGCCGGCCATCGCCCGAATCCTGCGCACCCTTCTGGAAGTCGGCCTCAATTACATGAAACTGGGCCAAGCCTCCACCACGCTTTCGGGTGGTGAGGCGCAACGGGTGAAGCTTGCGCGGGAACTTTGCCGGCCGGCGACTGGACGCACCCTCTACATCCTGGACGAACCGACGACTGGACTGCACTTCGCAGACGTGCAGAAGTTGCTTGACGTCCTGCAGCGGCTTACCGATGCCGGCAATACCGTCGTCGTGATCGAACACAACCTTGACGTCATCAAGTGCGCCGACTGGATTCTCGACCTCGGTCCCGAGGGAGGTGCCGGGGGTGGCCTGATCCTCGCGACGGGCACGCCCGAGGATGTTGCCCGCACGTCCGGGTCCGAGACCGGGCCGTACCTCCACGGCATCCTGTGGCCTCCGTCGCCCGAACCGGAGGTCCTCCACCTTGAGGACGACGGCCTGCATCCCGATCAGGCGGGAATCGGGAGTGGTGAAACGTCAGTCACCATGACACCATTGATCCTGCGCGAATGGCGTGCCAGGCTTGGCCTTTCGCAGGCCGAGGCGGCGCGCATTGCCGGGGTCTCGCGGGGCCTGCTTGCCGAGGCCGAACGTGGCCGCCGCGCCGGTGAGCGAACCCTGACCCGCATCGCCGTCGCCCTGCGCGAACACGAATCGCAAGTACCCCAACCCGTCTGATCGTAACCGGGCATCCCCAATTGGTCCTTGGGGATGCCTGCCCGCATCTCACTTGGGCGTCACGTCTGGTCCGGGTGCATCCCTGCCTGCATCTCCGGATACCCAACGGTCAGGTATCGTCATGTGCACGGAGTTCCACACATGTCCACGACCACGTCTGACACCATCGCTTCACTGTCCCGGGCACCGTTCAACCTCGCACCGGACGACATTGCATGGGTGCGCCGGACCCTCGCCGGTCTCTCCACGACCGATCGTATCGGGCAACTGATGCTCTACGCCACGTTCTGCGGTGACCCATCGGCCCGTTTCAGTGGGCCATTGCCGGTGAATAGGTAGCAGGAGGCGTTGCGGTCACGGCACGTCGTCCGGAGAGGTGATTACGCCGCGCAGGGGGCACCGCCGACACCGGACCGGGCGATACCGGATCCACCGCCCGTCGCACACGCATCGGCGCCCGGAAGCCTGGTACGCGCGACGCACCCGCGCCTCGAACTCGCGTTGCGCCATCTCCTCGCGCCATGCCAGTGACGCCCACCACCACTCCGGGGGAGGGCCGACCGACCGGCCTCGCACGTCGCGTTCGATCATCGTTCCCTCCCGTCATGCGCGTGCCTGCCACCCGTTCACCAAGGTCGGCGAAGTCGTCGCTTGTGACACGCCGCCACCCATGAGGCGTCTGGGCTTCATCTCCCGGTCTACTCGGGACACGTCATGCGCAGGCAAATCGTGAGCAGACACATCTCAGGCAGATCCCGGAGGCCATGCCCGCGAACCAAGCAGGAACGTGCCACCCCGCACCAGTCAGGGATGCGCCATCAGGAATGCGACGGTGCCTGAGAGGATGGCATCGGCCTCGCCACCGCCAGTCGAAAGGAGATAGTGCCCGCCACCATCGAGGATCATGCCCTCTGCAGCCACCCCGGCATCGCGCAGGGTGGACAGGTAGGCCTCTCCCTGCGCCACCGGCACGACATCATCGGACCGGCTATGGATCACCAAACTCGGCGGATGCAACGCCGTGACGTGGAGCCGCGCCGAATAGCGGGCGTGTCTCGCCACCTCGCGATCTGGCATGCCAAGGGCGATCAGGGCACGGTCGAGTCCGAATGGAGGTCGGTAGTCGCCAGTCTCCAACCGGTGGCGCAGGTCCAGAAGGTCGACGGGAGGCCCCATCAGGACAACCGCACCGATGGTGCCCGGGTGGGTGTCCTGCACCACCCGCAGGGCATGGATGGCGCTGTAACTGCCAGCCAGGATTGCCGGGCGAGATCGCACCGACCGGGATCCCGCACTGCGGCCGGCCGGATCGGACATGCCAATGGAGGCAAGCAGGAGGCGCAGGATCCGGATCTCGCGTTCGATGGCGAACGTGTACGGCGGACCATAGGCGATCACCTCAAACCCGGCCCACGCCAGTGGTAGCGACGCACACTCCCACTGCGATGCCGGACCGGGATAGACCACCAGAAGGGGGCGTCGTCCGTCGGGGTGCGATGTGTCTGTGTTGACGTCGGCGCGGTACCGGAATATCTCTCCGGACGGCACACCCATTCTGGGGATCGTGACATCGGACCGACGGGCGGTGGATGGAACGGGCCGTTCGCACGAACGCGTGATCTCAGTGGCATCCATGACGGTTTCGGGCGTGTCCGGGACGGGTATCGGTGGGGGTTCCGGAGTGAGAACCACGTCGACGCTTGTCCCGGCATCAGCCATCCCGCTTGTGACGTCGATACCGGGTTCGAACCAGGCGCGCACGCGTCCGGTGAGGCCCGCATCCGCGCGATTGATCATGGTGACCGGTGCGAACCCCGGAGCACCGATCCAGACCGGATGCCTGCCAACGGGAACGCCAGTCAGGGTCCAGGTGCCGTCGGCAAGGGTCCGGGCCTCGGTGACCGATCCGTCCGGCATGGCCACGAGGACGGTCGCACCGGGGACCGGACGCCCACCATCGTCGTGGACGGTGCCGCGCAAGGACCCGGTGCCAGCCGCCTGAGTGTCCACCGGAACGACAGCCGTGAGGATGCCCGCGACGTCATGCGCGATGACATTGCGAACCGGCCAGAGTGCCTCGACACGCCCGGATGCCTCCCACGCCACCGGTACGGCGACGGACAGGAACGCAATGGCAGCCAATGCCAAGCGCCACGTTTGGTTGGTCATGACTGGATGGCGCATGGTCCTGCCTGATCGAAGCGTACGTCAATCAGCGCGCGGGAGATGACTTTCTCCCCTCTCCCGCTGGGTGAACGGTGAAGATGGCGGGTATGGACAAATGGGCCGGCGAGGGCACCGACGCTTCCAGGGTGAGGTTCATGGACCCCCGCCGACGGTCTTGGGCGCCGGAGAGACCTGCCTGATCCGGACAGTTTTTGGTCGCCGCCAAAACTCCCTCTTGGGGGATGGGTAGGGAATGGAAGCCACTGGGAGTAGGGTGGTCAATTTCCGGCGCAGGTGAAGGGGACCTGAATCCCGCACAACAAGTGATTGTGAAGTAGCCTGTGCGCCGGGGTGCCGATGGGTGGCAGGACGGCCAGTCGCATACCCGAAGGAGATCTGGCGATGCGTCTGGGGTACTTCAACATGCCGCTTCACCCGCCCGGCACCGACCTGGCGGTTTCCCTGGCCGGCGACCTCGAACAGATCGAGACTCTCGATGCCCTCGGATTTTCGGAGGCATGGATTGGTGAACATTTCACGTCGGAATGGGAAAACATTCCCTGCCCCGACCTGTTCATTGCCCAGGCGCTCGGCCGGACGACGCAGATCAATCTCGGCACAGGTGTCTCATGCCTGCCGAACCATAATCCGCTGATGCTTGCGCAACGGATCGGGCAGCTCGACCAGATGGCACGCGGACGCTTTGCGTGGGGGGTCGGGTCGGGTGGGTTTCCGGGCGACTTCGAGCTTTTCGGCATCGATACCGAACGCCTTGAGCAAAGGGCGCTGACGCGCGAAATCCTGGATACCGTCCTCGCCCTCTGGGATGATCCCAAGCCTGCCGAACACATCCACGACCGGTGGCACTTCCGCGTGCCGGAACCGCAGGTCGACATCGGGTTGAGCCTGCACCTCCGACCATATACGCGTCCGCACCCGCCAATCGCGGTAGCCGGAGTTGGGCCAAAGTCGGACATGCTGACCCTTGCTGGCGAACGCGGTTGGATCCCGATGAGCATCAACATCGTGCCGACCAAGACCCTCATCGCCCAGTGGGATACGTACTCGGGAGCCGGTGCGCGCGTGGGGCGCCCTGCCGACCGCGCGAACTGGCGCATTTGCCGTGATGTCTTCGTGGGCAAGACCACGGCGCAGGCGCGCGAGGCGGTCATTGACGGCATCATCGGGCGCGATTGGCGCGACTACTTCCTGCCCTTGCTGCGCAAGGGGCGCAACATGATTGCCCCGAAAATTGACCCGGCGATGCCCGATGAAGCGGTGACCATCGAGTACCTCTGCGACAACCTCTGGATTGTCGGCGATGTCGACGAAGTCACCAGAAAGTTGTGTGCCCTCTACGACGACGTCGGTGGGTTCGGCACGCTGTTGGTCATCGGCCACGAAGGCAGTCCGCATGACGACTGGGGACAGTCGATGCGCCTTCTCGCCGAGGAGGTCGCTCCGCGCATCCCTAGCGTGGCCTGAGGTGCACCTGATCCCTAGCACCCGTGTGGCCGGTGGGTTAGGCGACTACCGACCACACGTTGCCTGGGGTGAAGTCGTCATCGACACGTTCGCAGGCATGGCCGATCCGGCGACCGGCCATGCCGTCAATGAGGGCTCCCTCTTCACCTTGTGGTCGCTGCCGGAGACAATCACCATCGTCACCCGTGATGCGTGTCGCACCTTCCGAATGGTTGAAAGCGGCGTGGTCCGGACCCGAATGCGTGCCGACATCGCATCGTTCGTTCGCACCGATGGCGTCGCGGAGGCCACCGCGGGTATGCGGGGCTGCGAGATCGTCCATGCCACTCACGCAAGTTTCATGGGTGTGCTGCCGGCCACGGTATTGGAGTCCCGCAACGGTCACGCAACCACCTTTGCCAAACGAACCGTACACTGACTTTCCTCGCCCTTACGCCAGCGTCCCAGGGTATCCATCAACGATGAAACTCACCATCCTCGGTTCCTCGGCCGCGCTACCTGACGCCCACGATGCCTGTTCGGGCTACTTGGTCACCGAGACGTAGACCCGGATCCTGATCGACTGCGGTAATGGCGTTGCCTCCTCGCTCCAGTCACTCGGGTCACTCAACCCCGGCGAAACCACCGGAATGACGTGGGGTTCCGTGCCTCCGGAGGAGAGCAACCTCGGCGCGGAACTAGCTCTGATCGACTGGAGCCGGGACGCCATCGTGATCTCACACTTGCGCACGGACCACTACCTCTATCTCGTGCCGCTGCGCTACGGCGCCCGCTACCGCAAGAAGGGCCAGGAACGAATTGACGTGTGGGTCCCGACGGGTGGAATCGAGCACCTGCGACTCCTTGGAGCCTGTCTCTCAACAACACAGCCGTTCTTTGAGAGTGCGTTCGCGTTCCATGAGTACGTCCCGGACAGTCTGTTCACCATCGGGAGCATGGTCCTGACCGCGGTGCCAGTCTGGCACTCGATCCCGGCACACGCCTTGCGGGTCGTCGCGTCCGAACGCACATTCGTCTTCTCCTCCGACACCGCCCCGTGCGCAAGGCTCGATGAGGTGGCCACTGGTGCCGACCTTCTCATCGCAGAGACAACATTTGGTACCAAGGCGTACGCCCCGGGTGGCCAGCTTCACCTTGGAGGGCCGGACGCCGGCCGTGTTGCACGGGTTGCAAACGCCCGACATCTCGTCCTTACCCACTTCATCCCCGGAACCGATCGCGAAGCAGTCCATCACTCAACCATGCGTGAGTTCGACGGCGTGGTCACGATCGCCCGTCCGCACCTCGTGATGACCGCGTTCCCCCTACCCCACCATCTCGTGCAACACGTCGGTTGCGCGGTTCAGGAGTTCGTCGAGGTCGGCGCGTTCGATCACCAAGGGCGGTGCAAAGGCCACGTACTCGTCCCCGCACCGCGCAATGAACCCGTGCTTGCGCGCAAGGGCCTCGAACTTCTTGGCCGGCTTTGTTGATTTCGGGTATCGCACTGGATCGAACTCGAACCCTTGCAAGAGGCCACCCCCGCGGACATCGGAAATGACATCCGGGAACTCGCGTTGCAGGGCTTGCAACCGGCCGCGCACATACGCCCCCTGCGCCTTGGCGTTGCCGGGCAGGTCCCGCGATTCCATCTCGTCGATGGCGGCGCACCCGGCGGCTGAGGCAACCGGGTTCCCGGCGAAGGTGTGGCCGTGGTGGAACTCGCGGCGGTCGGCGGGGTCGCCAAGGAAGGCTTCCCACACATGCCCGGCGATGATCACCGCACTGACCGGCACGTAGCCTCCGCCCATGCCCTTGCCGCAGCAGAGGAGGTCGGGCGCCACGCCGTAGAAGTTTGCCCCGAACCACTCGCCCAGGCGCCCGAACCCGGTGATGATTTCATCGTAGATCAGCAGTACGTGGTGCTTGTCACAGAGTTCGCGCAGGCGACGGTAGTAACTCGCCATCGGCACGACAAACCCGGCGGCACTGATCGACATCGGTTCGACGATGATCGCCGCGACGGTCTCGGGATCCTCGTTCTCAATCATCCGGCCAACCATGTTGGCGGCCATCAGGCCGGCGGCCTCGGCAGCCTCAGCGGCCGGCAGGTGCTCGAACGCTTCCATGTACGTGTGGGGTTGATGGTGGTGCAGGAACCCGGGCACGAGGGGTTCAAAGACACTCTTGCGTTCCCACCCGCCGGTGGCCGAGAGGGACCCCATGGTGGCCCCGTGGTACCCACCGTAGCGGGCAATCACCTTGTACTTGCGCGGGTGCCCGGCCTGCTTCCAGTACTGTCGGGCGAGTTTCAGGGCGGCCTCGGTCGCTTCGGAACCACCGGAAAGGATCTTGATGCCCGGGCCATGCCTGCCCTGCATCGCATCCGGCGCGAGGCGTCGCAGGCGCGAGGCCAGGTCAAGGGCGGGGATGGATGTCCCGTGCAACGGTGGCGCGAAATGCAAGGTGCGCAACTGCCGTTCGATCGCCTCGATGACCTTGGTGTTGCCGTACCCGAGACTGGCCACGAAGACCCCCGAGAGACCGTCGATGTACCAGTGGCCATCGGTATCGCGCAGTCGCACGCCATCGGCCTGGTCAAAGATCCACGGTGCCTCGGCAAACTGCGTCATCTGCCGGAAGTCCAGGATATGGTGACGCAACAGGTCACCATCGGCGGACGGATCGATGATCCCGGGGTCAATCTGGCGATGTGCGATGCCGTGATCGGCCGTGCCGTTGTCGGTGGTCATGATCGTTGCGCCCTCCTCGGACCGGCCCCCGCCGGGTCCGGGGATGGTAGCCCACGTGCACCGGGGTGTCAGGGAGTACGCATACCGACCGCGCGGAAGATGGAGCGAAGCGCATGCAAACAACGGGATGATGGGGCGTCGAGGGCAGGAACCACGCCGGACACCGAGCCGTTCAACTCCCTTCGAAGTAATCACCATCGACCCGGCGCACCACGTGCGTCTCGACAATCCTCACGCCAACATCGTGGTCGATCATCAGGTCGACCAGTTGCCTCCCACCGATCAGGATGATGCGCGTGCTGATCGTCCGCACGTAATCGCGGGCATCCGCAGTGAACTCTGAGGTGGTGATGATGACGCCCTTGTCGGCCTTGTGGCCCTGCATTGCACCGGCGAACTCCTGGACGGTCGGCCTGCCGACATTGCCCGACCACCGCTTTGCCTGGAGATAGACCGCATCCAGGCCGAGTTTGTCCTCGGTGATGATCCCGTCAATGCCTCCGTCACCCGACCGGCCGGTCACGCGCCCGGCGGACGTCGATGCGCCCCCGTACCCCATTGCCCGCAGGAGATCGACGACAAGGCGTTCGAAAAATGCCGGTGAACACTGCATGACATGTTCGAGCAACTCGGTGGCGAGATGGGTGCGGAGGTCCCTGCAGGCATCGGCAATGACCTCCTCAGGCGTCTGGGTTGCGACTGGTAGGACGATGGTGGGCAAGGAAACCGTTGGGGTAGTCGCACCATCGGAAGTCGGTGGTGGCGTCACCCTTGACTTGAACGCCGCAAATGCCGAGAACCGAAGCAGGAACGACGCGTCGATGTGGGCTGGTGGATTTGCAAGCACGGCCTTGCCTGCGCCGGTGATCCGGAAGTGGGCACGGCGTGTCGATTCGATCAATCCGGCCTGTCTCAGGTAGGTCTGCGCCCACGAAACACGGTTGTCCAGTGTCGACTGACGGCCACTTGGGATCCGTTCGGCACGTTCATCGGCGGACATTGCGAACCGCTCAGCCATCGCTTCGATGGTGTCGCGGTTGGACCGCTCATCACCGTCCACCGCAAACTGGAGAACCGGCAGGAGAAACGCCTGATACTTGGGCACGGCCATGTGCGACACGATACCCGAGATGTGCGCGAACCGGTCCCCTATCCAGCCGATTCCGTGATTGGAACGGGTTTGGGGCCATTTCCTCCCACACCAGATGCCTGCATAGTGCCCTCTATTTGCTGCTTGCACGGTTGACGCCGGGTTCACTTGCCAATAGTCTGGGTTTGCCTGCATGACGTGACCGGTTGGCGCAAGGGTGATCCCAAGAGGTGGGTTGCCCGTGCGGAGGGGTGTTCCGCTGGTCGTACGCAGGCGAGGAGTGAGGGGCATGTCCGAGGCGAGTAGTGGTCCGTCGCCGGTGGGTGCAGGACTGGAAACCAAGCGCAGTGGTGGGAGTGTGGCGGTATCGCGCCTGACACGGCGCACGTGGCACATGGTGGCCGTTGCCAGTGCGTCGGCCGCCGGGATGGTCCTGGTAGCGTGTGGTGGCGATGCCCCGGCTGCGGCGCCAACGGCAGCTGCCAAGACCGAGCCAACCAAGGCCGCGGCAGCGCCTGCACCGACGGTCGCACAGGCGGCGGCAACGGCCGCACTGGCACCCACAGCCGCCCCGGCGGCGGCCAAGGCCCCGGTGGAGATCACCTACCAGACCTTCTTCCCGCAGCAGCGCCTTGACCTTCTGGCCGGGAGTTTCAAGGTCTTCGCCGAAAAGAACCCGTCCATCAAGGCGAACGTCGTCTTCGATGCCGACCACCGCGCCAAGTTGGCCACCCAGATGGCGGCCGACAGTGCGCCTGACACCTTCATCCACGACGTCTGGAGTGCTGCCAAGTACTACGAGGCCGGAGGCATCCTGGACCTGACCTCCCGGTTCGCCGTCGACAAGATCGATCTGGCGCGCGACTATTCGCTGATCGGCATCGAACAGTGGTGTGGCAAGTCGTATGCCGTCCCGTTCTACGTCACCTCGATGCTGCTGGCGTACAACAAGGATTTGCTCAAGAAGTTTGGTGCGCCCGACCCATGGGAAAAATGGAATGGGCAGTGGACATGGGATGACTTCCTGTCTGTCGCCAAGCAGGTCACCAAGGCACCGGGTGCCGACAGTCCCACGGGATCGTGGGGGTTGGTCATGGACGGCAACGGCATCGACAACATCGACCGCAACTTGCAGGTATGGATGACCTCAAACGGGGGCGAGACCTACGACGTCCC
>CAMDTO010000063.1 GCA_945907765.1 Thermoflexus hugenholtzii JAD2 | reverse complement strand
GGCCAGCGTGTTGCCGTCGTGTTTCCTGCCTACAACGAAGAGAAGAACATTGCCCAGGCAATAGATGACTTCTTCGCAGCCGGTGGGGGAACGATTGTTGACGACGTGTTCGCAGTGGACAACAACAGTCGGGACCGCACGTCCGAGCTGATCAAGGGCACGCGTGCGACCTACGTCCTGGAGACAAAGCAGGGCTACGGAAATGCCCTGCAACGTGGTTTGGCTGAGGCCGCTCGAAGTGGCGCGCAACTCATCGTGATGGCGGAACCGGACGGCACGTTTGCCGGCAAGGATGTGATGAAGTTGCTGGCGTTTGCCGATGACTTCGACCTCGTCCTCGGGACGCGCACGACACCGGAACTCATATGGCAGGAGGCGAACATGGGTCGTTTCCTGCGGTGGGGGAACTGGGCCGTGGCGAAGTTCCTGCAAGTGCTTCACGATGGCCCGTCACTTTCGGACTGCGGCTGCACCTTGCGTCTTGTGCGCACCGACGCCTATCGGGTGTTCGCTGGCAACCTCACCGTCGGGGCGTCACACTTCCTGCCGGAGATGGTCTGCCTCGCGCTTGCTTCGGGAATGCGCCTTATCGAGATCCCTGTCAACTATCGCGGACGGGTCGGCGAGAGCAAGATCACCGGATCGTTGAACACAACGCTTCGTGTCGGGACGCGCATGATCCTGCTGATCATCGGGTACTGGCTGAAACGCCGGTTCGGATTCGGGGCGATTGATCCGCTACCGGTAGGGCCGCGACGGCCCTTGCATACACTCAGGTAGGTGGCTGGCCCCGTGGGGTCGCCGGTCCCAAGTTGCCAGAGTGACTTGCTTGAACCGGACAGTTTTCGGTTCGCCGCCCAAGCCCGTTTCGATGGGAGAGGGTCAGGGGGTGCTCCCAGGATGAGGGTTGCGGACCCTCAGCGACGGTCCCAAGATCCGGACCTACCCCTGTCCATCCACCTCACTCAATCGCGTCTGGCAGCATCAGGAGCGGCGTCGCGTGACCCCCGTTGTGGTTGCGGCTTCGGCGACCGCTGCTGCCACGGCTTCTACCACGCGTCGATTGAATGCACTCGGGATGATGTAGTCCGCGCTCAGTTCCTCATCGGCCACGGTGCTGGCGATGGCGTAGGCGGCGGCGACCTTCATCTCCTCATTGATGGTCGTCGCACTTGCGTCAAGTGCGCCACGGAAGATGCCCGGGAACGCAAGGACGTTATTGATCTGGTTCGGATAGTCGCTACGGCCGGTCGCAATGACACTGACGACGTCGGCAACATCCTCCGGACTGATCTCCGGATCCGGATTGGCGAGGGCGAACACGATGGGATGAGGCGCCATTCTCCGTATGTCGTCGACCGTAACCACGCCCGGCGCGGAGACGCCAACGAAGACATCGGCACCGACAAGGCAATCTCGCAAGGATCCGCGGACCCCAGAGACGTTCGTGTGGGCCGCAATCCACTCCTTCATGGAGTTCATGTTGGCAGTCCGGCCGGCGTGGATTGCGCCGCTGCGGTCGCATCCGACGATGTTGTGCACGCCGCTCGCCAGCAGGATTTTGATGATCGCGACGCCAGCAGCGCCGATGCCGTTGACTACGATCTTCAGATCCTGAAGGGTGCGTCCACTGAGACGGCACGCGTTGATCAGGGCACTCAGGACCACTACGGCAGTGCCATGCTGGTCATCATGGAAGACCGGTATGTCGAGAAGTTCCCGAAGCCGTTGCTCGATTTCGAAGCACCTTGGTGCGCTGATGTCCTCGAGGTTGATGCCACCGAACGCGGGTGCGATGCGCACAATGGTTTCGATGATCTCGTCGGTGTCCTGGGTAGCGAGGCAGATTGGGAACGCGTCAACGCGGCCGAACTCCTTGAACAGCATCGCCTTGCCTTCCATGACTGGCATGGCTGCGAGCGGGCCGAGGTTGCCAAGGCCCAGGATGGCGGATCCGTCACTGACCACGGCAACGGTATTGCGCTTGATCGTGAGAGCGAAGGCACGCGCTGGGTCCTCGGCAATGGCACGGACAACGCGGGCGACACCTGGCGTGTAGGCCATCGACAAGTCGTCACGGGTTTTCAGGGGCGACTTCGACGTGACCTCAATCTTCCCACCAAGATGCATCAGGAAAGTCCGGTCGGACACGTTCACAACCGTGATGCCGTCGATGGCCTTGAGCGTCTCCACGATTGCCTCGCCGTGGCTGTCGTTCCGGCAGTTGATGGTGACATCGCGGGTGAGGATGCCTCGCTCCTGCCGAACAATGTCGATCGCGCCAATGTCCCCACCAGCCTCGCCGATCGTGGAGGCGAGGCGTCCGAGCATTCCGGGCCTGTTCTCGATCTGGCAGCGGACGATGATGCTGTAGCTTGCGCTCGTTCGGCTCACGGGTGGCTCCGATCTACTGCTTATGGTCGGTTCGGCCCTCGCATCATATCCCGCGATGACCGCCGGTTGCCCGCAGCGATTCCGGTGGGTCAGCGTTCACGTATCCGGGAGGTGAGGTCTTCATGATGCGCGCAAGTGATTGGCTCGGTGGTTGGCGAGTTATGGCGTACCATCGTTATCGGACCACATCCAACCCCGGTCCATTCACTCTTCGCCGAGGCCAACCCATCTCCCTAGTTGCGAGCGCGCATGGATTTGCGCCTGGATTGGGGGACTTCGATGTTCGTTGGGTCGCGCGGTCGGGTTCGCGGAGGATTGACTGGTGATACGCGAACCCTCGGCCACTGGAATGTCAGTCAGCTCCGGACAGCGGGTGGGTTCGCATGGCGTGCAGGCCCCAGCGGGGTCAGATGGTGGGGATGGGGCACGCGCCACTCCGCCGCCACTTCCGGCACCGGTGCGGATGACACGCCGGTTGGTTGGATTGCATGCCTCACTACTTGCCGGGGCTGCCTTGGTCGCGTGCGGGACCGATGACGATCTCCCGGACGTGCCTCGAATTGGAACGTCGCCCGGGAAAGTGATCTATGCCACATGGGGCGAGGTTGGCCTTCGTGAGGCGGAACACTGGTCGTTGCTGAACTTCGAGAAGAATTACACGGACCTTCGGATCGACATCATCACCTCACTGGACCAGGCGACATACGTCGAGCGCCTCGAGGCACTCATCTCCAGTGGCACGGACCCGGATGTCATGCGGGTGCCTGGGCAACTTGCTCAGAACCTGTACGCCCGCGGGGCGGCGTTGCGTCTGGATGCGCTGGTAAAACGGGACCGTTTCCGTCCAGATCACATTGCTCCGCCTTACGACGTTGGCACCTTGAAGCGCAACTGGTACGGATTTCCCCGGTCTCAGACGGCAGCGTGGGTGGTCTTTCACAATCGGGTCTGGTTCCAACGTCTTGGGATGGCTGATCCATTGCCGACGTGGACGTGGGAAGACTTCCTTGGGGTTGCGCGACGGCTGACAGGTACCGCACCGGGTGGTGGTGGGTGGGGAACGGCCATCGAACCGATGGCGTCATTCCCGCTCCCGTGGCTATGGGGTGCCGGTGGGGACGATGTCGACCGGGATGGAGCGAAGCCGCAACTTGACACACCCATGGTGCGCGAGGCGCTTGCATGGATCATGTCGCTGCGGGAGACGCATCGGGTGGCGCCTCCCGCGGACGTGGTGCGGGACATTGGCGACTTCGCTGCTGGGCGGGTCGCGATGTGGTTCGGCAATGCAGACGATGAAATGAGGCTTCGTCGCATTGGTGCACCGGACTTCGGGATTTCGCCGCAACCGAAGGGCAGGGTTGCTCAGGTTGGGGCTTACCAACCGGATGTGATCGCAATCGGTTCGCGCGCGCCAAACCCGGACGACGGTTGGGAACTCCTCCAGTTCCTGGTCGATCCCGACACGCAACGACTCGAGTTCGAACAGGGTCTGTGGCTTCCGCAGTCGAAGTCGATCACGGACGCAACCACGTACCGGACCTCGGGTTCGGCCCCGCATGACCGGCGGGCGTCGATCCCCGGAGCGCTCCTGCGTGTCCGCACGCCAAACCTGTCACCGGCAACCGGGGCGATGCGACGCGCGGTCGGCGAGGCACTCACTCCATTCTGGGCCGGGCGGGCGTCACTTGAATCGGTGATCCCTCAGGCGATGGCGGTAGCGACGCAAGTGATGGCCAAGGGAGAGTGAGTGGGCACATGTCTGTCCATGAGATTGCCGGAAAAATCGCGACGTACCTGATCGCTACTGGGGCGACGGTTGCGGTTGCGGAGACGTCGGCGGGTGGGATGATCTCGGGGGCACTCCTTGGGGTGGCGGGCGCATCAGCTTGGTTCGGTGGCGGGGTGATTCCCTACTCCTCAAAGGTGCGCGAGACGTGGCTTGGTCTGGGCGCGGATGCATTCGGCAAGGATGGTGCCGTCAGCGCGGGAGCCGCCGTCTGTCTCGCGGAAGCTGTTCGTGCGGTCTCGGGTACGACATGGGGTCTTGCTGAGACTGGGATTGCAGGACCGCAATCGGGCCGACGGTCGTCCAAGCCCGCAGGCGTCGTGTTCATCGCGGTGGTGGGACCGATACCAGCCCCAATGGTGATCGAGGTGAGAACAGGGCTCGATGGACGGCTCCAGAACCAGGAAGCGTTCATGGTCGCTTCGCTACGTGCCTTCCTGACCGCACTCGAATCCGTTCCCGGTCAGTAGCAGTGCCGTGCTTCGATCATTGCCGCCACGGGTGGTGGGACATCGTCCGATAGGGTGGTCCCAAATGATGCGCGTGCGCGGATGCCCGTGGATGCCACGCTGGCGAGAGTGGCCGGAAGCTCAATCGGCCTCACCCGGGTGGCATACGACAGGTTCTGGGGGGCGGCTAGGAGGTTGGCGAGGTCGGCATGCGTGGCTTCGTCGCGCGGCGCAACCAGGAAGCCGGCCAAGGCGAAGAGGGTTCCCAACGAGGTAGTGCGGTCCGTGTAATACCGCGGGTCGAATATCTGCACGATCTTGTCGAACCCAACCACGAACCAGAGACCCGCTTCGCTGAGATTGGCACAGCCGTGGCGGAGGGCACGGGCTTGGTCGACGTAGAGGCCGTGACTGATCAGAAGTCCGGAAAGGGATGCCCGAGCCAAGCGCGTGTCGTGCATGCCTGCCCAGTCGAGAGTCGTCTGCGTCGTCCATGCCCGGTCGGCGAGGTCCATGCCAAGCGGGAGCATCTTGTCAACTGTATTCGGGCTGAGAATGAATGCTCCGGCATCGGCCGAGACGGTCGAGACTCCGCAGGCAAGCAGTTCCAGATGCGCCCAGTGCAATGGATTAAAGGAACCGGCGACGGTGACCAGCGATTGGCAATCCCGCCATGGCCGGGACGGATCCCCGGTCGCCTCGGCGACTGACGTGATTGTCGGGTCGGTCACAGATCCGAGAATCTGAAGCGCCTTCGTCAGCCGGGAGTGCGCCTCAGGGGCAGGAATATCGTTCCACATCATGCGTGTCTCAAAGAGCCATGAAACGGGTACCCGGCCAGACAGTTGAACCGACCGCAACCGGAACCATGCGGGGTCCGAAGTGGATGGCCGCCATGCAGTGCGCGAAGGCAGCTGGCTGGCTGCCGTGCAGGGATTCGAACCCCAACTACTTGATTCAGAGTCAAGCGTCCTACCGTTAGACGACACGGCACTGCGGCCATGAGCGTAGCACAGGACGGCGGGCATTCGCCTCGAACTGTTCGAGCCGGTATGACCGCGCAGTGCGCCAGACCGGTCTGATCGGGCGGTGTGGGACCGTCGCCTCCCCGGCTTTACCGTGGATTAGTCCAGGATGCCGATGTGGTGAATGGCGAACTCGTAATGGCCGATTGCCTCGGCGGCGGCGAGTTGACCGCTGCAGACGGCGATCATCAGCCGGTAGAGGTCCTGACCCATCGCCTCTTTTGTCGCGAGACCGGAGATGATCGGTGCAGCCGAGAAATCGAAGTTATCGGACATCTTCGCGACTGTTGCGGCGTTGGCACAGACCTTCATGACGGGTTGGATCGCGTTACCAAGTGGTGAACCGCGTCCGGTCGTGAAGATATTGAGATGTGAACCCCCCGCAGCTTTCGCCGAGACGGACACCGCATCGTGGCCTGGTGTGTCCATCAACCACAGACCCTTGCCGGTAATGGGTTGCGCAAAGTCGAGGACGCCTTGAACAGGGCGGGTTCCGCCCTTCAGGATGCACCCGAGGCTCTTCTCCTCGATCGTCGAAAGGCCGCCGGCCATGTTCCCGGGGGTTGGATTGCCTCCCGCGACGGTGGCGCCGACCGCGTTGGCGGCCTTTTCGACATTCGCGACGATTTCGATGATCCGGCGGGCGACTTCCTCATTGCAGGCGCGTCGGGCGAGAATGTGTTCGGCGCCCATCATCTCCGTTGTCTCCGAGAAGCAGACGGTTCCGCCAAAGTCGATCAGGATGTCGGCGCAAACGCCAACGACGGGGTTCGATGCCATGCCGGACGTCGCATCAGAACCACCGCATTCGGCGGCCATGATGAGTTCGCTGACCGGGAACTCCTCGCGTTCAGCATTGGCGATGGCCTCGGCGAGGGCACCCGCAAGCGTGGTCCCTTGGGCGATGGCTTTCACCGATCCGCCGCATGCCTCAATGGACATTGTCGACACTGGCCGGCCTGGGGTCCTCAGGAGCGCTTCATGGGCAATATGGCTGTCACGGCCATCATTCGCCTGGTTCACGAGAAGCACCGCTGCGACGTTCGGTGCCGAGGCTGCGCCGATTAGGACGCGGTCGGTCATTGCCTCGTCTTCCTTGCCACTTACTCCATCGTCGAGGTAAGGGACAGCGATCGCACCCGGGATGCGGGCAGCAATCCGCTGGGCAACGAGGTGTGCGCCGGCAACGACCGGAAGGATGATCAGGTGATTGCGGATGCCGGGCCTCCCGTGAGACCGCCGGTAACCGAGGAAAGTTTGCGGAAGCGGGTCCGTTGCAAGATGAACTGCGATCCCGGTCGGTAGCGACAGCGCCTGCGTCATGGCAATCCCTGTACGTTGGTGTTGATGAACATGGAGTGGTGGCCACTCGGTTGGGGGTTAGCCTACCACCGCTACCGGGACGGGAATGTACGGCGCTAGAAGAATAGTCTTCGACGCGTCGGGGCAGGCAGGTCTGGCAGTACGGCGAGTTCGGGCGAAGACTTGCGGGTGGTCATCCATTGACGCCGGCGGCTTGCAGTTGTGTCAATCCCGATCGGGGACGTGTCGCCGTCAAGGATCTTCTGGCGCGTTGCCTGAAGGTCAGCGATGACCTGTTCGATCCACCTCAAGGCATGGTCGGAAACGGTGGTCACATCACCTTCGATCCCTTGTGCCGGATCTTCCAACGCGCGCGTCATCTCGGCGAAGGCAACGCCGCCGGCACGGTCGAAGTCATTTGGTGACGTAGTGGTTGGCGTCTCGCCGAGGACGACCCGCACGAGGGTGGCGGCGATCAGGGTCGGCAGGACTGATGCGGCGGTAGACAGTGCATCGAATTCGCGCGGGTCGGCGAAGAACGCCGTAGCGCCACCGGCTTCGAGGATTGCCTGGACCACACCAACCGCGTCCGGATGTGCCGTCGGAGACGGACTGATTCCGGCTACTGCATCAGCGAACGGGCGCACGGGTGATTTCCCCTTGGCGGATGACGCCCCGATGCCACCCGAGCGTGGTTCGGAACCGCTCCGCGTGGATGGGGCTGTTCGGGTCCAGGCAATCGGGGTTGCGCAGATGACGCTTGCGTGTGATGGCAGCATCCGGGCAGCGTCGTCCAGGGCGCGCTCATGACCGGTTCCGGCGATGATGACGACCGTACCGGAAGCAAGATGGGTCGCAATGTCCCGCAGGACGCCCGGGCGTTCACTCGCGCCGGTCGTGACAATCACAACGGTCGCATCTGTGACGGTCCCGGCCAAGTCGGCCGATACACGCCCGGCATTTCCTGACTTGCGGGCTGCCCGGCCAGTGTCGGGATCCGGTTCCCAGAGTTCGATGGGATCGAAGCGCGTTGCCAGAAGTGCGCAGAAGGCGAGGCCAATCTCACCCGCACCGAGAACCGCGGCTTTTGGTCGGTCAGCCATGTGACGGATCGTAACAACCGATCCCCACCACGCCGTGGCTGCAACGTGCCTTGCTGAAAATGCCGAACTGATCAGGACAGCGTGATCACCGAGGTCAGATGACGGTCATCTAGCGATGAATGGCAGACGGGCAAGCGGTTCGTACCGGCTGCCTCCCACCCCCATCTCACTGCGCCAGAGTTCGATCCCGTCGGGGTTCCACGTTGCCGGAGTGCTGTTGTCGTACTCCGAAAGCGCCTTTTGCAACCAAGGCGTAGTGCACCGTCCGGAGCGGGCCCGACCGAGAGTTGCATGGGGCCGGAAGGATGAACGGTCCGGGATCGGGACGATTTCGGAGAGCTTGTCCCGTACCGCGTACGCGAGACGCGTGAGAGGCCCGATGCTTCCACCGACTCGATACCAGATGACCTGTGGATGCTGTGGGGTCGGAAAGAGTTCGACGGCGTCAAGGCTCAGAACCAGATGGTGCGAACCAAGTGGATGACCATCCGGCGGGGTGTGGTGGCGATCACGCCCGATCACCTCGGCGAGGGCTTCGATGACTTCAGCGACCGTTTCACGGGGTACGTGTCCGAGAAACGCCAAGGTCACGTGCAGACCTTCCGGCCGGACCCAGCGGACATCGCGTCCCATGTCGGCCGTGCGTAATGCTTCGATGGTTGCCTGTGCACGCACCAACGCATCTTGGGCAAGGGGTATTGCAACAAAGAGGCGAGGCTCGGTCGCGGGCTGTTCGGTCATTTCACGTTTTCGGCAGGGGTGATGACGGAATGTCTGGAGAAATCAATCATGGATCGGCAATGTCGTGCCCACGCTCGACCCTTCCATGGTGTGCGCGCACGTTGTTTGGGGCATGGGATGGTTTTGGCATGCGTCGAGAGTTGTCAGGTCCCGCGCGGCTGGTTGACAGAAGCATCCTACTAGGTGCAGATAATCCATGAGAGGGTGCCCGGTGGCTACACGAGTGGTGAGTGTCCCGTTTGAACCCGCACCGAGCGAAGTGCATTGATCACGTGGTTCCGGCCGGGAAGCACGTGCGGCACCGTTCCTGATCAAGACAAGTGAACACAGACCCGAGGACATTCAGGATGACGACGCGCCACCTTCCCACCGGAGCAGCCCCCGAAACCGGCACGTTTGGGCCAGTCCGAACAGCCGTCTTTCCGGCGGCAGGTTTCGGCACGCGCATGCTTCCGGCCACGAAATCGGTCCCGAAGGAAATGCTCACCGTTGTCGACCGACCGGTCATCCAGTACGGCGTCGAAGAGGCCGTCGCCTCGGGAATCGGGAAGATCGTGGTGATCACGGCGGCGGGTAAGGGGTCTTTGGAGGACCACTTCGATGCAAGCCGTGAACTCGAACATGTTCTTGAGCGCAAGGGTGATGAGGCCAACCTGGCGGTAATCCGCGGGGTCGCTTCCATGGCGAGCATGTCGTATGTTCGGCAGGCCCATGCCCTCGGACTTGGCCACGCGGTCCTTTTGACAGAACCACTTGTCGGGCATGAGCCGTTTGCAGTCTTCCTCCCCGACGACATCATGGACGGGGGTGATGACCCGGTCATGGCGCAACTGATGCGCGTCTACGACGAACACCGTTGCTCAGTCATCGCCGTCGAGCGGGTGCCGAGGGAGCATGTCTCACGCTACGGGGTGCTGGCCGTGGAGACCATTGGCCCCCGTCTGCACCGCATCAAGGACATGGTCGAGAAGCCTGCGGTGGGCGCCGCGCCATCCAATCTGGCCATCATGGGCCGCTACATCCTGACCCCGACCATCTTTGAAAAGCTGCGCGAGACCACACCGGGCGCGGGTGGTGAGATCCAGTTGACCGACGGGATCCGTCGCCTTCTTGCTGAGGAAACCGTGCTTGCCTGCGAGTACGTGGGCACGCGGTACGACTGCGGGTCAAAGCTTGGCTACCTACGAGCGAACGTCGAGATGGGTCTGCGCCACCCGGTCCTTGGCCCATCGGTGCGTGAACTCCTTGCAGAAATTCTCGGTCGGTCCTGAATGCGCTGGTGTTTTGCACCCGGTCGGTGCCGATCGGTTGACCGTTAGGATTGAACCCGAATGTCAGTAGGGTTCGGTGATCTAGGTGGCTTGCGGGTATCCATGCCCGCTTGTGCGGCGGGAATGATCGTTGACGGGTGCTTGATGCGCTTGAGACATGGGCTGGCGTGCATGGAACCCTGGGGGGTGATGCGATGAGCAGTCTCGAGCGTGCACGCTCACGATGGACTGGGCGGATTGAGGCGGGAATGCGTGACGTCGTGGCGCGTCATGCGCCTGATGCGCGAATCGCTCGTGTCGCCGAACCGACCGCGGACCTTAGTCCCGGAGCGCCGTCGCATTACGGCATGATGCGCTACCACCTCGGGTGGGTCGATGAAGCTTTCGAACTTGCGCAATCACCGACCGGGAAGCGCCTTCGTCCCTTACTCGCAATCCTGGCGGCCGAGGCGTGCGGGGCCGACGGTTCGCGGGCACTTCCGATCGCGATTGCACTCGAACTTCTCCACAACTTCACCTTGATCCACGACGATATCGAAGATGGCGATACGCACCGCCATCACCGCCCCACGGTATGGAAGGTTTGGGGTGAAGCGCAGGGAATCAACGCCGGTGATGGCATGCACGTTCTTTCCACCCTTGCACTCCTTGAACTTGTGGACTCGGGCGTTTCCCCGGCACTTGTCACCGACCTTGCGAGTCGGTTCGCGCGGACAAGCCTGATCGTCACCGAGGGTCAGCATCTGGACCTGGAATTTGTTGGCCTCGCGGATGTGACGCCCGAGGCGTACCTCGACATGATTGCCAGGAAGTCGGCAGCGCTGATCTCGTGTGCGACGGCCATGGGGGCTCAAGTGGCGGATGCTTCGTCAGAGACGGTCGCGGCGATGGCGGATTTCGGATTCGCGCTGGGGTTGGGCTTCCAAGTCCGGGATGACATCCTCGGCATATGGGGAGATGCGGCTCGTACCGGGAAGCCGACCAGTGATCTCGCGCGTCGCAAGAAGACCTTGCCAACGCTCGTTGCGCTCTCCGGGTCGGAAGGTGCCGACCGGCTGAGTATCGCCAGTCTTCTGGCGTCTCCGGACCCGTCGCCGAAAATGGTCGAGAAGGCGCGTGACGCAATCGACCGCTCAGGCGCACGACAGCATTGCGAGTTGCTGGTTGCGAAACACTCCGAAAATGCCAGGCGTCATCTTGGGGTGCTTCCCGATGGGGAGGCCCGGAACGCCCTCGGTGATCTCGTGACCTACCTGGCTTCCCGGGACGCGTGAGCGACCCGTCACACGCGACCCCCACCCCTTGCTCATCCCGTTTAGCCCCGGGCTTTGCTGGCGACCCAAGTCTCGCCACAATCAACGTGGGGAGGCTGTGGCCACGAGACAGTCTTCCGTCACCAGCCTAGCGTTGCGACGGGAGAGGGGAGTGATCTAAACCCCGTAGCGATCAGAGGAACCTGGAGGCGATGTCATTGCTCGCCAGGAGGCCACGGTCGGTCAGGCAGGCACGACTGTCGTCAACGCGCAGGAACCCGTGTGGGGCGACTTCCTCGAAGATTGTCCGCCACCGCTCACGAGGGTCAATGCCAAACCGTTCCATGAACCGGGCGAAGTCGATGCCCTCGTCGCGCATCCTCAACGCGAGCATTGCGGTCTCGCCGGGTGCGGCGTCCGGAGCGAGGGTCTCACTCCCTTCCTCAACCGGACGGCCAGACTGCATCGCAGCGAGGTAGTGATCGAGGCTTCGGACATTCCACGACCGGCGACCGTCGATGTACCGGTGTGCCCCGACGCCAAAGCCGTGATAAGCCTCGTTGCGCCAGTACGCAAGATTGTGGCGGGATTCATGCCCCGGTTTTGCCCAGTTCGAGACTTCATAGTGGCGGAAACCGGCTTGGGTGAGTTCGGGCAGGGCAACCTCGTACATGTCGGCAACGAGATCGTCGTCCGGAACGGACCACTGGCCGCTGGAGACCTGTCTGGCAAGTGGCGTGCCCGCCTCGATTGCCAAGGCGTAGAGGCTAATGTGATCCGGTTCGGTTTCGAGGGCGCGCTTCAGGTGTTCCTGCCACATCTCCAGGGTCTGCCATGGGAGGCCGTAGATCAGATCAAGGTTCACCGAGATCGATCCGCATGCCTTCAATGCCAAAACGGCACGGATTGCCGTCTCCGCGTCGTGGGTCCGCCCGAGACGTTTCAGCGTCGGATCATCTAGGCTCTGGACCCCAAGGCTTACCCGGTTCACACCGAGGTTCACCCATGAACCGATCACTGCCGGGTTGAAGCCAGGGTTCGCCTCAAGTGTCACTTCGGCGAGGTTCAAGCGCGCGCCAAACCGGGTGGCAATGGCCGTGATGATCGTTTCGAGTTGAGCAGGTTCAAGCAGCGACGGCGTCCCCCCGCCCAGATACATCGTTTCGAGCGGAACATCGGGGTTGGCACCCGGTGATCCAATGCGGATCTCGTTGGCAAGCGCGGTAACATAGGCCGGGATATGCTGTTCCACCCCCGCGAAGGTGGCGAAGTCGCAATACGCGCACATCGTCCTGCAGAAGGGGACGTGAATGTAGGCGCTCCGGGGCGTGTGCCATCGTGGAGGTGGTGCGCCTATTTTCCCGTCCAGGCTCACGCGATTTGCATACGCTGCGCTTGGCCCACCCGCCGTCATCGGGTCAATATGCGTGTCTCCTCCACCCAATATCAGAATCATTTCCCCGCGCTCCGCTTAGGCTGGGCCACGCGTGACATTGCCATGAGGGTACGCTCCTGATTTCGCGTGCGAGACGTCCCCCACCCCTGGCACCTGGCGGCGATTGCGATTGCAGAGGGGAGACAGCCGTGGTCCACGGTGAGGGGACCCGGCTGGGAGCGCCGGCGCACTCGGCGGCAGGGGGTTGCTGGGTGGTGTGGTTGTGACGTGATTTCGCATGGAGTGCGCTGAAGCGTGGCCCGCCGGAAAAGGAGGTACGTTGGAGTGGTGGTGGCAAAGCAGAGACCCGGCCGGGACACAGTTGTTGATGTGCATGCGCATGTTCATAACGTATCGGTTATTCGCAATCGGGCAGCCCTTGCCTCGCAGGATCCGTGGTTTGGGATACAGAACCCGCCCGGGTCGCGTCGGTTGTCGACGGTTTCGCGCTTGGTCGCGCAGATGGATGCCGACGGCATCGATGTTTCGTGGGCCCTGGGGTTTGGTTGGCGGGACCACGGCGTTGCGGTGGCTCAGAACGATCTCATTCGTGAATCCTCTCTCGGGCATGAAACACGGATCCGGCTGTTCGGATCGGTCAATCCGGCGTCCGGCCTCGGGGCCATTCGGGAAGTCGAGAGGCTGGCGTCTCATGGATTTTCCGGTATCGGAGAACTTTTCCCAGACGGGCAGGGGTTTGACGTCACTGACCGCAATGCGATGGCCCCGTTGCTTGAGGCGTGCGAGGCTACCCGGATGGCGATCGTCGTCCATGCGAGTGAACCCGTCGGTCGTGACTATCCCGGTCGCGACCACACGACACCTGATCGAGTGCTCCGAATGATCGATCTCGCGGCCGAAGTTGCTCCAACGGTGACACTCATCTTTGGTCACCTTGGCGGCGGGCTCCCCTTGTACGCGCACATGCCGGATGTCCGGCGCCGGATCGAACGCGCCCGGGTCTGGTTTGACACGGCGGCGTGCCAGTTCCTGTGGGACCCCTCAGTGCTTGCGGAAGCATCCAGGCTGTGCCCGGGGCGCATCCTGTTTGGTTCGGACCATCCGGTAGGAGGGATCAGTGCGATGCGCCGGTGGGTGGACGGTGCTGATCTCACACCGGAGGTACGGGCCGGTGTGATGGGCCTGGATGCACCCGCTCTAAGGGGACTCAAGCAAGATAGCGGATAGTACCATCAGCGTTTCTTTTCGATTTCCGCGCACATCACAGATGCAATATAGTTCGCGCGGTAGTTTAGTTTGAGAGGGGAACCAATGCAATACCTTGATATTCTTGGCCACACGACGTGGGTTTCGGTTCCAGACAATGATCGCGAGCCTCTGCTTTGCCTCCACGGGGGCATAAGCAGGACCACCCACATGTTGCCGGTTGGGAACTTTCTGGACCCCAAGTACGGGTAACTGCGTTCGATCGACGTGGTCATGGACGCACGGCAGGTAACCGTTCACGGGGGGTCAGGCGGGGGCAGGGAGGAACTGGGTGACGGCAGGGCCGGCCATGCTCGCGGTGCAGACCCCGGCCAGATAGGCGAACAGGTCCAGGCCGTGCATCCGGCAGGTCGCCGCGACCGTCAGCTTGGCGGCATGGTCCGCTGGTGGGCGACGTGACCGGGTTGGCCACTTGGTCACCGGCCCCTGGGCCGGGATGGCGGGCGCATGGGCGTGCCCGGCAGGTCGGACGACGGATGCCGGGACGAGTTCCCCGAATGCTGCCCCACCCGGGTTTCGAGATCCCGGACGCGTTCCTCCAACCGGACGATCGTTGCCCGGAGCTCAACAACCAGTGCCAGCAAGGTGGCGACCAAGGGTGGCATCACTCAACAGAACGTGCACCGAAACCCACCCGGCACCCTACCCCCGTGAACGGTTACGCACGGCAGACTCGGCCGAGCCGTTTCACTACGACACCATGGCGGACGAAACGATTGCTGTCCTTGAGGCAATCGGAGGCCCGAGTCATATCGTTGGCTGGAGTGATGGTGGAAACATTGAACTAATTGTTGCTATCAGGCGCCCTGATCTGGTTAAGCGTCTTGTGGTAATCGGCTCAAATTTTAGGTATGATGGTATAGATTTGTCACGTGGGGGAATTGATCTGATAAGCATGACAATTAATGACCAAGGCAAGCAGGGACTGTTTGGAGACTATGCTTCAAATTCCCCGGATGGTCCGAGTCATTACGACATGTTTATAGAAAAAACTCTAAAGATGTGGGCATCCGAGCCGAACCTGACCCTGGATGATTTATCGACGATTAAAGTACCGGTCTTAGTGCTTGTTGGTGACCATGACTGGGTTCATTGGCCACATACCATTGCGCTCCACGAGAATATTTCAGGTGCTCAACTTGCGGTGGTTCCGGGTGCTGGCCATGCAGTGCCGTTGCAGCGCCCGATAAAGGTGCCCAAATCATTGACGACTTTCTAACGCAGTAGCAATTGGTGAGGTCCATAATCCTCTCGTGCCAACCTGTACATTCAAAATCAAATCGCGCATGATAATAATTGTTTGATATAT
>CAMDTO010000062.1 GCA_945907765.1 Thermoflexus hugenholtzii JAD2 | reverse complement strand
GTGAGACCAGATCTGGTGAAAGGTGCCGGAAATGGCGGGCCGCAAGCACCTCGGCAACTACCCGGTCGTGAGCATCGTTTCGGACCACCTGAATGACGGGGATGGCTTCGGCGGGGGTGGTGTCATCGTGTCTGGAAGGCGTGCCCGTTGACCGCAACGACGGGCCGGACTGCGTGGCAGTGTCGCCCGCATTGCGCGCAGGGCTGCCAGCGGATCGCGGGGCCGGTCGACGCATGCCACGGCGGATGGGGATCACACGGAACCGACCGGTGTCGCGGGCCGTGAAGATTCGAACCAGGAACCGAGGCGGCGGTACTTCTCGTACCGGTCCGACACAAGGCGGTCTGCAGGGACGGTCTCAAGGCGGGCTATCTCTCCGGCGACGGTCGACCGTAGCGTGGCAATCATGGCCGATGGGTCGGCGTGTGCCCCACCGACCGGTTCGGAGACGATGCGGTCGATCAGCTTGAGGCGGAGGAGGTCCGGCGCAGTCAGCTTGAGGGCATCGGCAGCCTGGGGAGCAAACTTCGCATCCTTCCACACGATGCTTGCCGCCGCCTCGGGCGAGGCGACCGAGAAGATGGAGTGTTCCAGCATCAGGAACCGGTCTCCGACGCCGATGGCAAGTGCGCCGCCGCTGTTGCCTTCGCCGATGACGACACACACGACCGGAACCCGGAGGGTGGCAAGGGTGGCGAGGTTGGCAGCCAGGGCCCAGCCTTGGCCACGCTCCTCGTCCC
This sequence comes from Thermoflexus hugenholtzii JAD2, assembly GCA_945907765.1. Lineage (GTDB taxonomy): Bacteria > Chloroflexota > UBA11872 > UBA12225 > UBA12225 > UBA12225. Next base: position 15,096 of record CAMDTO010000062.1, on the reverse strand, counting down.
CGAGACCAGGCGATGCGCCCGGGGTATCCATCAGGGTCACGACGGGCATGGCGAACTTCTCGGCCAACTCAAAGAGGCGGTGAGCCTTCCGGTAGCCCTCAGGATGCGGTGACCCGAAGTTGCGTTCGACTCGTTCACGGGTCTCACGACCGCGGTGCTGACCGACAAGCATCACTGGCCGTCCGTCGATGCGCGCTGGTCCACCAACGATGGCGCGGTCGTCGCCGAACACACGATCACCATGGAACTCCACGAAATCCGTGCACATCCCGATGGCGTAATCCATGGTCTGCGGCCGGAGTGGATGGCGTGCGACCTGCACGGTCTGCCAAGGCGACAGGGCACGGTAGATGGCCTGGGTGCGGTTCGCGAAGTCGCGGCGCAGGTCGATCCGTTGCGCGTCGAGTTCGGGTGTCGGATTGGCGGCGTACTGCTTCTCGGTGGCGTCGAGTTTCGTGCGAATCTCGGCAGCCGGGCGTTCGAAGTCGAGGACCACGCTCATTGCACACCTGCCGTCGCCACGACGCGGGGTTCGCCATGTGGCGTCGAGGCGGGCGCGGTCGAATCCTGTGCCGGATGGGTGGAATATGAAAAGAGGCGGATCAGGCGGGCGATCATCGCCTTCTGGTCGCGCCGGGCAACGACCTGGTCAACCATGCCGTGACGCAACTGGAACTCGGCGGTTTGGGCACCCGGCGGAAGTTTCTCGCCAGTGGTTTGCTCGATGATGCGGGGACCGGCAAAGCCGATGACGGCACCTGGTTCGGCGATGATGCAGTCGCCCAGTGTCGCGAAACTGGCCGTCACCCCCCCGAGGGTCGGATCGGTGAGGATCGAGATGAAGGGAAGACGGTCCGCACCGAAGGCCTGAGCGGCGGCGGCGGTCTTGGCCATCTGGATCAATGCCACGACACCTTCCTGCTGTCTTGCGCCTCCGGACGCGGAGACGACGATGACGGCCCGGCGTTCGGCGATGCCGAGTTCGAATGCCCGCGCGATCTTCTCGCCCACGACCGATCCGAGGGTGCCGGCGAAATAACCCATGTCGAGGATTGCCAAGGAGACCGGAAGGCCGTCCAGGGTGCCTCGACCGTAGGCGGCCGCCTCTGATTGCCCGGAATCAAGCGATTCAGTAGCGAGTTTCTCGGCGTAGCTTGGGCGCCCGGCAGGCGCGAAGCCAAGGGGATCGGTTGGGCGAAGGTCTGCGTCGAGTTCCTGCCAGGAGTTGGGGTCAAGCAGGAGGGCGACCCGATCACCGATGGTCAAGCGGGCGTGGAAGCCGCACTTGGGGCACACCTTGGAGGCTTCGGCCCACTCGCGGGCATACAGCATCTCCCGGCATCGCCCGCACCGCACCCAGAGATCGGGGACCGCCTCCTGGCCCGCATCACCAGCCACCTTCGGCAAGGCACGGCGGAAGAGGTTCCTCATGAGGAGTCCCCAGTATACGGGACGTGATTCCGGTATCTGGACCGGCATTGGGTGGCAGGCCCGGACGGAGATGCGGGCAGGGATGCCCGGGGACCTTGCCCCGCCAGATATCGAAACGCTGCGATGGTCGGGTGGCGACGTGGCAAATGTGCGGAATGTGGTAGCGTCGTGTTCATGGCTTCTCGGAGAGAGACGATCCCGTCCTACTGCCTTGGACCCCGCACGGCCCACCTCGACCGGTTGCGTCGGGAGGCGTTCGACGTGATCATTGTCGGTGGCGGGATCACAGGTGCCGGTGTGGCGTGGGACGCGGCGACGCGTGGGCTTCGGGTGGCATTGGTTGAACAGGGGGACTTCGCCGGAGGTACCAGTTCACGTTCAACCAAGTTGCTGCACGGCGGATTGCGGTATCTCCAACGGGCAGACATCGGGCTTGTCCGGGAAGCGTTGCAGGAACGCGGGGTGATGCAACGCCTGGCCCCTCATCTGGTGGAACTCTATCCCTTCCTGTTTCCCATTTATGGTGGCTTGGCCGAACGCGCGAAGCTGGCGGCGGGCCTGACCCTCTACGATGCCCTTGCCCTCGGGTCGGGTGCCCCTCGGCACAGTTGGCTTGGCGCGGATGCCACAAGCCGCATGGCACCCGGACTGACCATGGACGGCCTTGACGGTGCCTTCGTGTACCGGGACGCGCAGACCGATGATGCCAGGATGGTTGTGGAGGTTCTCCGCGGTGCGGTCGCGCACGGTGCAGTCGTCATCAACCGAGTGGCGATGCGTGAGGTTGCCCGCCAACATGGCACCGTCACGGGTGCGATGGTCGAGGACACTATCACGGGCGAGTCGGTCTCTGTTGGTGCTCAGGTGGTGGTGGCGGCGACAGGGGTCTGGCTTGAGCGGCTGGTTCGTCCGCGTACCGGGCAACCTCGCGTCCGTCCGGCGAAGGGGGTCCACCTCTTTGTCCCACTGGATGGCTTCCCGGCGGATGCGGCGGTCTACGCGTCGACGACCCGCGACCGGCGCCTGTTCTTCATTGTCCCGTGGCTTGGCGTTGCGATGCTGGGTACGACCGACACCCCATATGAGGGTGATCTGGTTTCGCCGGAGACCCAGGCTTCCGAGGTGGAGTACCTCCTGGAGGCCACAAGCCGTGCGTTCCCGTCGGTCGCGCTGAAGCCGGCGGACATCCTGGCGACGCAGGCCGGGTTGCGTCCACTGGTTTCGACCGAGACCGGCGATGACCGCGCCACGCGGACCCTTTCACGGGAGGATCGGGTGTGGGAAGCCGAACCGGGGGTGGTCGCGATCGCTGGTGGCAAGTTGACCACGTTCCGGCACATGGCCCAGCGTGTTGTCGATCTGGTGGCCACGCGTTTGGCGGGCCCGAAGGCGACGGGTCCGGCGGTGACGCGCGAACGTCCGCTGGCCGGTTTTGCGCGGCCCATGTCGGGTGTGGAGTACCGGTCCTGGCGGGAGGGTGCGCTTGCCGGTGTCGAGGCCGGACGGGCGCGCACGATCCGGGCACTGCTGGTCACCCGGTACGGCGCACACTTCCGCGCGATCGAGTCGTTGATCGATGGCGATCCTTCGATGGGGGAACCGCTGTCGCCAAACGACCCAGCAGTGCAATCGTGCCGTGCTGAGGCATTGTTCGCCATCCGGCACGAACAGGCGGTTTCGATCTCGGATGTGCTGGCCAGGCGCTTGCGCGTCTCCTTGCTGACGCATGACCAAGGCCGGGCGGCGGCGTGCGATGTGGCATCGATGTTTGCCTCGGAACACGGGTGGACAGATGGGCAACGTGCCGATGCGCTCCTTGAGTACGAGGCGGACATCGCGCAGTTCGCGGTTCCCGGTTCACCTCGCACGCCGATCGACAAGACGCCGGGATGGGTTGGGCCGACGATGGCAGTGGGTCCATTGACGCCGGAGGCCGGCGGTCAACTGGGAGGGCACGTTGATGCGGCCAAGGATGCCCGCGGACCATGAGTGATGCCCAATCGGGACGCACCAGGCGGCGCATTGAGATTGGCCCCTAGCGGGTAACAGGGAGGGGATCATGCAGTCATCCGGCCGTTACGTGGCGGCGATCGATCAGGGCACGACGAGTACGCGGTGCATCATCTTTGATCGTGGTGGCCGGATCATCTCCTCGGCGCAGGAGGAACACCGCCAGATCTTTCCGCAACCTGGCTGGGTTGAGCACGATGCCACGGAAATCTGGGCTCGCACGGTGCAGGTCGTGGCGGCTGCCTTGGCATCGGGTGGCCTGACGACCGGCGATATCGCGGCAGTTGGCGTGACGAACCAGCGTGAGACGACGGTCCTGTGGGACCGCGCAACTGGCGAACCGGTTGCCCCGGCGATCGTGTGGCAGGACATGCGAACCGCAGGCATTTGCGACGAACTTGCCCGCGACGGTGGGCAGGACCGCTTCCGTGACCGCACGGGATTGCCGCTTGCCACCTACTTTTCCGGGCCGAAGTTGCGATGGCTCCTGGACACGGTTCCGGGCGCGCGGGTGCGTGCCGAGGCTGGGGAGCTCCTTGCGGGCACGATCGATTCGTGGCTGATCTGGAACCTGACCGGGGGCATCGAGGGTGGAGTGCACGTCACCGACGTCACCAACGCGAGCCGGACGTTGCTGATGAATCTCGCCACGCTCGACTGGGATGCGGGCTTGCTGGATGCGGTTGGCGTGCCTCGTGCCTGCCTGCCGAGAATCAAACCATCCAGTGCCATATTCGGGACAGCCCGCGGGGTACTGCATGGGGTGCCGGTTGCAGGGGCACTCGGCGACCAGCACGCGGCACTCATGGGTCAGGCCTGCTTTGCCCCCGGCGAGGCGAAGAACACCTACGGCACCGGATGCTTCCTCCTGATGAACACGGGCTTGGTGCCGGTGCCGTCGTCCCATGGCCTCCTGACGACACTCGCGTACAAGCTCGGTGACGCGCCGGCGGTCTATGCGCTTGAGGGATCTATTGCGATTGCGGGTGCCCTCGTGCAGTGGTTGCGTGACAACCTTGGCCTGATCGAGCGCGCATCGGATATCGAGGCACTGGCGGCGAGCGTCGAGGACAACGGTGGCGCCTATATTGTCCCGGCTTTCTCGGGATTGTTTGCGCCGTACTGGCGGAGTGATGCACGCGGGGTGATCGCCGGTCTGACGCGCTATGTCACAAAGGGGCATCTGGCGCGGGCGACCCTTGAGGCAACGGCCTACCAGACCCGCGAGGTGATTGACGCAATGCACGCGGACAGTGGCGTGCCCCTGACGTCACTGCGGGTCGATGGTGGCATGGTGGCAAATGCCCTCCTGATGCAGTTCCAGTCCGACATCCTTGGCGTACCGGTCATCCGTCCGAAAGTCACCGAGACCACAGCGCTTGGCGCGGCCTACGCCGCCGGTCTCGCAACCGGTTACTGGCGAGATCTTGACGAATTGCGGGCAAACTGGGGGCAGGACGCGATCTGGCGTCCATCGATGGAAGAACCGCGCCGGACATCTCTGGTTGCTTCGTGGAAGAAGGCGGTCACCCGGTCGTTCGGCTGGGAGGCGTGATGGCGGTCCGGACGCAGTCCACGCGGCTGCATGCGGACGAGATCATCTCAGATGTGGAGCTTGTCCGGCACCTGCTCACCGTCCGCTTTCCGCAATGGGCGTCGCTGCCGATCCGCCGCTTTGCATCGAGTGGGACCGACAACGCGATCTACCGCCTTGGCAACGACCTCGCCGTGCGGTTGCCCCTTCGGCCCGGTGCAACTGCGCAACTCTCGAGTGATGCACGGTGGCTGCAGTTCCTCGCGCCGCATCTTCCGCTGCTCATTCCCGAGGTTGTGGCCACGAGTTGCCCGGTGGAAGCATCGGCAGCGCACCCAGGATTCGCATGGCCGTGGGGGATCTACCCGTGGATCGACGGTGAGGCGGTGACCTTGGCGGGGCTTGCCGATCCTGTGCATGATGCGGCGGTTCTGGCGTCGTTCCTGCGTGCATTGCAGGCGATCGACCCCACAGGGGGTACCTCTCCAGGGCCACACAACTCCGGGCGAGGGATGCCATTGGCCGGGCGCGACGCACGGACCCGGGCCTGCATCGGGGAAATGCATGGGATGACCGATACCGATGCGGTCACCGCGTCGTGGGAGGCGTCCCTTGCAGTGCCGGCATGGTCCGGTTCGCCTCGGTGGGTGCATGGGGATATCCATCAAGGCAACCTGTTGATGGCGCGCGGTGGATTCCCGGTTTCATTGCCACGCCCCATAGGTGCGGGCAGGAAGGCCGGATTGGCCCTGTCCGCGGTGATCGACTTCGGGTGCCTTGGGGTCGGTGATCCGGCGGTCGACCTGATGGTGGCGTGGGTGTTGTTCGACCGATCGTCGCGGAAGGTATTTCGGGAATGCCTTCAGGTGGATGACGCAACGTGGATCCGTGGACGTGGATGGGCACTCTCGTGGGCACTGGGCTACGTGCCGTATTACCGGCAGGCCAATCCTGCGGGCGTCGAGGTAGCCATGCGGACGATCTCCGAGGTCCTGTCGGACACGTGGTGACGTGTGTGAACGGATGGGCTGGCGAAGGCGCCAGCGTTATGGGGATTGCGATGTGGCTACCAACGACGAGTTGCGTGGTTCCCGGTGACACGTGGAACCGTGGACGTGGATGCGCACTCTCTTGGGCGCTGATCTAGATCTTGCAGTACCGGCTGACCAACCCTGCCGGTGTGGCGGTGGCCATGCGGACGTTCACTCAGGCCGCCGGAGCGGGCAGCCATGCCCGCGGACCAGTAGGAACGGATCGGGTCAGCGAGGCTGAAGCATCGGCAGCGACTTGAGACCGATGCGTCGCTTGGCGATGACTGGCGAGATGTTCGTGGTGGCCGTGTCGGCAATGGATGCGAGTGCCGGAAGTGTGACGTTCGCCTGCGTGCCGAAGAGGTCATACGGGCCGGAACGGGAAATGATGACCGGCACGATCTCCCCTCGTGTGGCGATGCCATCGAAGACGGTGAAGCCGTCAACTTCGGGCGCGTCACGGTAGGTGCGGCCGATGAGACGGGCACCAGTGCCACCGATGCCGGCTTCCCCCTCGGTGGTCCCTTCGACGAGGACGTCGACCGTGTGACCCACCAGGCGTGCCGTTCGTGTCGCGGATATTCCCTGCTGGTGGGCCATGGCCTCGCGTTGGCGACGGCGCTTGACCTTGTCGGTCACCTGGCCTCCCAACGTGGCGGCGGGAGTGCCGTCCTCGGCGAAGTAGGTGAAGATGCCGACGTGATCGAATCGCACTTCGTCCATGAATGCCAGGACTGAGGCGAAGTGGGCGTCGGTCTCACCGGGGAACCCGACGATGAAGGTGGTGCGCAGGGCGAGGTCAGGCATCAGTTCGCGTGCCCGGTTGAGGACTTCGGCCACGTGACGAATGTCGCGTGGCCGGTTCATCGTCCGGAGGATCTCAGGGTCAGCGTGCTGTAACGGCATATCCAGGTACTTGACAACCTGGTCCAGTCGAGCCATCGTCTGGAGGAGAACCTCATTCACCCACCCCGGGTAGCAGTAATGCACGCGAAGCCATGGCAGGTCTGGGACGCCCGCGCAGATCGCTTCCAGAAGGCGCGCGAGTGGGGATCCGCTGCGCATTGAACCCGGTTCGCGCGCCAGATCGAGACCGTAGGCCGTCGTATTCTGTGAGACCAGAATGACTTCCTTGGCACCGCCATCGACGAGTTGGCGGACTTCGGCCACGATGTCATCGACCGCCTTGCTGCGCTGCAATCCCTTGAAGGAGGGAATCGCACAGAAGCTGCAGGTCATGTTGCACCCTTCGGCAATCTTGACGTACGCCGTCGGGCCCGAAGCCTGCCGAATGAACATCGGGTCGGTGACCGGTTCGGCACCATGCCAACACGGACGGACGCCCCGTTCGACCTCGGCGAGAAGGCGATCGATCTCGAACCATTGACGTGTGCCCAGGATGCCATCAAGTTCAGGGATGTCATTCTCGAGGGCATCGCCAAACCGTTCGGCCAGACACCCCGCCGCCACCACCTTCTGCCCAGTTCGCCGGGTGTTGAGGTAATGGAAGATGCGATCGATGGATTCTTCCTGTGCCGGTTGGATGAAGGAACACGTGTTGACGATCACCACATCAGCATCAGCCGCGTCGTCGGTAGCCGTGTAGCCAGTCTGACGGAGACGCTCGGCCATGCCCTCGCCCTCAACGGCATTCTTTGGGCAGCCCAGATTCTCGATGAAGAACGTTCGTGTGGTGGCAGTCATGATTGTTCCGGAGCAGGTTTCGTCTTTGGAGTGTCACACATCGGCCGGGCTTCACCCCATCGCACTGCCGTGCCGGCATTGGAACAGGCAACGGCACGTTGCTCGAAATCGCGGGCAGGCAGGAGAGATATCCCGCCCTCGAGTCAGGGTTCGTTGATGTCCAGATTGATGTCGACGACCTGCCCAGGTACCCCCAGGACACCCCGGTCCTCGCCAAAGGCAACGAGGCTGACCGCGCCTCCGTTTCCGACCCGTAGGGAAAAGGCCGTGCCCTCGTAAATCCGCGTCTGGCCCCGGGGGACAGTTTCCTCGAAGGGCAGTTTGCCGTCGACAACCACGCGCGTCCAACTGTCATCGGTGTAGGTCAGCACCATCGATCTGGTTCGTGCGGCCGATGAGGCTCGAGGGGTTGGAACGGGGATCGCGGTCGCAGGCACTGCAGTCGGTGGGATGGCGGTCTCGGTTGGTGGGATCGGGGAGGGTACCGTGGTTACTGGTACCGGCGTCGGCGGTGTCATGATGGAAGCGACCGGGGTGAATGGAGCGACGGTCCGGGCAATGATCGGGGTGGACGGAAGCGGATTTGCGCCGGGCACGGGCGTGCCTGTTGCCGAGGTGCCCGGCAGGAACGTTGCCTGTGCCAAAGCACGCGCCGACGCCACATCGGGTTCGGTACTGAGCGGACGCAGGACGAAGTACCAGGCACTGATCGCGATGGCGATGCCGATCAGGAAGAGTGCCAACGCGAGGGCGGTACGTGAGACCTGGACCGAGACCCGGGCACCAAACATGGAAGCGAAGCGGTCGCGTCGCTTTTGTTGGCTTGTGTAGAGACGGACCACGTCATCCGGGGGCACGCCAAGGAAAATGGCGTAGCTCCGATGAAGGCTGATTGCGTACCTGCCCGGGGGGAGGACCCCGGCCGTCTCATCCTCGATGGCCGCAAGGTATTCGGAACGGATGCGTGTCGCCACCGCCACGTCGGTAACTGCAAGGCGCCGGAGCAACCGGGCACGTCGCAGAATGGAACCGGCGGTTTCGTTTCGCCTCTGGCCAAGGGCGTTGATGGTGGCCTCGTGGTCGGTTGGAGGCAAAGGCATTCGCGAGGGAATGGGTGTGAGGCGGGCCGTCTCAGACCGGGGCAATTGCCTCACCGTCACCAGTGGATCGGTGTTGTCCCTTGCGGCCACAGGCATGACGGGTGAAAGGATTGTGAAGCTGCCTGACCGGGAAGGGGTTGGGGAAGGTTCGGGTTGTGCCTGTGACGTGATGACCGGCAAGGTTGGTCTGACGGATGATGCCGCATGCTGTTCAGGAAATGCAGTGGCTCGCCCATCAGCGCTGGGTGCAATGGCCTTGCCATCTTGAGTGGGTTCGGCGGCGCTGGGCAGGTCTGGTTTCTCGAACGCATCGGGTGGCGTCGTCACGGCACGTCAGGAGTGTAGCCCAGTGACTGGCCCGGAGTTCCGAAAAGCATGATCAGCAGGTGAAGAAGCGTCCCGGGGGTGACCGAATGGCGGGTGCCGCTACGGCGACACCTGGATGCCGGCGGCACTTGCGGTCACGCTGCGGTCCAGTCGGATATCTGCCTGCCGGATCGGTTCCACGCGCACCCCGGCTTCACGGCCCGCGTCACTCGAACTGCTCGCGATGTTGAACTGGTTCAGGATGGCAGGCAGTTGCGCCACCATGGCTTGTTCAACCTCGCGCATGAGGACGCGCGGGTTTTGTGCGAGCGCAGGGTCGCGTGATGCGCGCTGGATCAGGTCGCGGTTCTGCACCTCGATGCGGCTTTGCAGTTCGCCCGAGATCGCGCGTCCGAGACGGACTGGACCGGCCCCGGCGGTGTCGTAGCGCGCCCACTGGACCAAATCCGTGATCCGGAACCGCACCCGTATCTGGATGACCGTGAACGAGTCCGGGCCGGTCTGCGTGACGATGGCACGGATGGCGGTGAACTGTTCGCCCAGGGCAACGGCGCGTCTGTCGGCAAACGGCGGTGGCCACGTGTTCTGGATCCCTGGTTCCCGGATGACGGTCCGTGCGCCACTGTCGAGGCCGAGTATTGCCGCGTCAAGCCCCATGGCCTCGAGACTTCTCGCCAGGCGTGCTTCAGGCGGGTCGATGATCACCGCGGTGTCAGGGGCCACGACAAACAAGCCGGTGACGAAGGAGGTCACCACGATTGCAACGGAGGTCGCGGAGGCTCCTGCAAGGGGCATGAAGAGTGATGAACTGACACCTCCGGACACACGGAAGGGCGCAAGTGCCGACTGAATGGTCCCGAAGGCCCGGCGCAGGAGGGTCCTGACGCGAGAGTCGGCGAGCATGCCTCCGGACTGTTCGGTCCGCGCCCCTTGGATGTCTGCGACGCTCAGGATCACGTATAGCTCGTGATAGGCGTCAGCGACTGGTGCCAACCCGTGTCTCGACGCCCCCCGACTGATCGTGAGGGCAAGTGACGCGGCTCGTGAACACGCTTCCAGGGGGCTTTCCGGCAGGCGTGAGACAAGATTGTCGAGCTCGGTTAGCAAGGGAAGGTAGTCGCGGCCGAAGGCATCGACATCATCGTTTCCCTCATCAACCATTTGCGAACGACGCACCCGCGCACTCCCGATCGCGCGCGCGATCGAGCCGGCATCGCGTGCCCGTGAGGCGTGTCCCCAACCGTGACGCCACGCCAAGAGTGCGGGGATCAGGCCGATGATGACCGTGAACGCGGCGCCGCCGGTTGCCGTCAGGGCGGTGAGCAGGTCGGTAAGTGAATCGAACCAGGCAATCAGGAGCGTGGCGACCACCCCTACCCCGGTCCACCACCACGCCAGTCCATGGGCACGCCGGGACTCGCCGTGAATGGTGATGGCGACCCGCGCAAGGTGTGCCGCGATGTCTGGTTGCGCGGTGGGACCGATCGACTGGATTGCGTGAACGATCTCGACTCCACGGCGGTGACGGAGGAGCGTCCGTGCGGCATCGCGCCAGGCATCGTGGGTGAAGACATGTGCCGGTTCGTTCCGCACGGGATGGCGAAGCCGGACAGAGGCCAGGCGCACCGTTGCGGTCGCAGGTGGTGTCATCGATCACGATCCCGTCATTCCCGGGAGTGACGAAACGGTCACGGCTCCCGGAGGTTCGCCTCTACTCTAGCGTGCCGCGGTCGATGGCGCGGTCGCGGTCAGTTCGGGACGATCAGGGCACCGGAGTCAGGCATGCGGTGGTCGACAATTGTGCCCAGGACATTGCCGGAGAGGTCGTTGGCTTCCAGTACCGGTGACGCCAGTACGGCGACACTGATCCCAAAAAGGGAGTTTGCCGCGCAGATGTTCCCTCGGGCACTGCCGGCACCAAATTCGGTGTAGGAGAGACCGTTCCCGTTCGCCTCGCACCGGTTGGATTCGAGTTCGGGACAGGCACCCTCCCCAATCCAGATGCCCGCGATGGCACCGCCGGTACAACTGTTGCCGACGGCGATGCCACCGGATGCCCGTCGGAACACGATGCCCGCGGTGCGGTTCCCTCGGCACTGGTTGCTTTCGAGGGTTGGGGTGGCCGCATCACCGACCCAGATCCCGGCCGACCCATTGTCCGAACAGTCGTTGGCACGCGCGAGACCGGTAGCGAGAAGGCGGTAGGCGATCCCCGTATGCGTGTTCGCGCGGCAAATGTTTGCGTCCAGGACAGGTCGGGCGCGATCCAGGACGAGGATGCCGATTGCCGCACCAATGCACCGGGAGCGGGTCAGTGCCCCGGCACTCTGGCCGCAAAAGACAACGCCTGCGGTCCCGCCTTCGGTCTGGATGTCGACGAGGGTTGGGGCGCACGCATCGCGGACGCAGATGCCACCGGCTTCGTTGCCGTCAAACTGGCAACCCGTGATGGTGGCCCACACCGCGCCACCGACCACCAAGCCATATCCGGGTTCGGGCGATGTGTCATCCGGTGTTTCGGGAGCGGGGATGTTCCGACGCCCACGCGCACCGGTCACGCGCACTCGTTCCATGATCAGTGCACCGTCGGTCGCTTCGATGACGTTGCCGGGGGCGTCGTTGACCACGGCGATGGTGAGGTCACGCAACGCAAGCGCGGCACTCTCCGCGAGGCGCAGGACAGGCCCCGGCCCGGTCGATTCCAGACGGGTCCGTGTGCTGCCCGCACCGATCAGGAAGACATGACGACGGAAATTGATGGTCGCGGGGATGCGGTAGACACCGGCGCCGAGTTCAATCGTTGCGCCGGGTGGCGCCTCTGCGAGGACCTCAAGAAACGTTGCCGGCGACGCCGACCACTCACCAGTCAGGGGATGTTCCTCGAACTGGCCTCCGGAGTCATCGCCTGGATGGGTGCCAGGCAGTTCGCCGCCCGAGGGCGGTGGTGTGGCGGGGGACATCGAGGAGAATGGTACGGCGTACGGGGAGACCATGTCAGACGTGCCCCCGAAGGTCGCTTCACCGTGTGAATGGGTCACCCCTTGGGGATATGCCGTGTCGGGCCAATCTGGCATATCCCCAAGGAAGCTGTAGGGCCCCATTTGCGGTGCTTCCGGGCGTTAGTCCGGGGTTGTCACCGCGCTGGTTGATCAATGATCTGCGACGTGATCCTCGGGATGCCCGTGGTCCTCGTCTTCGGGATCGGCGTGCTCTTCTTCGACGGCTGCGATCTCGGCATGGCGAATGCCTTCAATCTGATGGCCGTAGGCCAGATGGGCATGATGGGCGGCGCCCACGTGATCGTCGTGCTCATCGGCCTCGGCAGCCTTCAGGTGCTCGTGGGCAGCGACGGTGAAGTGGTGGGCGGCCTTGCGGTGGTGTTCGGCGGCGTCGTGGTCCAGTTCGTGTTCGCGCTTGGTGACCATGGTCATTCTCCCGGCAGTTCACTCTATCGGGGTTCCGCGGCCATCAATCCAAGCGTTCAACACGGTTCCAGTGAACCCGGCCCACCGGTCCTTGGTACCCATTTGAAAACTTGCACATCTTGACATGGAACGCCCCATGAGAACATCGGGAAGATACCCCAACGGCAGGATTGACGCCCGATCAACCCGAATGGGTGCGGATTCTTGCAGACAGTAGGGATGGACTGGGAACCGCTTGCGTTGCAAGGAAACAGAAACCCCCGGGTTCCGGTCCTGGCGGGTCGTGCCAGAAGGAGGCCTCGGGGGTTCGACTTGGTTCAAGACACGGTGGTCAGCCGACCTGACCGTGATCTGAGACGACCTCAGTGATCGGCGACGTGGTCCTCGGGCTTGCCATGGTCCTCGTCATCGGGATCGGAGTGCTCTTCCTTGACGGCAGCGATCTCGGCGTGGCGCACCGCTTCGATCTGATGGCCGTAGGCCAGATGTGCGTGGTGCGCGGCAGTGACGTGATCGTCGTGCTCATCGGCCGCCGCCGCCTTGATGTGCTCGTGTGCTGCCACTTCAAAGTGATGCGCAGCCTTCTTGTGGTGCTCGGCGGCCTGCAGGTCGAGCTCGTGCTCTTTCTTGGTAACCATCGGTCGTCTCCCTAATGAGGTGTGTGATCGTGAGGGCAAAAGGATCATGCACCGCCTGAGCAATTCGTTCCGGTCCGAGCGGGCAGGGGCGACCCACCTCCACGCACTCAATCTCCATGAGAACTGCGCCTCAGGCGTCCCATGACCTCTTCCCAAGCAATCTAGCATGCGCATGGTAACCAGTCCATGAACAAGCCCGGTTAGGTAAGGCGGGAGAGACGTCCTGTCACGCGATTGTTCGGTCAGACGCTGCGTGCCCGTGGAAAACGCGACCGGCCCCGTGAACACGATGTTCGCGGGGCCGGTCGTGATGCTCTCACCGTGGCAGCGGTGGGCACTGGTGCAGAGTCGTCCACCCGTCCCTCCCGGTCGGGTCAGTCAGCTCTTACTTGAGCAACTGGAGGACGGACTGCGGAGCCTGGTTGGCCTGGGCGAGTACCGCCATGGATGACTGCTGCAGGATCTGGCTGCGGATCATCTCCGAGACAGACTGGGCAACGTCGGCATCCCGGATGCGGCTGTTCGCGGCGCCGGTGTTCTCGGCTGCGACCCCGATGCTGTTGATCGCACTCTCGAGGCGGTTCTGCATCGCACCGATGGCGCCACGGTAGCCGGACACGGCTTCAACCGCCGTATCGATCGTCGCGATGGCTGCGTTTGCGTCGGTTTGGGTTGCAACACCCGTCGTCGCAAGCGCATTGACGCTCGCCAAAGTGGTCGAGTTGATCACACCATCTGTGCCACCACTGTAGCCAAGGGCGGAGTCGCCGATTGTGAACGCGATCTCGTTCGATGCCGTCGGCACGTCGGTGTTTGCACCGACATGGAACGTGAACCCGGCGAGGTTCATTGGTCCCGAAGCATCGCCGTTGAGCAACTGGATGCTGTTGAACTGGGCGGAACTGCCGATCCGGTCAATCTCTGAAAGGAGCGAGTTGACCTCATTCTGGACGTGGGCACGGTCGGAATTGGTCAGGGTGTCGTTCGCGGCTTGGACGGCCAGTTCACGCATCCGACCGAGGATGCTGTGCACCTCGTTGAGCGCTCCTTCGGCGGTCTGCAAAAGGCTGATCGCATCCTGGGCATTCCGCTGGGCCTGGTTGAGACCACGGACCTGGTTCTTGAGCTTCTCGCTGACAGCCAGACCGGCAGAGTCATCGGCTGCCTTGTTGATCCGCAGTCCGCTCGAGAGCTGCGAAATCGCGCTGAAGAAGGAGTTCTGGGCCCCAGAAACCCCACGCTGCGCCTGTGAGGACGCTTGGTTGTAGTTGATACGCAAAGCCATAGCCGGATCTCCCTATCACTGCGGCCCAGTGACCTCCATGCCACAAGGAAACGTGCGCCTTTGGCGCGAAATCAGGCTGGTTCTCCGAGAATACTTCCGATTGTCCGGCCAGACGTTCGGTGTCCGTTCTTGGGGCAGTGGCCCCGGTGCTTCCGGAACCCCAGTGCGATTACGTTCACGTAGATCATCGGTCGTGTAAACGCCCCGCATTCAGGGGTACGAGGGCGGATAATCCCCCGAGTTTCGTAGACTTGCCCTCCGACCCGTTGGCGAACGCCCGGGAGGTGCGGGGAGCAATGACATGGCGGCAGGCACGCGCGCGGACGAGCCGGGTTCAGGTGGCGTTTCGCGCGGGCGCATGGCGTCGTGGGACACAACACCTCCGGGGCAGCGCATCACGCTTTGCATGATCGTGCGCGACGAGGAGACACTGCTGGGTAAGTGCCTCTCCAGTGCGTCCCAGTGGGTCGACGAGATTGTGGTTGTTGACACGGGGAGCCGCGATCGGACCATTGCAATCGCGGAAGGTTACGGTGCCCGTGTTGGCCACTCTGCGTGGTGTGACGACTTTGCGATAGCGAGGAATGCATCGTTGTCCCTGGCAACTGGCG
>CAMDTO010000061.1 GCA_945907765.1 Thermoflexus hugenholtzii JAD2 | reverse complement strand
CGTGCGGACCTTGATCGGAACCTGATTCTTGTCAAGGGCGCGGTTCCGGGTCCACGGGACGGACTGGTGATGGTTAGCAAGGGGCATGATCATGCCTGAGACAAGCGTTTTTAGTTCGTCCGGCGCGCGCGGAACGTCCACCGTGCTTCGCGATGATGTCTTCGGGGTTACTCCGAACGTACCGCTGATGCATCAGGCTGTTCAGCGACAGCTGGCCAATGCCCGGCAGGGTACGCACGACACCAAGACGCGCGGTGAGGTTGCCGGTAGCACGAGGAAGATGTGGCGCCAGAAGGGCACCGGTCGTGCCCGCCAAGGTGGCAAGCGTGCACCTCATTGGCGGAAAGGCGGCGTTGTGTTCGGCCCTCATCCACGCAGTTACCATCAGGATTTCCCGAAGAAGATGCGTTCTGGCGCCATTCGTTCG
Organism: Thermoflexus hugenholtzii JAD2; assembly: GCA_945907765.1. Lineage (GTDB taxonomy): Bacteria > Chloroflexota > UBA11872 > UBA12225 > UBA12225 > UBA12225. Next base: position 15,417 of record CAMDTO010000061.1, on the reverse strand, counting down.
GCGTTGTCCGCAAAGCTTCTCGCAGGAGAGGTGGTGTTGATTGAGGGTTTTCCGCATCTTGATGCACCGAATACCAAAGCCGTCAGGGCGTTGCTCGACACGGTTGCGTTGGCGACATCCCGGTTGGTCGTTCTCGACGGTCCTAATGCTGTGATTCGGTTGTCCGCCAGGAACCTTCCCAAGGTCAGGGTGATCACGACTGAGAACATCAGCGTGTATGACATCCTGAGGCACCAACGTGTGGTCATGCTCGTAGGTGCAGCCCGGCAGCTTGAACAGCGGTATGGATTGCCGATGGATGATGGGCATGGCCACGATCATGGTCACTCACATGATGAGGGAGCGGAGTAGGACAAATGCCAGTTAGTGATATCTGGGAAGTGCTCCGCCGTCCTCTCATCACGGAGAAGGGAACGGCCCTCGCTGCTGAAGGGAAGTTCCTCTTGGAGGTTCATCCCGACTGCACGAAGGCTCAAGTCAAGCAGGCGATTGAGCGGGCGTTCAAGGTGAGTGTCGTTGCTGTCAACATCGCGGTGATGCCTGGCAAGTCTCGTCGCTGGAAGCGCTGGACTGCGTATCAGTCGGACTGGAAGAAGGCGGTCGTGACCCTGAAGCCGGGGGAGCGCATCGAGTTGTTTGACGCGTAGGGCGTCCGCCGCACCAGCTGACCGTAAGGATTGTTAACCATGCCCGTGCAGCTCTATCGTCCGACATCCCCTGGCCGCCGTGGGGCGACTGGTGCTTCGTTTGATGAGATTACTGTTGATAAGCCATATAAGCCGTTGACCGAGCGGCTGTTTAAGCACGCAGGTCGTAATAACCAGGGCAAGATCACGGTTCGGCATCGTGGTGGCGGTCACAAGCGGCTCTATCGGATTATCGACTGGAAGCGTACGAAGGTCGGTGTTCCGGCGAAGGTCGAGACGATCGAGTATGACCCCAACCGGACGGCTCGGATTGCTTTGATCTGCTACCACGACGGGATCCGCAAGTACATCCTTGCGCCAGTTGGCCTCAAGGTTGGGGACACGTTGATGAATGGGCCGCAGGCGGAGATTCGACCCGGTAATGCCATGCAGATGAGTGCTATGCCAGTGGGCACCGTCATCCATAACATTGAGATGCATCCTGGCAAGGGTGGACAGCTTGTTCGCTCTGCTGGAACCTCGGCGCAGTTGATGGCGAAGGACGGCGGGTACGCCACCATAAGGCTGCCTTCAGGTGAGTTACGTCGCGTGCACGCTTCGTGCATGGCGACAATCGGACAGCTGAGCAACGTTGATCACAAGAATGTCAAGCTGGGCAAGGCTGGTCGGTCACGTTGGATGGGCCGTCGCCCGAGTGTCCGCGGTTCTGCGATGAACCCGAGCGACCATCCGCATGGTGGTGGCGAGGGCAAGTCGCCGATTGGTGGTCAGCCGAAGACGCCTTGGGGGAGGCCCGCAATGGGACTTCGGACGCGCAAGCGCAAGGCGAGCGATCGGCTCATTATCAGCAGGGTTCGCGACAAGCGACGGTAGTCTCCGTCGCCCTATCAGAAGGAAGAGGTCACAGTGTCCCGTTCAGTCAAGAAGGGTCCGTTCGTTGATGCGCGGTTGCTTGCGCGGATCGAGTTGCTTACTCGCAATAACGAAAAGCGTGTATTGAAGACCTGGTCTCGCGACTCGACCATCTTTCCCCAGATGGTCGGTCACACGATTGGTGTCCATGACGGGCGTAGGCACGTGCCCATTTTTGTGTCTGAGAATATGGTCGGTCACAAGCTCGGAGAGTTTGCGCCGACGAGGCATTTCCGTGGCCATACGAAGACGGAGCGCAGTAGTCGGTAGCGGTTCTCAGTTGCAGGTTTGATGGTTGTGGCTGTTTGCCTTGGCATCAGCGCGTGGATCGGTCACTTCCGGATCGGAGATTTCAATGCAGGTACGAGCGCTCGCACGCGGGGTGAGGATGTCGCCCCAGAAGGCACGGTTGGTTGTTGACGCAATCCGCGGCCGTGCAGCTGTTGAGGCTTTGGCATTCCTCGACACGTCGCCCAAGGCGGCGTCGGAGGTGGTTGCCAAAATTCTCCGTTCGGCGCTTGCAAATGCGGCGAACAACTTCAGCCTGAACACTGACGGCATGGTTGTCGTCAACGCAACTGCTGACAAGGGTCCGACACTTCCTCGCAGGTTTCGCCCCCGCGCTCGCGGTCAGGCTGGCGTGATCGAGAAGAAGACGACGCACATCACCGTTGTTGTCAGTAACGATATCGAACCGACGCGTCGTGGATACAAGCGCAAACCGGCGTAGCGCTCGTTGCGTGACGTCACCAGGCAGGGTCCGGCACGCGAGTGTCGGTAGCGAAAGCGTGAGGGGCTAGAGTGGGCCAGAAGGTACACCCGATTGGGTTCCGGCTCGGAGTGATCCGTGATTGGGAGAGCAAGTGGTTCGCTGACAAGGCTGGATATACCCAGTTGGTTGGCGAAGATCTTGATATACGTCAATTGATCACGCGTCGCCTTGCAAATGCAAGTGTGAGCAAGACGGAGATCGAGCGTCACTTGAATGAAGTCAAGGTCACAATCCATACCGCCAAGCCGGGCATTGTGATTGGGAAGCAGGGCGCAGCAGTTGAGGAGCTGCGCAAGCTTCTTGAGGCGATGACTGGCAAGAAGGCTCGTGTCAATATCATGGAGATTCGGAACCCGGAGATTGATTCTCGCTTGGTTGCTCGCAGTATTGCTGAGCAACTTGAGCGTCGGGTTGCGCATCGCCGGGCAATGAAACAGGCTGTCCAGCGGGCTGAGCGTATGGGTGCCAAGGGCATTCGTATCAAGGTCGGTGGTCGACTTGGTGGGTCTGAGATGTCGCGCAATGACAAGGAGGCTCACGGCAAGGTTCCGCTGCAGACGCTTCGCGCGGACATTGACTACGGGCAGTCAGAGGCGGCAACAACGTTCGGCCGTATTGGCGTGAAGGTGTGGATCTACCGGGGCGATGTCGCACCTGGCCAGAAGGTCGTTGACCCGGCTGTCCAGGAGCCGCGCCGGTCGAGCGACAGCCGGTCTGGCGGGCCTCGCGGTGGGGGGAGTGGTGGTTCTCGTGGTGGTTTTGCTGGTGGCGGTCCGCGTGGTGGTAGTGGTGGCCGGAGTGTCGGACAAGGCCGGGGCGCAGGCACGGGGCGAGGCGCTCCCCCGGCACGATAGTTTGTTGTCGAGCTTAGCCGGGCGCTACTGTTCGGCTTGGCGCGATGAGCGATTTGGACGGGATTGAGGAGATCACGACGCGATGTTGATGCCAAAACGCGTCAAGTATCGGCGGGTGCACCGCGGGAACATGCGCGGTGCTGCGAGCCGTGGCAATTTCATTGCGTTTGGCCAGTTTGGCCTTCAGGCGCTTGAGCCGTGCTGGATGGATAGCCGACAGATTGAGGCTGCCCGAATCGCAATCACGCGCTACATGAAGCGTGGAGGCAAGGTTTGGATACGGGTGTTTCCGGACAAGTCGGTCACCGCCAAGCCTGCGGAGACACGCATGGGAAGCGGCAAGGGCGCACCTGACCATTGGGTCTGTGTGGTTCGGACGGGTCGGATGCTCTTTGAGGTTGAGGGCGTTCGGGAGGACGTAGCACGCGAGGCCATTCGCTTGGCGCAGTATAAGCTTCCTATAAGGACTAAATTTGTCACTCGTGCCGATTTCCCTGATCATGAGCAGGCATCGGAAGCTCAGCAGGCTCTTGATAGTGGAGCGACGGTCTCGGCGGTTGTTGAAGAGGATTCTGAGTAATGGCTACGACTGCCTCGGAGTTGCGTCAGTTGACGGCTGCAGAGCTGGCCGAACGCCTTGGCGAGGCTCGTCAAGAGTTGTTCAATCTTCGGTTCCAGCTGGCGACCCGCAAGTTGGAGAACCACAACCGGCTTGGCGAGGTGCGGCGCCAGATCGCGCGCATTTTGACCATTGCTGGGCAGCAGCGCCAGAGTTGACGGCGCGGTGGCGTGGGTTTGTGCGCCGCAGGCGTGCAGTTCTGTTCTAGGGAGTATCTGGTTGTGCGTGAACGCAAGAAGGTTCTGGTCGGGCGGGTTGTCAGCAATAAGATGCAGAAGACGGTAGTTGTAGCGGTCCAGTCACTTCGCCGTGACCGGTTGTATCAACGAATGGTCCGCCATACCAAGAAGTTCCTCGTCCATGATGAGCATGCGTCGAGTTCAGTGGGGGATATGGTTCGTATCCGTGAGTCACGTCCGATTAGCAAGCGCAAGCATTTTGTCGTGACGGCAATTGTGGAGCGTATTGCTGATCGAGGTAAGCGGGTTGCGTTGCCGGCAACGCCGGCGCCGATTGTTGGCGTCGAGTAGACGTCGTTCGCGTGGTCCGAAACGGTTCCACGGTGAGTGCGTTGCCGGCTGAGGGAATGAGCAAGTGATCCAACCGCAGACGAGGCTCAGGTGCGCCGACAACAGCGGCGCCCGCGAGTTGATGTGTATACGTGTTCTGGACGGTTCCGCTAGGAAGTATGGCCACATTGGTGATGTCATCGTGGCTGCGGTGAAGGAGGCAACTCCTGGCGCTGGTGTCAAGAAGGGTGACGTGGTTCGGGCGGTAATCGTGCGAGTTGCCAAGGAGTTTGGGCGCCCGGACGGTTCCCATATTCGGTTTGACGACAATGCTGCAGTTGTTCTGAATCCTCAGGGCAACCCTCGCGGGACTCGGATTTTCGGGCCTGTTGCCCGTGAACTTCGCGACAAGAATTTCATGAAAGTCATTTCACTGGCGCCAGAGGTTCTGTAGCCGTCTGGCGGGCGGGATAGGTGGTTCGAGGTCGGTGTTCACATCGGGCTCGACTGCGGAGAGTGTGAGGATACGAGCATGGCCGCAAGGGTGGTCAAGAATGACACGGTGGTTGTGCTCACCGGTCGTGACAAGGGGAAGGAGGGCACCGTTACCAAGGTGCTCATCGCTGACAACCGCGTCGTTGTCGAGAACATCAACACGCGGATCAGGCATGTGAAGGCTCGACAGCCAGGGCAGCCTGCGGGGCGTATCGAGTTCTTTGCGCCAGTCGCCATCTCCAACGTCGCAGTCGTCTGTCAGTCGTGCAAGCGTGGTGTCAAGGTCAGCTTCAAGCTGCTCGCGGATGGCACTAAGGTTCGCGCGTGCCGCAAGTGTGGCGATGTGATCGAGAAGAAGGTGGTCAAGGATGGCTGATCGGAAGGGCTCAGGGTCGAAGGGTAGTTCGTCCAAGGGTTCGTCATCCAAGGGGTCTGCCAAGGCGCCTCGGTCGCCGGCGCGGGGCGCGCCTGCGATGGCGTCGACCTCTCGTGCTTCGCGGGCGGGTGGCGGGACTGGAGTGCGTCGTGGTGCCCAAGGGCTGCCTCCGGTTCCGGTCGGTCCGCGCGAGGTTCCTCGCTTACGGGTGAAGTACGACGCCGAGATCCGCCCGGAGCTCGTCAAGGAGTTCGGCTATCAGAGCGTGATGCAGGCTCCTGGTCTCCACAAGGTGGTGATCAATATTGGCATGGGCGAGGCACTTAGCAACGCCAATGCCATGGCGGCGGCGGTTGGGGACCTAGAGACCATTGTTGGCCAGAAGGTCGTCATTACCAAGGCGAAGCGTTCGATTTCTCAGTTCAAGTTGCGTGAAGGGCAGTCTATTGGCTGCATGGTGACGCTTCGTGGCGCTCGGATGTTTGATTTCATTGACAAGTTGTTCAACGTGGCGCTTCCGCGTGTCCGTGACTTCTCTGGGGTTTCGCCAGATTCCTTCGATGGTCGTGGTAACTACACGCTTGGCCTTCGAGAGCAACTCATTTTCCCCGAGATTCAGTACGACGAGATCGATCGACTTCGTGGCATGGAGATAGCGATCGTCACGACCGCATTGTCTGACCATGAAGGCCGGAGGCTACTCGAGCTGATGGGGATGCCATTCCGGACCCAACCCACCGAGCGCGCTGACCGGTAGCACTACTGATCATTCACGTGAGCAGCGGGCTTGATCCGCGCAGAGTAAGGACAGGAATCCGTGGCCAAGAAGTGCAAGATCGAGAAGTCCAAGCGACCATTCAAGTTTGAGGTCCAGCGGCACAATCGTTGTCGTCGATGCGGGCGTCCGCGTGCGTTCATCCGCAAGTTTGGGCTTTGCAGGATCTGCTTTCGCGAGCTCGCGCTTGTTGGACAGCTGCCGGGCGTTACGAAGGCTAGCTGGTAGTAGACCTCTTAGTTTGGCGCGTCTCACTCTATCTGGATGAGTCCAACGGCGATACACGTGTGTTGTTGAATATTTCGGACCGGCCACGTGACCCAGGCGGGTTACACGAGTCAGGAGATCACCGCCCATGATGACCGATCCTATTGCTGACCTGTTGACGCGGTTGCGAAATGCTTCGCGTGCACGGCATGTATCGACGTCGATACCTGCATCCCATTTGAAGCGCAGGATTGCTGAGATCTTGAAGTCTGAGGGGTACATCACTTCGTTTGAAGTGGTGTCTGAGGGCCCTCAGGGCACGCTGAACGTGACCTTGAAGTACGATGAGAATCGCCAGCCTGCGCTTACCGGATTGAAACGAGTGAGCAAGCCAGGATTGCGTGTGTATCGCGGTCACGACAGCATCCCGCGCGTGCTAGGTGGGCTTGGTACCGTCATCATTTCCACACCGCGTGGCTTGATGACCGGACGGGACGCCTGGCGCGGTGGCCTCGGCGGTGAGGTTGTGGCGTACATCTGGTAAGTAGTGCGTGTGAATGAGGCGACGTTGTAGTCGTTGACGCACGCATGGAGGGTGTTTAGACATGTCCCGTATTGGTAGGCAGCCGGTCATTCTTCCGGCTGGAGTTCAAGTCACGCTAGGGGCTGGTGTGGTTTTGGTCAGTGGTCCGAAGGGGAGTCTCTCTCAGGCTATTCCGGCGCCGATTGGTGTCTCCATTGTTGGTGGCGAGATACTAGTTACGCGTCCGAGTGATATCAAGCAACATAAGGCGTTGCACGGTCTTTCCCGCACGCTCATCGCCAACATGGTTATTGGGGTTACCGCGGGCTATCGCAAGACCCTTGACATCACAGGTGTTGGGTTTCGTGTTGCGAAGCAGGGCCCTCGACTTACCTTGCAGGTAGGGTTCTCTCACCCAGTTGAGGTTTCGCCACCAGCTGGCGTGTCGTTTGAGGTCGAGTCCCCGACGAAACTCCATATTCTTGGCATTGACAAGCAGCTTGTGGGTGAGGTTGCTGCGCAGGTTCGGGGTATCAAGCCACCGGAGCCGTATCTTGGCAAGGGTATTCGCTATTCTGATGAGAAGATTCGACGCAAGGCGGGCAAGGCCGGCAAGGTCGGCGGGAAGAAGTAGGCTGGCGGGACGATGATAAGAAAACGTAACAGCGTTCACGCTCGGCAGAAGCGTCATCGGCGGATCCGCGGTCGGGTTTCAGGCACTGAGATCCGTCCCCGCTTGGCGGTCTTCCGCAGTAGCAAGCACATGTATGCGCAAGTGATCGATGATGACCAGGGCCACACGCTTGTGTCTGCTTCGACACTCGATGCTCCCTTGAAGGCAATCCTTGCGGAGACGCCTAAGTTGGAGGAGGCGGCCTCGGTTGGGCGCCTTGTTGCTGAGCGAGCTTTAGCAGCAGGAATTACCAAGGGTGTGTTCGATCGTGGTGGGTACCTCTACCACGGACGGGTCCAGCGTCTCGCCGACGCGGCGCGCGAAGCCGGTCTGGATTTCTAGGAGCTACGAATGCCACGTCTTGACACGAACAGGTTGGATCTCAAAGAGCGCCTTGTATTGCTCAATCGGTGTGCGAAGGTCGTGAAGGGCGGTCGCCGCTTCAGTTACTCTGCGGTCATGGTCGTCGGTGACGGTCAGGGGCACGTCGGTGTTGGCATGGGCAAGGCGCGAGAGACGCCAGAGGCAATCCGCAAGGGGATCGAACAGGCCAAGAAGAACCTGTTCAAGGTCCCTGTCGTCGGTCGCACCATCCCCCACGAGGTGCTGGAGTCATTCGGCGCCGCGAAGGTCATGCTCAAGCCTGCTGCACCCGGTACGGGTGTGATCGCCGGTGGGGCGGTGCGTGCGGTCGTCGAGGCTGCGGGTATCCAGGACGTCCTTAGCAAGTCACTGGGATCTTCGAATAAGGTCAATGTGGTTCGTGCCACCGAGGCCGCCCTCAAGAAGCTTGTAACGGCAGAGCAGGTTGCTCGCAGGCTCGGCCGGCCGCTTCCTGCGTCGGCAGCTGCGCCCGTCGATGCCGTCGTCGGAGCGGAGTAATAACCGATGTCTGGGGTTTTGCGCATAACGTATCGCAAGAGTTCAATTGGGTATAGCGAGAGGCAGAAGCAGACCGTTCGCTCACTTGGTCTGCGGAAGCTTGGCCAGTCTGTGGAGCGGCCTGACACAACCACGGTCCGTGGGATGGTATTTCATGTCAGGCACTTGGTGACCGTTGAGGAAGTTCCAGGGCCCGCTACCCTCCATAGTGCTGCGGCGTCTGTGTGACGCAGTTCCGCGCATCGTTGACTGCGGTGGCGACAGAGAGGTCGAGTTGCTATGAAGTTGCATGAGTTGATCCCAAGTCCTGGCTCGCATCGCAAGGCGAAGCGCGTTGGGCGTGGCCACGGTTCCGGGAAGGTAAAGACCTCTGGCCGTGGGCAGAAGGGCCAAGGTTCTCGCGCTGGCAAAGGTCCTAAGGCGTATTTCGAAGGCGGGCAGAACCCTTGGACGATGAAGATCCCGCACAAACGGGGCTTCAGCCGGGCGCGTTTCCGTGTGGACGCTCAGGTGGTCAATCTCGACGATATCGAGAATCATTTTGAGGCGGGTTCTACGGTAACGATCGAGGCACTGGGTGCTCTCGGCCTTATCACTGATTCGAGTGGACGTACTCCCGTCAAGCTTCTTGGGGACGGTGGCGTCTCAAAGGCAGTTACGGTGCAAGTCCATCGTATTTCTGGTTCGGCCCGCATTGCCGTTGAGGCGGCCGGTGGGAACGTTGATTTGCAGATTGTTCGATGGGTTCGTTCCATGAACCAGGCCGAGAAGGCTGTCGCTTTAGGATTTTCGACCGAATCCTAGGGAGACGCCGTAGTTCGCTGGAGAGGTGCCAGGCACGATACGGGGAATAGCGTATCGTGTCTGGCATTGTTCGTTAGATGGTCAATCGTTGCCGATGGGTTTCCCCTCAGGAGGGGATCCTGTCTCGCTGGTGTGGAGAGGGTTAGTCCGTTGTTCGAAGCGGTGATGCGGGCGTTCCGTTTGCCTGATGTGCGGCGGAAGATTCTTTTCACGTTCGCGATGCTTGCTGTCTTCCGCGTTGTAGCTCATGTCCCCCTGCCAGGAGTGAATCTCGATAGCTTGAGACAGTTGCTTGAACAGAACCAACTTTTGGGAATGTTGGACTTGTTTTCCGGTGGGTCGCTCACAACGTTCTCGATCGCGGCGCTTGGGGTGTACCCCTACATCACTGCCTCGATTGTGATGCAGGTTCTGGCTCCGGTAATCCCACAGCTGCAGGAGATGCAGAAGGATGGTGAGGCTGGTCGTACGAGGGTTGCTCAATACACCCGAGTACTCACAGTCCCTCTGGCTATGCTTCAGGCGTATGCTCAGGCTACGTTGCTGGCGCGCGAGGGGATTATCTCCAACTTCGGCTTGATGAGCGCGACCACTTTTTTGCCCACGGTATCAATGATTCTTACCCTAACTGCGGGGACAATGTTCCTCGTTTGGCTCGGGGAGATCATTACCGAGAAGGGTGTTGGAAACGGCATGAGCCTGCTGATTTTTGCAGGGATCATCGCGCGTCTGCCGGGGTCTATCGGTCAGTCGTTTGTTTCGGGGACGAGTTTCCTCGGTCTGATCTTTTTGGGTGTAATCGGTCTTGGCATGGTCGCCGCGATTATTTTCATAAATGAGGGCCAGCGCAGGATCATGGTCCAATATGCCAAGCGCATTCGTGGAAATCGTGTGTTCGGTGGGACGACGACATACATCCCGCTGAAGATCAATTCCTCCGGGATGATTCCGTTGATCTTTGCAATGAGCATCATGCTGATTCCCGGAACCATTGCGACGTATTTCACGGCGGCCGAGACCGAGTGGGTCAAGTCGACGGCTCAGTTCATTGCCCGTGTCTTCAGCTCGACCGGGGTGGTTTACTGGGTTTTGTATTTCTGGCTTGTTGTTGCGTTCACGTATTTCTATACCGCTGTTGTTTTTCAGCAGCAGAACCTACCCGAAACGTTGCAGAAGCAAGGTGGGTTCATACCAGGTATTCGGGCTGGTCGACCTACGGCTGAGTATTTGAACCGAGTTGTGAACCGCATCACCTTATTGGGTGCCATTTTTCTGGGGATTGTCGCCATTGCACCGTACATTGCGGGTGTGGTGACTGGAATTCAGGTGCTCACCCTTTCGAGCACTGGGATTCTCATCGTAGTAGGCGTGGTTCTCGATACGATGAAACAGCTTGAGGCGCAATTGATGATGCGTCGGTATGAGGGTTTTATCAAGTGATCATCACCCTGATGGGTGCCCCTGGGTCCGGGAAGGGAACCCAAGGCCGGTCGCTCGCGAGTTCTCTCGGGGTTCCGTACCTCGCCAGCGGGGACCTCATCAGGAGGGCCATGGCGGACCGGTCGCGATGGGGAGAACAGGTGCGCTCGTTTATCGAGCGGGGTCTCTATGTTCCAGATGAGGACATTGTTCCTGTGTTTTTGCAGGCACTCATTGCGTCGAATCATCATGCGGGCCGCATTGGTGGTGTGCTGGACGGGTTTCCGAGGACGACTGAGCAGGCATTGGCGCTTGATAGGGCGTTGAGTGAGTTGTCTGTGTCAGCGGAGCAGCTCGCGTTGGTGCTTGATGTCCCTGAGGACGTATTGATCGCACGGCTTTCGGGACGTTGGCTTTGCAGTGGGTGCAATGCGAGTTACAACGTTCAGTCTCACCCTCCGATCATGGGTGGTGTCTGCGACGTCTGCGGGCGAGCATTGATGCAGCGTGTCGACGATCGACGTGACACCATTCAAGAGCGCTTGCTCGTCTATGCGGCGAGTACTCGGCCTGTCATCGACTTCTACACGGCCCGTGGCAGCCTCAGGCATGTCAATGGTGACGAACCTGAATTGAAGGTCCGTGAAGGGTTGCTGAATGCCGTTCGAAGGGCTGTACCGGTTTCGCGTTAGACCTGTAGCGCGGGTGAATGCGGCATGGGAGCGGACGCCATTTCTGGTATCATCCCAATCTGGTGGTGACGGGTATGGCGTGTCATGCCCTCGGAGCCACTTCTATTGGGGCCTGCCATATGGCGCAGTTCACTTTAGTAATTCTTGGACTGTCTGATTTGACAGCATTTTCGTAAAGATCAGGGGCGAGTGGTGAAGGTCACGGCATCGGTCAAGAAACGCTGCGAGAAGTGCAGCGTCATAAAGCGGCACGGCGTTCTTCGGGTTATTTGTTCTGAGCCGAAACACAAGCAAAGGCAGGGTTAGGCGCATTTAAGTTGGGAGGTTTTCCTCTCTAACGGTGAGCCGACGCCTCGGGTTCCCTATGAGCTGAAGGGTCTACTGAGATGGCACGCATTGCCGGGGTTGATATTCCCCGCGAAAAACACGTTGAGATTTCGTTGACTTACATCTATGGAATCGGCCGTACCGTCGCGAAGCGTGCCCTTGCGATTTGCAAGATTGCACCGAACCGCAAGGTGAGTGCTCTCACTGAGGACGAGGTCAATCGTCTTCGAGAGGTCGTCGAGAGACAGTTCATCGTCGAAGGAGATCTTCGACGGATTGTTCGGCAGAACATTCAACGGCTGATTGACATCGGTTGCTACCGAGGCCAGCGGCATCGCCGTGGTCTTCCAATGCGTGGACAGCGTACGCGGACGAATGCTCGCACACGACGCGGGCCGAAGAAGACGGTTGGATCGCGCAAGAAGGCGACCGCGAAGAAGTAGTCGGTGCTGGGTGGTCGTCAGGCTCTTTGCCGGGCCAGGTGGCTTCTAAGTGCTTACGCAAGTGGACCACTGAGGCAGTTGGCGGTCGGCAGGAATGCAGCTGGTTGCATGAGCGGACGTCGGATGTCCAAGGAGATGAGAGACCGGTATGGCCGAGCGGAAGCGTGGGAGTACGCGCCAGAAGCGCCGCGAAAAGCGGAATGTGCCTCGCGGGCAGGCGCACATTCAGTCGACGTTCAACAACACGATCGTGACCATCACTGACCCGAACGGGAACCCGGTTTCCTGGAGCACCGGAGGCGCTGGTGGTTTCAAAGGTGCCAGGAAGAGTACCCCGTATGCGGCTGGGGTGACGGCTGAGAGCGCTGCCCGTAGGGCGATGGAGCAGGGCATGCGGTCCGTTGAGGTGTTCGTACGCGGTCCGGGTTCCGGCAGGGAGTCCGCGATTCGTTCATTGCAGGCTGCGGGTTTGGCAGTGATGTCCATTACTGATGTCACTCCGGTGCCTCACAATGGCCCAAGGCCGCCGAAGCGTCGGCGGGTGTAACTCGCTGCGGGGCCGGGCTGGCCTCGGGGTGAGTGTGGTTTCTGGTGACGCCTACGTGTTCGCAGGGACACCAAAGTTCATCAGGTGGGGTTAGCCGTCAGGCGGTCCAAGATTGCTGCCACGTTGGGGTAGGGTCATTTGATCGTCCTGGAAGTCTCGCTTGCAGTCATCCGCTACCTTTTAGGCACTGGATGATTGGCAGAGTGCCGAGTGAGGGGCATCCCAACATCAGCCGCGAGCGGCACTCGCAGGTGTTAGAGACGGAGTTGCACCCAAGTGCAACGGGGTTTTGCGAATGGCTCGCTACACGGGACCGGTGTGCAAGCTTTGCCGTCGAGAGGGCGTGAAGCTCTTCCTCAAGGCCGAGCGGTGTATCACCAAATGCACTCTTGACAAGCGTCCGACTCCGCCCGGCCCTCAGGGGACCGGTAAGCGTCGTCGCCCGACGGAATTCGCCTTGCAATGGCGTGAGAAGCAGAAGCTTCGTCGTACCTACGGCGTTCTTGAGGCCCAATTCCGGCGCCATTACGACGAGGCAGAGCGTCGGCCGGGATCAACGGGGTTTAACCTGCTCCAGATCTTGGAGAGCCGGCTCGATAATGTTGTGTATCGGATTGGCTTGGGTGGTTCTCGATCGCAGGCCCGCCAGCTCGTGCGCCATGGGCATTTCACATTGAACGGACGTAAGACGGACATTCCGTCTGCGATGGTGAAGCCTGGTGATATTGTCGGGGTTCGTGAGAAGTCCCACAAGCTGGAGATCATTGTCCAGGCGGCTGATGCCACTGGGCAGCGGCAGATGCCCGCGTGGTTGACGTTCACTCGTGAGAGTTTCTCGGCCCGGGTGAATGCGTTGCCGTTGCGGCATGAGATCGATGCGCAGGTTACCGAACAGTTGGTTGTCGAGTTCTACGCCCGGTAGGTCCGGGATGACAGAAAGCGCGGGCGGGCATTGCGTTGCAGTGTCCGCCAGTTCCTTATTCTGGCGAGTGAGGGACCGGAAGCGGTCGATTGACCGAAACGACTTGCTCTGCCTGCCGCCAGTCAAGGGAGGAGGCTCAGACCCCGTGAGTGAACAGGAAACACTGCCAACCATTCGTCGTGTTGAGGCGGCCCCAGAGCACGCCAACGACCCCCATTACGGCGAGTTCGTTCTAGAACCGCTTCAACGTGGCTATGGCCAGACCATAGGGAACTCAATGCGTCGTATCTTATTGAGTTCTCTGCCCGGCGCAGCTGTGAGCTCCATTCGGATTGACAGGGTGAACCACGAGTTCTCGAGTATTCCGAATGTGAAGGAAGACGTGACTCAGATCGTCTTGAACGTGAAGAGGATCAGGGTTCGTAGTTTTGCTCATGAGCCGGTTGTTGCCAGGCTCGATGCCCCCGGGCCTGGGGTCGTGCATGCAGGTGACGTTGTCTGGCCAGACACGGTGGAGATCGTGAATGGTGATCAGGTGATCGCGACGCTTGACAACGATCAGGCCCATTTGTCGATGGAGCTGACAGTTTCGCGGGGATGGGGGTTTGTTGAGGCAGTCCCTCGCGACGACACTGCGATTGGCGAGATTCCGGTTGACCAGATTTATACCCCGATCCGGAAGGTCGAGTATCACGTCGTGCCGACGCGGTTGGGGGTTAACGTTGACAAGGACAGGCTCAGCCTGCGTGTTTGGACCGACGGAACTACTACACCGGAGAGCGCGGTTGTCGAGGCTGCGCGTATTTTGGTCCGTTCGTTCCATGTGTTCCAATCGCTGAGTCCGGCGCTTCCTGAGCCTGAGGACCTGCCGGTACGCCTGCTTGCCGCGCCCGCACCTTCCACTGGCGCCCAGATTCCGCCGGAGTTGGCGGACCTTTCCGTCGATGAACTTGAGTTGTCCAACCGAACGCTCAACTGTTTGAAGCGCAATACCATCAACCGGCTTGAGCAGCTTGCGTCCATGACCCGTGACGATTTGCTTCACCTTCGCAACTTTGGCGAGAAGTCGCTTGAAGAGTTGGAGGAGAAGCTCGCGGAGCGGGGGGTGTTCCTGTGGGGGCCTGCTGCTGAAGAGAGCGCGATACCGGCAGACGTTGAGTCGTAGGTATTGTGGCGGTTCGGCGCTGGACGCCGTGAATCTGTGAGGTAGTGATTATGAAGCATCGGAAAAAGGGCCGCGGTCTCGGCCTCCCAACGGATCGTCGACGTGCACTCGTGCGGAACCTCATGAGGTCATTGATCCTTCACGAGTCGATTACAACTACCGAGGCACGTGCCAAGGAAGTTCAGCGGCACGTGGAGAGTCTTGTCACGGTTGCGCGCAAGGATACTTTGCATTCCCGCCGGATGGCGTTGTCCACGTTGCCTGATCAGGGTGCAGTTAATGTCTTGATACATGACATTGCGCCTCGATATATTGACCGTGCGGGCGGGTATACCCGTGTTACCCGGGTAGGCCTTCGGAAGGGAGATGGTGCATCTCTTGCACGCCTGGAGTTCATCGCAGTCGCTGAGTGATCACTCGGGCGTCTGGTGCCCGGAGTTGTCGCAGCCCTCGGGTCACCCCGGGGGCTGTATCGTTTGTGCGCACTTGGATGCCGTGAGCTATGGGATCAAACGCCAATGCTGACGCAGCCATGCAAAGGTTCCGGGCGATTGTGGCGTATGACGGCACGGACTTTGCTGGCTTTCAGGCGCAGGAACATGCTGCTGGGGAACTGCGGACGGTCCAGGCGTCTCTAGAGGGCGCGGTCTCGCTTGCCACTGGATATCCGGCAAGGGTGGTGGGTGCAGGTAGAACTGATCGTGGTGTGCACGCTCTGGGCCAGGTTGTGCACTTTGACGTGCCCCAGGATATCGCTCCCCGGGGTTCTGGGATGCTCTCAGCGCTCAATTCTCGATTGCCACCGGACATTCGAGTATTGGTGATTGATCCCGTGAGTGATGAGTTTCATGCCC
>CAMDTO010000060.1 GCA_945907765.1 Thermoflexus hugenholtzii JAD2 | reverse complement strand
TGAGGTGCCACCCGGGCAGCCGCGGCAGCGCGGGGGAGACCAGGTGGCACGGTATTGCCTACGCGTGAAGTGCTCGATGTACGTAGTGCGACGGCTGGTGCGCGCCCGGTCTGGGAGGCTCCTCGTGGCGAGGTCGCCTGGCCCTGACCAAAGCTGCCTGGTTCTGCCCAACCCAGAAACTGCCCCTGATATGCGGGTGAGTCGACCCGCTCAATCTTGACACCGTTAGGGGTTGCGGAAACCATTCTGCCATCACCGACATACAGGGCGGCATGGCCTTGCTGCTGGTTTCCCGCATTAGCCGCGAAGTAGAGGATCGCTCCGGAAGGCGCGGTGGCAAGCGCCGATGTCCCACGATGCGTGACGAGCGCCCGGCCGGCTGATGCTGCATTCGGGTAGAGGTTCTGGGTTCCGTAGCAGACTTCCACAAACCGTTCGCAGTAGTTGTTCCAGTCGTGACGTCCCAAATACCCGAGGGCAGTGTCAACGGCCGTCTGTCCCGCGGGCGACGCGGGTGCTTGAGCTGGATTGGTCATCCCGGCAAGGCCCACTAGACCAGGAATTCCCGATTGGCCGAGCGCAGATGCTCTTGAGGCTAATCCCTGAAGGCCTGAGAGACCAGTCATGTTCGCGAGGGCCGCCAAGGGGTTCGTGGAGGAAGCCTGACCAAGAACATCGAACCCTTCGGAACTTCCCGAAAGTGATGGGTCCATTCCCTGCAGGGCGTCCGTCAGGAGATTCGGGAACGAGGAGATGGCATTCCCTGATAGCGCGTCCATGCTAGTCCGGGTCGTTCGTGGCGTGACCGCCCGGGGCGCGATACGCGCAGCAGCGCGGGCCTGGCTGATTGGGTCCGGCGCGTTGTTGGTTGGCATCTCTCGCGCCATGGTACCGCGTTCCGGGTGATGGCGCGCACGTTATCTGGCGGATACCGGGGTGCCATCTGGCGGATTTCCTGCGAGTTGGGGATGGCCAACACGACGTTAGACTCACGTCATGATGTCAACACAAGCTTCTAGAGAAATCCAGACATTTCCGAACCCCAATCCGGGACGAGACTTTGAGATCCAATGCGTCTGCCCAGAGTTCACCAACCTGTGCCCGATGACGGGCCAACCGGATTTTGCAACGATCACGGTCACCTATGTTCCCGATCAGCGTTGCATTGAACTCAAGTCCCTCAAGTTGTACCTGTGGACCTACAGAGACGAGGGTGGATTTCATGAGGCGGTCACGAACCTGATCGCGGATGACCTGATCGCATCACTTGACCCACGCCGGATTATCGTGGTGGGTGCGTTCAATGTACGGGGTGGGATCACAACGACCGTGACCGTTACCCATCACAAGGAATGATCGCTCGTACGAACGCGTCAAGGGATGCATGCTGGTCTGTCACCCGGATCACGTGACTAGCGTCCCGATGACCTTGGTTGACCTCACGAGTTCCCCGACGACTTGCCCAACGGCTTCACCGTTGCGATACCACCAATCGAGTGCGCCAAGGTCTTCGATGGCGATCTCATCCGTCGGGGCATGGCCCCGGCGGTAGTGCTCCTCAATGACCCATAGCGACTGCACGCGTGAGGCACGGTAGAACGGGGCAAGCTGGATCGCTTCCTGCGATGTCAGCGGTGCGTGTTCCATGTACCCGGATAGGTACTCACGGAGGCACGGGGCACCGTTTTCGAGATCGGTAGCGAGGTCCAGGATCAGATCTGCCGACCGCGCGACTTCCCAGATCCGAGGCCCCCAACATGTCAGTTCCCAGTCGACGATGGCGTTGATCGAGACATCACCAGTGACTATGGATCTGTTGATCAGGAGATTTCCCAGGTGGAAGTCCCCATGTAGTGCTTGGGATGGAAGAAATGCGAACCCTTCATGGGATGAACTGTCTCGGCTGACCAGGGTTCGACGGTAGGCGATGCTGGCAAGGACGTGTCGGTCAAATGCCGACGGGTTCGGGTTGCGCGAAATGACGGCCTCCATTTCACGCATCCTTGCCTCGGTCGCGTTGAGCAGTGGTCGCCGGGGTAGCGATGCAGAGAACGAGACGGGCACTTGAGCAAGCACGCGATGCAACGCACCCAATGTGCGACCTATCGTGCGGGCGGCTTCCGGGCCGACGCCACCTGCGCCAAGTAGGCCCCCCTCAACCCACGGATAGGTCACCCACCAGCGGTATCCCGCACGCGTGACCGTCTCACCTGATCGGTCTGGGAGGGGTAGGATAATCGGGATGTTGTGAGCCCCGACGAACGCGATGACCTGGTGTTCTTTCCAGATGGTTTCGAGGTCTGGGTAGCGGGATCCCTTCAGGAAATAGCGGCCGCGCGGTGTTGTAGCGACTAGGTTTTGGTTGAGGCGCCCGCCCGGGGCTGCAACCAAATCCTGTATGTCACCGAGGCCAAGGTGGCGTGCCACGTCTCGGGAAATCCGCCATGCGGCATCTGGAAGTGCTGTCATTCACGTTGCCGGAGGGTGGAAATCGCTTGAGTTGTGCGTCGAGACGCTCGAAGCGATGCGCGTCGCCACCGCTTCGATGGTAGATGTGGTGGTCCCACCGAGAAAATCCGCCGGGTGACCGATGCCCACTGATCATTATCAAGGTATCAGTAAGGTTACGGGAGGGAAAGCAAGATGCCGTCTACCGGTCAGCCGAGCAGCAGTCGGTCGCTCGTCGGGAACCCGCGGTACGCGGGTGCGGGGAACCCTTTTGTCCCGGGCAACCGCATTCCCTCACCAACAATGAGGAACTCGCTGGCTGATCGCCAAGGGGCACAAGCGGTCCTCAAAACTGCGGATCAACTCGGTCTGGGGGACGGCGTCATGGTGGCCGTTGACCACCTCACGAACGTCGCGACCGGTGCGTTGAAGGATGTCGTTCCTGACGTCCTGAACCAGCTACGCGAGTTGGGCGCATCTGCATCGAAACTCGTTTCTGGTGCGTCGTCACGCATGGCGGGGACGAGTGGAAGTCGGTCAAACTCGGGTTCCACGGCAAGCACCACCCCAAGCGGTGTGTTCAGCGCGCGCAAGATCGCGATCTCCGGAAATGGTGGCGGGGTTCTGGCATCAGTTGCAGATCAGGCCAGGGTAGCCACGTACTCGGTGACCATCTCACAGACGGCCGCGGGTCAGACCATGACGAGCGGCGGCGTGGTCGATACGGGCACAAACACGTCCCCGATCACCGGGTCGACGAGCATGACCATCACAACTGGTGGCACCACGACGACGATCACTCCGGACTTTTCTGCAGTCACATCCAATCTTGGTGTGCTTCAGGCAATTGCGACCGCGGTGAACGCTGCGGGACTATCGGTGAATGCGCAGGTAGTGTCGACTGCCGGAACTTCCACGCTTGCGCTCTCTCACACGTCCACCGGCACCTCTGCCACATTCACCACGGGTGGGAATATCTCAAACGTCCTCGCTCTTACGACAACGACCGCGCCGCGTGATTCGTCGTACACCCTGAACGGATCCCAACAGACTTCAACGAGCAATGTCGTTCAACTAGACTTGGCAAATTCGTCATCGACGACTGGACGAGTTCAGTTGTATTTGCAGGGACCAACGACATCGACGGTGACGATTTCGGTTGGGGTATCACCAGATATCGCGGCCGTAGTCGATGCGACCCGTGACCTGACCAGCAAATTCAATGCGTTTCTAGGAAATTTGGCTGCGAACCCCTCGCTGCTCTCACCGGGGCTTGCAAGCCGGCTGCGGGGTGCAGCTGACGGATTGAAGTCGTCACTTGAATCCCTGGGGCTTGCTTCGGGAACCAATGGTGCATTGCAGTTGACCGAGACGAAGCTTCGGGAAGCGCTTGCGACGAATCCGACGGCGGTCGAGAATGTCCTTGGCGGTCCCGGTGGATTCGCGTCCAAAATCGGTGCAATCACTAGGGCGGTCCAGATGTCACCCGAAGTTCTCACGACGCTTGCGCGGGGTCAGGACAACACGGCGTACTCGAGTTCGATCACACAGGCAGACCGGCTAGAGACTCGCGGCACAAAGCGGTTGCTCGACTTCCAG
The DNA here is from genome assembly GCA_945907765.1 of Thermoflexus hugenholtzii JAD2. Classification (GTDB taxonomy): domain Bacteria; phylum Chloroflexota; class UBA11872; order UBA12225; family UBA12225; genus UBA12225. The sequence goes on along the minus strand of CAMDTO010000060.1, from coordinate 11,923 downwards.
GCTTGACCCTTGACGCTGGACCCTGTCAACGGCGGCCCGGCGGGTATCCCGCCGGGTCGTCCCATTTCCCGGTAACCGACAACAAGGCCTTCAGAGGGTGGCGGGTCATGCTCACCATCACTGACCATCACGGGGCCACTATCGGGCTCCTAGCGCCAGGCTCGGTGACCGCCCTTTTGGAGTTGCAATGAAGTACTACATCACCACCGCGATTGATTACCCGAATGCGGCGCCACACATCGGTCATTCGTACGAGAAGATCGCCGCTGATGTGATTGCCAGGTACCACCGGTTGCGTGGGGATGAGACCTTTTTCTGCATGGGTCTGGACGAGAACAGCCAGCATGTCCCGAAGGCTGCTGATGCCAACGGCATGGGCGTACGTGAGTGGGTCGATCACATGGATGCCACGTTCCGTCGCACCTGGGCGAGTGTCTCGGTGTCGCCGGACCGGTTCATCCGAACCGCGGTCGATCACGACCACGCACGGGCGTCGCAGGAACTATTCCGCCGGGCACTTGAGGCCGGAGATGTCTACAAGGGCCTTTACACCGGGTATTACTGTCATAACTGCAACACGTTCTATGAAGTTGCCGATCTGACGCCGGCCGGTTGCTGTCCAAACCACCAGACGATAACCCCGGAATATCTGGAGGAGGAGAACTACTTCTTCGCCCTCTCGCGGTACACAGATCGTCTGCTCGCCCATCTCGATGCGCATCCGGACTTCATCGTGCCCCACGTCTGGGCGAGTGAAATCAGGAGCCTCTTGCAACGCGGACTTCGTGACTTTTCGGTTTCACGTCCGGTTCGAAGTGCCCGGGTGGTTGACGGCAAGCCATGGGGCATCGCCGTGCCTGGTGACCCTGATCACGTCCTGTACGTGTGGTTCGATGCCCTGACGAATTACCTTACGGCCTCCGGCTTTCCAGATGACCCTGGCCGGGTCGCACATTGGTGGCCCGCGGACACGCATGTGATAGGCAAGGACATCACAAGGTTCCATTGCGTCTATTGGCCGGCCATGCTGATGGCGGCCGGTGTGCCTGTTCCCCGTCAGGTGGCTGTTCATGGGTTCATGACCCTTGAGGGACAGCGGATTTCCAAGACCACCGGAAACACGATCGATCCGGTGGAACTGGTGGAGGAGTGGGGTGCGGATGCCATCCGGTACTACGTACTTCGTGATGTGTCGTTTGACCGGGATGGTGACTTCAATCGCGCGAATCTCCGCACCCGGTACACCAGTGACTTGGCCAATGATCTCGGAAACTTGCTCAACCGCACGGTTAGCATGATCGGCCGGTACCGTAGAGGTGTGGTCCCGACACCGTCGGGTCCGTCAGCCCTACGCGATGGTGAACTGCGGGACGTTGCAGTACGGGCCGGTGCTGCAGCGCGGGCCTCTCTTGAGGCGTGGGACTTCGATGGGGCGCTCGACGCGGTGTGGACCCTTGTCAAGAGGGCGAACCAGTACGTTGATGAGAACCAACCTTGGAAACTCGCCCGTGACGAGGCCCAGGCTGCCAGACTGGACACGGTCCTTCACGGCACGGCTGAGGCCTTGCGCAACTTGTCAATCTGGTTGACGCCGTTCATGCCGACCGCATGCGCGACGATGCAGGAGCAACTCGGCCTGCCTCCCCTGCTTCCCGGTGCATGGGCAGATACCGTGGAATGGGGTGCATTTCCCCCGGGAGTGACGGTTGGAACGCCTACTCCCCTCTTTCCACGCAAGGATCTCGTTCCGGGTCCGTGATGCGTGCATGCCGGACGGCAGCGTGATGCCGGTGCGTTACTTAGGAGTGGTTGCGACCTTTGAGGCGATGGCCAGGGTCAACGGGTCGCGTTCCGGGAAAGCAAGCCGATAGAGAGCAGTGGAGGCAGGGCCTCGCAGGCCATCGCGGGTGGCACGGATCCACTGGCCAAGTGGTTCGGGAAGATCATGCCCGATCAGGACGGGGCACGAGTTGGTTGCCCATCCATCTGGGCGAACGGTGTATACCGGCATCTCGAATCCGATCGGTGCGACATTTCGGGCAATCGCAATGGCCTCGGGATTGAGCAGGGCCACGTCACATCGGTCATCGACGATTGCGGTGACGAGTGCTTCATCGGATGGAAACCCAACCCATCGGTTCGGGTCGCCGAGTGGGAGAGCTCCGAACCTGGCGGGCAGGACAGGTGACACATCGGGCACGATGTCCTTGATGACCATCGTGGTCGGCACGCCTGCCGGTGGGGCGACGTGTCCTAACACGGGTGGGCGCTTGGCTCCTGTCCAGAACCCATCGCGGTCGATCGCTTCGTTCATCACGGACTGGCGGATCACAAAAGTGAGGGGAACCTCGTCCCCGACTGGGTCTCCAATGAGGATTCCGGTCGGGGGCCATGGTCTGGGCATGTCGGCATCGGCCCGAACCCATTCCCATGCGTAATCGGCTATCAAGGCGCCTTTGGGCATGACCGCCGCTTCAACTTCGCGTCGTGATGCAAGATCCATTACCTCACGGATTGACCCGACTTGTCGGAGAGCAACAGGTGGGCGTGCCGGTAGTTTCGTTTGACGGTCCAGAAGCCGCGTGACGGCCTCGACTGGACGCATTAGGAGGAAGATCGAGGCTGTGGCGAGTGACCGTCCGGTGATCGCGATGACGATTGGGCGAGGTGGACTTGCGCAGGATGTGGCCGTTGCAACAGTTGCCAACCCCGCAGCGAGTGCGGCGCGGCGTACGACGCGTCTGGTCAGGACACGGGTCGGAACGGTAAATGGCATTGGTCAGCGACCGGACACTTTCCGTGCAACCGCGACGACCCGATCCACTTCGGCGGTAAAAGCGTTTGCGACTACTGGATCATCCACGATCAGCAGGCTTTCGTCATTGTCTGTAGTCGCATTGTCCGAAAAGTTGAAGGATCCGAACGCTGTCGTCGTGCCGTCGATCACGAAGGCCTTGTGGTGCATGACGTAGCGGTTGCCATCCTGATAGACCTCTGCGCCCGCGTCTCTCAAGTGCGCATATTCCGAGAACCGGGTTTCCGAACCGGTCTTCTCAAAGACCCTCCGGACAGGGATGCCGGCACGCTTGCGGGAAATAAGCGCGGCAGCCAAGCCATCGTGCGTGAACGCAAAGGCGAGGAAGTCGATCCGCGATGCCGACGCTTCGATCCGACGGGTCAGGGGCTGTGACGGGTCGGTCTCAGACGCAAAGTACGTCTCGATCGTCGACTTCCCGATCGTGATGCGAGGGTTCGGGACGACCTTTGATTTTGTTGGCCAGAAGCGTTTCTGGACGAACATGTCCTCAAATTCGTGCGTGAAGTTCACAGCGAGTTGTCCGTTCCTGACGATGACTGCGTTGTTGTTCAGTCGGTAGGTATCGCCGTCGGTGAAATTCCATGACCCTGTCAGGACGGTGGCCTCATCGACGACGGCGAACTTGTGGTGCATGATGGCACGACGGTTGTCTTCGACAATCGTCACCTTCGCGCTTCGGACGGTCTTGAGTGCAGCCTGAATGTGCTCGTCCTTGACGTTCGCAACCGTGTCGGAGTCCGTCACCATCCTGACCCGCACGCCGCGACCGGAGGCACGGGCCATTGCCTCGGCAACGTTCATCAGGTCGAAGTCATAGACCGCAATATCGACCGTGCGTTGTGCGCCATCGATGAGGGTCACCAAGCGGGTGTCAATGCCGCCTTGGTGCGTTCCCGGCCGATCGATTTCGGCCGGCGTTGTGAAGGCGATGTCAAACCATGGGCCGGAAGCGGCAGGGTCTGGCCTGGATGCCTCGGACCCGCGCATGCGAGGCAAGAGGATCGCAAAAACGATGACCATGATGAGGAGCACGACTGCGAGGTATGTGAGTCGCCGGCGCATTGTCATCACAATCCAGTCAGTTGCATTCTGGTGTTGAGCGTCGAAAGCCATTCATCCAGATCGGAAGCTCTGGGAAACAGCGCGGTACCAGCATGCGGGTGAAACGATGCCGTCTCAAACGCATCCCCTCGCCAGAGTTCGCAAAGATCGCGGAGGAGGAGGCGTGCGTTTGTCGGCAAGTTCGTTGGCAAACTCGTTTGGGCTGCGGGACGGGTCTCCGGTAGTTTGCGCGCTGAAGCACTCTGCGATGACGGCATCCGTGTTCGCAATCACGTGGTCTAGAAAGGTGTTCGCGGTCGTGGTGTCCGCATTCGAACGGGACTGCCAGCCCTCGTCACTGGCGATGCGCTCGCCAGTCTGGTCCTGAAGTGCACGCGGGGTGGACGCGTCAAACATCACAGGGCTTTCAGGTTCGAACTCTGACCCGGACGGCTTTTGGGTTCACGCGGAAGTGTGGCAGAATGCCAGTACGCCCGGTTGGGCATTGCGGTTCCGCTCCGGACCTGCGTGGTGCGGATCATTGGCACCGCGTGAAAGGGAGTTCCGATGACTGAAAATGTCGAGATCACGATTGAATATTGCACATCTTGAGGGTATGACAAGCGAGCCGCCGGTCTGGCGGCTGAGTTCAAGCAGGCGGGGATGCCAAACCCGGTTCGGCTGATCCCGGGCAGAGGTGGCGTGTTCGAGGTTCGACGCGGATCCGAGGTTCTCTTTTCCAAGAAGCACAGTGGCCGCTTTCCCAACCCCGGGGAAATCACGGGTCGGGTGTAGTTGCAAGGAACCCGACTGAGCCGAGCGGTAGTCGGCACGGGATTCCGGTGTCGGATACCGTACTCACCGTCGCAAAACGGCAGGAAGCACGAGCAATCTGCCCAATCTGGGCGCTGAGTGCTTGCCGTCACGGAAGGCACTTCGGTGACGCCCGTGACCAGTTCCGATGCGACCCTGGAGGTTTGCGTGACCACGACTGTTCCTGCCGGAGACCGTCCTATCCGCCTCGCGCTGGTCGGTATTGCCCATGAGACGAACACCTACTCTGACGTGCCCGCGCGGTATGAGAGTTTCGAAGCTGACGGCATCCTGCGTGGGGACGAAATCCTTGCCGTCCATGCAACGGCGCAGACGACGGTTGCCGGATTTCTTGAGGTAGGGAGCGAACCAGGCGTCACCGTTGTCCCGTTGCTCTATACGACCACCGGACCTTGTGCCCAGATCACTTCGGACGCGTTCGGCCGGATCGTCGGAGAAATCATTGACCTGCTGCGAAAGCATGGTCCGTGGGATGGGGTTCTACTTGCCCAGCATGGCGCCGCAGTTGCCGAGGGGTTCCCGGACGCGGATGGCGAAGTTGCGTCACGCGTGCGCGCCGTAGTCGGTCCGGATGTTCCAGTCGGCATGGCCCTGGACATGCACGGCAACATTACCCACCAGATGATCGACGCCACGACGGTCACCACGATCTACCGGACGAACCCACACATCGATTCCCGGGTGAGGGCACGTGAATGTGCCAACCTGGTCCTTCGGACGATCCGGGGTGAGATCCGTCCGGTCCAGCGTCTTGAAACGCCGCCGATGGTGATCAACATCATCAAGCAGTACACCGGCGAGGAGCCGATGGCCTCAGTGGTTGCCGATGTCGATTCCGTCGAAAGTTGGCCGGGGATGCTTTCGGCCAGTGCGGCCGAAGGATATCCGTATGCCGACGTCGAGGAAATGGGAATGGCATTCCTGGCGATTTCCGACGGAGACCCCGACCTTGCGGCCCGAGGCTCGAGGTGGATGGCGGCGAGGGCTTGGGAAAACCGCGAGGCGTTTGTCGGTGATGTGTATTCCCCCGCGGATGCCATCGCACACGCTGCGTCAGTGCCCGGACCGGTAGTCATCATGGATGTCGGCGACAACATCGGTGGTGGCGGACCGGCGGACTCGACATTCCTGCTTGAGATTGCCCTGAAACAGGGTGTCAAGAACTATCTCCAGACCTTGTATGACCCCGAGGCCGTCGCAGCATGCATGGAGGTCGGGCCTGGCGCGCAAGTGACCCTTTCAGTCGGTGGCAAGACAGACCGGCGTCACGGCAAACCCGTGCGGGTCACGGGGACGGTTCGTGCGATCACCGACGGAGTCTTTGAGGATTGGCGTCCCACACACGGTGGCCAGCGCTTCTTCGATGGTGGAGCGACGGGTGTCCTGGAGCTTGCAGGAGGCGTCACGCTGGTCCTGACCAGTCATCGCATCGGCAATACAAGCATCGAACAGATGTATTCGTGCGGAGTTCGTCCCGAACAGAAGCAGATCATTGTGGCGAAGGGTGTCGTTTCGCCACGACCTGCATACCAGCCTATCGCCTCGGAAGTGATCCTCGCGAACACCGCCGGTGTGACTTCAGCGGATCTCGACTCATTCTTGTTCGTGCATCGGCGCAAACCACTCTTCCCGTTTGAACGGGAGGCGTCCTATCAGGCTTGATCGCACTGGTCAGTAAACGTCAGTTACGGGTGGGTCACTCGGCCCGCCAGTAGCGCGCGTTCATGTTGACCTCGGCGTCCCGGCAGAAGCGGAGAACGTCGCCGCGAAGGGCTCCGTACCCTTCAATGAGGGAGTCCCTGATCAGGGTCCTTTGCCCGGGTCGGTGAATGATTTCCAGCACCCGTTCCCCAGCAAGGATTCCAACGGGTAGGAATGGCCCTACGAGGAGGCCTTGGTCGTACAGGCCAAAGGCGGGGCCGCGAAACTCACGAACTCCGGCAACGTCGGCCCATCGGATTTCCCGGGCGACGCCATCAACCTCGAGTTCCATGCCGACGGTGTTCAAGCGACATCGCGAACGTCCCCATCGCATGTACAGGTTTGCACCAGTCACGGCGCAGACGATGGCAACCCCGACCCACAGGATGGGTGTGAACGTCGCCCCGTCTCGGAATCGGTTGAATGCATCCCAAACGAGTGCGACAGCGTCAAAGATCAGCAGCGCGACATACCAGTTGACGGACGATGACGCACGAAACTGGCGTTCCATCACGCCGGACCCTTGACCGGTTTTTTGGATCCCGCTGGCCGAGGAGATTCGAGGTCGTCCCTCGCCCGGTCAGCAATCCGGCGGAGACGGGCGAACGCATAAATCCCTGTGTCGTGGCCATCGGACCATGTTGGGCGCACCGCGTAATGCCCAACAATCTGAATGCCGGAAAGGACGTACTGTTCTGGAGCTAATGCCGTGACGTGCTGAAGTTGCCCGGGGATGCCCATTTCGCCGGCGCACTGGGCGCACGGACATTCCCACCGGAGGAACTCGTAGCGGTACACGCTGGTGACCCCATCGGCCCAGTCGATCTCAAGACGGGCGTTCGAGTTGTCGTAGCGAATATCGATCGGTTCCGTTGGGTCGTTCGATGCACCGACCATTCCGGTTCAGTCCTCAGGGTCTAGTTCACTGGTCCGTGACCGGAGCAGATTGGTGTGGTCTGGACAACCGCCTATTCGAGGGATGCCTCGTGAGGGCACTCATCTTGGCGACCCGCACCAGATCACGTCCGCGGTGATTATAGGCCGCAGCAGATACCGTTTGTAGCTCTGACGCGAATGGATGGTGTGCGAGTTGGGTGGTTCCAGACTTCAGGCGACGCGAGCCTTTTCGATCGATTGGTCGCGGAAAAACCTGAAGAATAGCATCGCACTAATGGTGTAGAGTGCGCCAGCGATCATGTAGGTGTAGTCTCGATGGCCGGATTGGACCATCTGGCCTCCAACCCGGACGCTGAGGAAGGCGATCGCGTAGCCGAAGAGCAGGACGGCGGCGCTTACGGTCGCCCGGGATCCCGGTGGCAAGCAGTCCATCATGAAGTTGTCGCGCAGTGGAACGGTCATTTCCATCAGCGTGCCACGGATAAGGAAAATCCCAGAGGCAAAGCCCAGGCTAGGTGCGAACCCGAGCCCGAGAAGCATCGGAACCGAGGCCAGTTGCGAAAGTGCAATCGTTGCAGCTGGACCGAACCTCGCGGCGACGGGCGCGATTGCAAGCATCGCGATCACTTCGATTGATCGTTCAATAACGCGCAGCGTCCCGAACCACGCCTCCGATGCACCGAGTTCGCGGACGAAGTAGACGCTGAAGAACGGCACGATCAGGTTACCCCCGAGGCGGATCAGCCCATCTGTCACGACGAAGCGGGCAAGCGTGAGTCGCACGAAGGGATCCCGAATGACTGACGCCCACGAAACCTTGTCGAGGGCGATCGGGATGCCTGCCATTCGCGATTCATTCGTTTGATCCGAACTCCGGACGTCGTTCCCTCCCGATCCTGAACTGGTGGGCCTTGCCCGCCATAAGAAGGGAACACCGACTGCCGAGCACGCAACTCCGAACGCAAGGGCGAGCCGGTAGATGTCTGATGGCGGTGTTCCTGGGGATGCGTCCCGGATGATCGATGGCAGGAACCCGCCGAGGATGCTTCCGGTGGCAGTGCTCACGACGTAGCTCGCACCAGCGATCCCGAACAGGTACGGCCGGTTTGACGGTTGTGAGTGGCTCGCAAGAAAAGGCGGAACCGCCAGATAGACCGTCACTGCGCCAAGGCCGCCGAGGAAGGTCCCGACTGGCAGGAAAAGGTCGAGCCCGGGTACGAGCACGATGAGGAGACCTGATCCGGCAACGACTGTTCCAAGCATCAGTGCGACCCAGGAACTCCACTTGTCGGCAATCTGGGCGCCGATGAGTGCACCCGTCGCAGCGCCGAGTGACCCAAGGCTCATCAGCCGTCCGAGGTAACCCTCTGCGTTCCCGAGGGAAAGGATGTAAAGGTTCAGCAGGACACTCGAGACGCCGGCATTGATCCCACCGAGTGATGAGGCTACGAGGAAGTTCCGCGAGACTGGCGAAAATGAGCGCACCTCCCCGGCGTAGGTGTGTGCGGTCGCCTGAAGCCGGGATAGGGTCGCCTCCGGGAATCGAATTGTCATTCCCGGTTACCTCCGGTGGGTGGTTTCACCGTGCCGGGCTACCCCTCGTGGTCCGTGTTTCGACCGCGAGACCGATAGGTGATGCGTCAAGGGCATCAGTTCTTTCCGAGATTCGCGTTGTCCGTGACCAAATGGGGTATGCCGCTAGACCGACACCTACCCACGCGATTGCTGCGGTGACCGCCGCTGAAAGTGCGAATCCCTCTAGGACCGCTGGGTTCGTTTCGGACGTCACTGCACCACCGATCACGCCAGACAGGCCAATCGTGGCGACCGCAACACCAAGGGTGTGGCCGTACTGGCGTGTGGTCTCGAGCATTCCCGATGCAAATCCTCGGAAGTCCGATGAAAGTGCGCTCATTATGCGCGTGTTGTTCGTGGTGAGGAAGATTCCGGACCCGAACCCCATGATCACGATCAGGATGAACAGCGTCACGATGTCCATGCCACTTGGGGCGAGCCCAAGGATCGTGAGCCCGCCTGCCACACAACTCAGCCCCACGACGCAAAGCCATGGTGAGCGGGTGCGGTCATACAACCAGCCGCCGATGAGGGTCATCGCAACGGTCACCGCCTGCATCGTTGCCACAAGCCCTGCAGTCGTCACTGCCGACATGCCAAGGCCTCGTTCCATGAGGAATGGCATGCTGAAGATGGTCATCATCATGGTCATGTGGAGGACACCGTTTGCCACCATCGCGGTTGAGAACCGGATGTTGCGGAACTGACTGAAGCGGATGAGGGGTTCTGGAACCCGCTGTTCGATCAAGACGAACATCAGGAAGAGAACCGCGGTGACCCCGTGCATCGGGAAGTGCCAGCGCCATCCGTCTGCAAAGGTTTCGGGACCGTCGTGGAAGTGGTTGAGCGACAGCGACGCGATGATCAAGGTGATAAGTAGCAGGATTGCTCCCGGCCAGTCGGTACGGTTTCGGCGGGTCGAAGCACCTGCCTGGACCGGAGTGGGTGCAACAACGGTCGGCCACGCCACGGCGATAGCAATGCATCCCGCCGCCGCCGCGGTAGCGAACGCCCACCGCCATGTCAGTGGTGAGACGAAGAGCGGCCCCATAGCCGTTCCAGCCATTGACCCGAGAGACGAGGCCATGGTCGCGATGCCGACACCTCGGCCACGCTGGTTGGACGCGACGGTTTCCGTGATGATCGGATAACAGTTTGCGGAGACGAGCGCCGCTCCGACGCCTTGCACTACGCGGGCAATCAACAGCAGGTACCAATGCGGGGCCAGTGACCCAGCGATTGCTGCGCATGTGGAGAGCACGAGACCCCAGAAAAAGATCCGAGTGTGACCGAACCGGTCGCCTAGTCGCCCGGACGGCAACAGGCATGCAGTCAGCGGCACCAGATAGGCCGTCATGATCCAACTTGCCTCGGCGAGGTCAATCCCAAGTTGAGCCGCCAACGTCGGCAGCACGATGGAAATTGGGGATACCGCAAACATGATCAGGAAGGTTCCCGCGACGACCGCGACGACGGTCCTGGTTCCTGTCCCCGATGCTGTCATAGACGCCGCACTCGCGCATTGTAGCCGGGTCTTTTTCGGTGTCACTTGGGGGTCCGGGATGCGGATACCATCGAGCCGTGAAGACTGACCCTGCTGCCCATCGCAGTGACTTGGACCCGGACACATCGACTCCCTCCGTGCCTGGGGGCGACGACAAGGTATCAGAAGTCGGGTCTCCGACGCAGCCTGCAGTCCCCGCGATTTCGTCCCGGGTCGTTTCCTGGCTGGTACTGCCGACGTTCATGTTTGCTCATCTCGCGCATCACGTCGGAACCGGTGGGCTGCAACCCCTCCTTCCGCTATTACGGGATGACTTCCACCTTGATTACACGCAGGCGGGATTGCTGCTTTCGGCCCAAGGTCTCGCCCTTGGGTTGGCGCAGTTGCCAGTCTCGGCCCTCGCCGACCACATGAGCAAGCGTCTCGTCATTGCCGTTGGCCTGCTCGGTGCGGGTCTGCTTTGCATCGCCATCTCACTCACGCAGGACTTCTGGTCGCTGGTCGGATGTCTGGTCCTGATGGGCATCCTGGCAGCCACCTACCATGCGCCGGCGTCCACCTATCTATCTGCAACCTTTGTTTCGGCAGCGCGTGGCCGGGCCCTTGGCACCCACGTGATTGGTGGCTCCATGGCCTTCCTGCTTACTCCCCTTATGGCGATCACCGTCGCCAGGTACACGGGAAGTTGGCGCTACTCGTTCATGGCCTTGAGTGTGGCGCCGCTGGTCGCGGGAGTGATGATGCTCATCACGACTGCACGGGTCGCCACGACCGAGCGGCCGGCAACCGAGCAGGAACGCGCTTCTCAGGGGAGTGCCCTCGCGTCGTTGCGTGGGATCGGACCGCTGGTGTTCGTGGCACTTGGCGAACAGCTCCTGACTTCCTCGATGTTCGCCTACATCCCATTCTTCCTTGTCGATCAGCATCAGGTCCCGAGTGACCTCGCCGGACTGTCTATTTCGCTCCTTGCCGGGATCGGGATCATCTCCGCCCCGGTTGGTGGTGCACTTTCTGACCGGTTCGGTCGGGCACCAGTGCTGATCGCCGTGACCGCATCGGTCGGTCCGCTCATCCTGGCGTTGACCTACGTTCCATACGGGGTCGGGATGATCGTGGTGCTCCTGCTATACGGGCTCTCAATGAATACCCGCCTGCCCGTGCTGGAATCCCTGTTCGCCGATGCGATTCCCGCCCATCGTCGCTCAACAGTACTGGGCATGTACTATTTCATCGGCCAGGAGAGTTCCGGCCTGACGACGCCGTTGGTCGGGCTGCTGATAGACGCCACGGATCCGGTCACCGCGTTCACGATGCTCGGGGTTGGGGGCACGCTGCTGTCGCTCGTGCTGATCCGGTTCCGGGGCACCCTGATGCGCCCTCTTGGGTCACTCGCCGGCGCATCTCTTGTACAAGAGTCCTAGGGATGCGCTGCACAAAGCTAAATCTTTGGTGCTGTGGACGTCGTCGCGGTCAGTTTCGTCTGGAACGGTCGCCAAGGGTCTGCGGAATTTGGTCGGTGACCCATCGCGAGTAGTTCCACCCGCCCAAAGGGG
>CAMDTO010000059.1 GCA_945907765.1 Thermoflexus hugenholtzii JAD2 | reverse complement strand
GTACTTACCTCCGGTCGGTCGCGCTGATCGTCCTGATGGCGCAGGCGGGGTCGTTCGTTCCCGCATCATCGGCGCGTATCGGCCTTGTCGATCGAATCTTTACGCGTGTCGGGGCGCATGATGATTTGGTTGCCGGCCGCAGCACCTTCATGGTCGAGATGGTTGAGGCAGCGCAAATCCTGCGCCATGCCACCGCGCGAAGCCTGGTGATCCTTGATGAACTTGGCAGGGGTACGAGCACGCATGACGGGTTGGCAATCGCGCAGGCCGTCGCGGAGTACCTCCATGGGGCCACTGGCGTCCGAGGACGGCCCCGCACCCTGTTTGCCACGCATTACCACGAGCTCGCGGACCTTGATCAGATGCTTGATGGCGTGGCGAATGCCCGCATGGACGTCCTTGAGGAGGGAGACCGGGTGGTCTTCCTGCATCGTGTTGTCGGTGGCGCCGCTGGACGAAGTTACGGCATCCACGTTGCCCGACTTGCGGGCATGCCGAAACGGGTCACCGAGCGTGCCACTGAGCTTCTCGCCCATCTTGAATCGCGTGCCATCAGGCCGTCCGGGACACCCGTGACTGACGCGTCAGGGATCGGGGGCACGCCGGGTGCTGCGTCATCGGGGCGACGTCGGTCCCGAATTGTCACGGGAGATGTGGTCCAGGCGGGACCGATGCAATTGACGATGTTCGCGCCGGTATCAGACGCCGTTCGCAATGCGCTGGATCAGATTGACGTCGATGCGCTGACGCCACTTGAAGCACTCAATGAGCTTTCGAGGCTCAAGCGCCTCGCCCTGAACCCTCCCTGAAATACTCGTGTCCTGATCGGCGGTTTGAGGTCAGGAGTTGGCGTCAGGATTGAACCTGCCCAGGCGCGTCCTGGTTTTCCCAGTCATCGCCCGAATTCGCGGGCGAGTTGCGTATGGCTCAGGTGGATCATCGTCGGGCGGCCGTGGGGGCAGGTCTGACGCAAGTCACAACGCGATAGTTGTTCCATCAGGGAAACCATCTCGGTCATGGTCAGGGAGTCGCCCGCCCGCACGGCACTATGGCACGCAACCGCCCATCGGGTCTGGTCTTCGATCGGTCCGTCTCCGTATTCACGGTCGATGAGCGCATCGAGGAGGTCGGCAAGGGCCCGTGCGCGTCCGCGGGTCGCGACCGTTCGTGGAACCGCTCGCAAGAGCCAGGTCTCGGTCCCGGTTCCGGTGCCGAACGGTTCAAGTTCGTACCCGAACGATTGCAGGGATGGCCCGTTCGTTCGCAGCCATGTCGACTGGCTAGGGGTCAATTCGATTGGGTCAGGGTTCAGCAGCGGTTGGACGAGCGTTTCGTCGGCCGTTGGCGTTCGCTTCAGCTGCTCATAGACGATGCGCTCATGGGCACTGTGCTGGTCGATCAGGTACATCCCGTCGGGAGATTCAACGACGATGTACGTCAAGCCAACCTGCCCAAGTGGTCGCCACGAAGCTGGGTCGGAGGCTGGCCGTGCAACCGGCCCAGGTGGCTTTGGTGTGTTCCCGGGTCCAGGACTGGCTTTGGGCGACGCACGCACGATGCCAGCGTCTTGCGACGCGGCAAGAACCTCGCTCCATGCACTTCCGGAGCGCTCTCGCGGCGACGCCTCGCCACCGGGCGGCGATTCACTGCGCAGCCCGATCGGTCCCGCGCCCTGATCAGGATTGGGTTCCTCAAGGAGGGGCGTCGGCCGGAGACCCCACGTGCCGGTCTTGGGCGGGGTCGGCGTGTAGCTGGGCAAATTCAGTGGCCAAGATGGTGCTGATGGGTGGATGACCGGAGAGGGGGTGAATCTGCCGACTGCCTGCCGGACCGCGTCGCGGACGCGGGCATAGACCAGGCGTTCCCGTTGGAGGCGGATTTCGAGTTTGGTTGGATGAATGTTGACGTCGACTTCCGCTGGTGGGACGTCGATTCGTACCGAAGCGATTGGGTGGCGACCAGTTGGAAGCAACGCGTGGTACGCCTCTTCGACGGCGTGGGTAAGTGCCTGACTGCGGACGACACGTCCGTTCACCACGAATGTGGTGTATCCCCGGGTGTTTCGGTGGACAACGGGTGACGTGCAGATCCCGGTGACACGAACCGCGGTCTCGTCAATCAGGGGGAGTGTCAATAGGTGAGGTGCGACGACTGCGCCATAGACCGCGATCGCAGCTTCAACGAATGAGCCGTCTCCCGGGGTGGATATCGACTGGTGCCCATCAATGACCAGTTGCCACCGGATGGTCGGTGCGGCGAGCGCAAGATGGGTGACGATCTGGGCGATCGCGCGGGCCTCCGCTCCATGGCTTCTCTGGAATGCCAGCCGGGCCGGGGTGTTGAAGAACAGGTTTGCCACGGACACGGTTGTTCCTGGCGGCGACGCGGATGCTCCATCATGGGTCGTGATGCCGCCCTCGACGCGATGGACCCATCCGCCCTCCCGGTCAGGGGGACGGCTCACGAGTTCCACCTGCGCCACGGCCCCGATGCTTGACAGCGCTTCACCACGGAACCCAAGGGTTCGGACTGCGTACAGGTCATCGGCGTCGTCGAGTTTGCTGGTCGCATGCCTCGCGAGTGCCAACGGGAGGTCTTGGGGCGCGATGCCGACCCCATCATCGCGGACGCGGATCAGTCCGAACCCACCGCGATTGATCTCGATGGTGATGCTGCGCGCGCCCGCGTCGATGGAATTTTCGGCCAGTTCCTTCACGACTGATGCCGGGCGTTCGACAACTTCGCCAGCGGCGATGCGGGCAATGACTTCGGCGTCCAGTTGGCGGATTCGACCCATTGGTGGCTCCAGCCCATGCGAGCAATCGGTATCGGAGGTAAACAGGCAATCGCTACCGGTAGGCCGTTGCCAGCGGACTACGTTGGACTTGAGCCGTATCCGATGCGGGACAGGACCAACCCATCGATGTCAGACGCAAGTTGGTCGGTATTCGCAAGCAGCTTCCCGATCTCGAGTTCGCACGCGCTCGAGTAGGTGGGGTCGTTTGTGGCACCGAGATTTACACGGACATTCATGATGCTGGCTCTGATTGCGGCGACGGCTGACCATCCTGCGACAGCGGCATCCGAGATGACCATGGGGTTGCCACACCGTGCCATGACAAGTGCTAGATCAACCACCCGGCGCGCGAGGCGGACCACTTCCATCGGGGGCATGGTTGCGAGACGGGATGCGTCGCTGATCGTTTGGCGTCGCAATCGGCGTGCCTCGGGGGTGTCGCGAGGCTGCCGGTATGCAGCCATCACGGCGTCAAATGCTGCCTCATCGGCCGCGATTTGTGCATGAAGTGCATGCACAAGACTGTCGGCCTCAGCGAGTGCCGGAGCGGTCACTTTCTCGAACTCGGCGAACGCGTCACGACCAACAGTCAGGCGACCGACCATCGCTACAAGGGCGGCCGCATGGGCGGCACTGATCGCCGCGGAACTGCCACCACCCGGCACGGCAGCGGACGAAGCGAGGTCGTCGAGGTACGCCCGAAGGGCCGGGCCATGGTCGTGTCGGGCATCGCGGTCGCCGGATTCGGTCACGCGTAAATGGTAACTGGGACCGTTGGGGTGCCGGTGCCAGCTAAGTCGGCATCACCATTGCAGCGGGCTCAGTCGGTAGCAGTGGATTCGTCGGCCGGTCCATGTGGAAGTCGGGTCGCAACGGTGCGGGCGGTGTCACGTTTGAATTCCTGATGCCCGGCGACCAGTCCGTTCAGATGCGCGCAGCCATGGTTGCCAGGCTTGCGGGACGCGTTGCGGAACTGGCGTCCGATCTGCAGGTTCTTGCCATGCTTCTGCAAGTCCCACCGGACAGCGATTCGTCGCTCGCCGAACGTCCGGAAGTCGATGTCGGAGCGAGCGCGGTTGACGACGCGATTCGTCAGGCGTTCCCCACGCCGGCGGATGGGAGATTGGGCGCGGACAAGTCGGCAAGCCCGGTTCCTGAGGCCGATGATCCGTTCGTGAGGGCCTCACTGGCAATCGAAGCGCTGCGCGGCGCACTCCGGCCTGACGACCTGACGTCTGGGCGCCGAGTTCGGGGGGCGATTGACTAGGTTCGCAAGGGTCCGGGCAGTTTTCCGACCCATGCGAGCACTGGGGCATCCCGGGGAAATTCGCATGAAGCAAACCCGGCCATGGGATGGTGCTGCTGATGAACCCTGCAACGGGTCGCTACCCTCAGTTCGGTGGACGCGGACAATTTGCAGGATCAAGGTCATCAGCCGCTGGGGACGCCAGGCGCCAGGGGTGACGAAATCGCAGATGCGCCGATGATTGTCCGTCGGGTCTGGTGCCTTGTGGGGCCGACGGCGACAGGCAAGACTGCCCTTGCCATCGCGATGGCCAACGAAGCACCAATCGAGGTCGTCTCGGCGGATTCGCGGATGATTTACCGGTGGATGGACATCGGTACGGCGAAGCCCAGTGTGACCGAACGGGCGAATGTCGCCCATCACCTCATTGACTGCGCCGACCCGGACGAACCTTTCACGGTTGTCGATTGGGTTGCCCGAGCGAGGGCCGCGATGGAACGCATCTGGGCCCGGGGGAGACAGCCGCTTGTGGTGGGTGGTACCGGGCTGTATTTCCGCGCCTTGTGCGATGGCTTGGAGATTCCCCCGGTGCCGCCGGACGAAGATCTGAGAAACGCCCTTGAGGAGCGCGCCACGCGGGAGGGGTGGCAGGCCCTGCAGGCGGAGTTGCACTTGATTGACCCTGCGAGTGCCAGTCGGATCGAGGGCCGGAACGTGCGTCGGGTCATCCGTGCAATTGAGGTGACCCGGGCTACTGGACGACCATTCTCGGCATGGCAGCAGCGATTGGCCCCGCCGTTTGAGGTGTCATGGGCGGGGTTGGACTTGCCGCGTGATGTGCTTGACGTGACCATCGACGCGCGTGTGTCCGGTCAGGTCAAGGCTGGTTTGCGTCAGGAAGTACGTGGATTGCTTGACCGCGGCTATTCGCGGTCCTTGCCGCCGATGCGTGGGCTTGCATACCGGGAGATGGTCGAACTCATCGATGCTGCGACGACACCCGACGAGGCAGTGCACCGGTACCGGGCGGTGACCCGCCAGTACGCGCGTCGCCAACAATCCTGGTTCCGTCCCGATCCGCGCATCACGTGGTTCGACCCACGCACAGTCGATCCCCGGGAGGTCGTGGCACACTTGGCAGATGGGCAGTCTCAGGGAGACCAAGGGTGAGGCGCGTTGATCGCCTTTGAAAAGTGGCACGGTGCGGGCAATGACTTCGTGATCGTTGACAATCGCGACGACACGCTTGGCCTGGGTGACCGCGCGACCAGCGAATTTGCACGACAGGTTTGTGACCGCCATTTCGGCATTGGTGCTGACGGCTTACTGCTTGCCGTCACGGGTGGTGGCGTTCCGGTGGCGATGCGGATGTTCAATCCCGACGGAAGTGAAGCCGAAATGTGCGGCAACGGCCTCCGTTGTTTCGCACGCTGGCTCTGGGACCATGGGGAGATTGGTCACGGTGCAACCAGGATCGGAACCGGCGCTGGGCCGCGAGGCGTGATCGTCGACAACCAGGGCGCCGTTCGCGTGGACATGGGGCAGCCTGTCCTGCACTGGTCAGACATCCCGGTCCACCCTGGCAAGCATGTCACCACCGCCTGGGTCACCCTTCACCTCCCTGGCTGGGATGCGAGTACCCTTGAGGCGACGGCGATTTCAATGGGCAACCCGCATGCCGTGATCTTTGTTGGGTCGGTGGCTGACGTGCCTCTGGACAAGATTGGCCCGCTCCTGGAAGTGCACCAGTCCTTCCCCCGGCGGGCGAATATCGAGTTCTGCGAGGTGGTGTCGAGGACCGAGCTCCGGGTCAGGGTGTGGGAACGCGGTGCCGGGGTAACGCTGGCTTGTGGGACCGGAGCCTGCGCAGTGATGGTCGCGGCGAGGCTCCGTGGGTTGGTCAGCGAAACCGCGGTCCTTGCGCTTCCGGGGGGCAATCTTGAAGTGGCATGGGCCGGTTCGGAGGCAGACACCGCGCACCCGGTTCACCTGACCGGGCCGACGGTGAAGACGTTTGCAGGCTTGTGGAACCTCCGACTCCCCGGACGTTGAGCGGGTCTGGGCAAGTTCGGCATGCAGGGATCGTTCACCGTTGCGATTGGCAGCGAGAAAGAAGGGGCACCAACAATCGTGGTTGAGGGACGGCTGGGACGACGTGCAAGCTGGGGTGCTGGCCTCGCCGAGGATGCCGCGGGCGAACGCGATGACGGATCGACGCAGGCTGGACCCGAACGCGCCGTGTTGGCGGCTGTTGACATTGCCCGGCATACGACGGCGGCACGGTACGGGCGATCAATCACGTTGCCTTTGCATGAGAGCTTGGCGGAACTCAATCGACTGACCGTGACGGCTGGCGCGGTCGTGGTCGGCATGGTCACCCAGCGGCTCGACCATCCCGAACCCGGGACCTTTTTTGGCAAGGGGAAGATTGAGGAACTGCGAGACACCGTCCGTGAGGAAGGGGCTGATCTGGTCATCTTTGATGATGAACTGTCGCCCACCCAGCAACGCAACCTTGAGAAGGGAGTGGGGTGCAAGATCGTTGATCGGACCGCGCTGATCCTGGATATTTTCGCGCAGCGCGCCAGAACACGTGAAGGTCAGTTGCAGGTTGAACTTGCCCAGTTGCAGTACCTGCTTCCCCGTCTCTCCGAACTGTGGGTCCGTTTCTCCAGGCTTGGAGGGGCGTCGTCCGGTGGAGGTGGTGGAGGACGCATTGCCACGCGCGGTCCCGGTGAGACCCAGTTGGAAGTCGACCGACGTGCGATCCGTGAACGGATCGCGATGCTCAAGGAGCGGATTGTCGGGGTCAGCGACCACCGGCATCGCTATCGTGAACGACGCAAGCAGGACGGCATCGCGGTCGTGGCCCTGGTCGGGTACACGAATGCCGGCAAGAGCACGCTCCTACGGCACCTCACCGGTGCGGACGTCCTCGTTGAGGACAAGTTGTTCGCCACCCTTGACCCCACGACGAGGCGGGTCTCCCTTCCGCGCGGGCAGCAAGTCTTGCTCACCGACACGGTCGGGTTCATCCAGCGTTTGCCAACGTCGCTGGTGGCAGCGTTTCGGGCGACGCTTGAGGAAATCGATCAAGCGGATCTGCTGATCCATGTCGTGGATTCGTGCAGTGCGGTAATGTCGGCGCAGATCGAATCGGTAGGGCGAACCCTTGACGACCTCCACATTGGCGCCAAGCCGATGGTCACGGCTTTCAACAAGGTCGACCGGCTATCGCCCGAGGAGATTGATGCACTTGGGATGGACACCTTTCCCAACCCAGTGCCGATTGCGGCTGCGACTGGGGAGGGGGTGACCGCCATGCTTTCCCGGGTCGAGACAATTCTCGATGGTCAGGCGGACACGATTCCGGTCACGGTTCGGTTGCCATACGCCGCCGGCGACCTGATCCACCTCTTCCGTGAGCGCGGGACGATTGCGCTTGAAACCTACGACCCCGACGGTACCCACTTGCATGGGATGTTGCCCCGTCGGTTTCTGGATGCCTTCAGGCCATACCTCGTGGAAACGCGCTCGATACGCAGGCCGTGACGGACGCCTCCCTTTAGTGACGGACGGCTTGGAGATATGCTGATCTCGAGCAGTCATGCACGGGCTGCTCTCTCTGGCAATACGTACCTGCCTTCTTGCAGTGTTGAGCGTTTTTTTGGGGCCACCGCCACCGTACGTGGAGGCTCTCAAGAGTGGGGCTGGGCCCCCGCGCGTCACGTAGGTCGTCCCGCTCGCGTCTGGGGCGGGGAACACTCTGGCACCGGTCGCCGAGTTCGCTGTGAGACAGCGCGTGGTGCCGGTATCGACCTCCATCGACGCGTCAACCGTGGTTCGCCAGACTGACCCATCGCATGTGACGGTGACCGGGTGGACTGGTGGACCGGAGTTCGATCAGGTGCCCTTGCCTAGCACCGATCTTGGTGCGGGACGCTTCCGTCTGGATGTTGGTCGGACGCAGGGGCCGTGGCCTTCTTCATGGGTCCTAGTCGTCAGGTGCACGATCAGGGTTGGACTGGTAGTCCCAACCTCGACCACGGTGGCCCGTGTTTCGACTGGCCCCGGTCAGGACGAGGGTAGCTTCGGACCAGCATGAAGTCGCTTACGAGGTCGTGGAGCTGGAACTCGGTTGTCGCCTATCGCCGGGTGCGCCATCGGCGACGGCTACTCCCGGTCCGGTTGTCATCCCGCCAGCGCCGGGATGGTCGGTTCGAAATGGGTTCAATTCCAGCGGGTTTCGAACCGGGTGCGAGGCCTGTTGGGATGGCGTTTTCAGGGTTCTGCGCCATGCAGGAAGGCATGCGGTTGCTCGGACGCCCGATGGGTGACGCGGTTGGCAACGGACAGGGAGGCATTGCTGTCCAGGATTTTGAAAATGAACGACTTGAAAGTCACCCGGAGAAACCTTCCCCGTAATGGCAATTCCTTCCCGGGTTGCTTGCTTCGGAGTTGATTGACCTACGGGTCGAATTGCCGGTTGGTGGAGATGCGAGTTCGATGACCAACGCCGACCTTGCGCGGTTGCGCGGTTGCGGGACTTCGCATTCCACCGCCGGATGGGTTCGGGGGCGGCTTTGCAGTGCTCGACGATGGCAATGTGTTCGTGCCGTTCGACGCGTCGCTCGCGCCGGGGCGAGGACAGGTCGTGCCCCCGGTGTGCTGGGCGTTCCTTAGCGTCACCAGTGTCTTTCCCGGTGGTTGGCTTCGCGACGTCGGTCTTCGGCTGACCCCGGTTGCGGAGGTGATCGTCACGAAAGGCCCGGAGACCGGTCGTCGCATCCTCGTTCAGGCACTCCTGCGAACGATCCTGACGTTCAATCCGCTGAACCCAACCGAATGCCATGTGGAATGCGCCAACGTGGGTACCCGCTTTGCGCGTTCCGCCGGGGGTGACGGGAGACTGGGAGGCGAGCGTCGCGTTGGGTGAACGGTTTGCATTCAGCGGTGCCGGTGGGTGATGGTATCTCCATGATCATTTCGCAGACGCCGTTGAGATTGAGCTTTCTTGGCGGAGGAACCGACTTTCCCGGGTACTACGCGTCGCCAGGGAACCCGCATGGGGGCGCAGTCACGGGCGTAGCGATCGACAAGTACATCTATGTCATCGTGAAGGCACGGTTCGACGAGCGCATCTATCTGAACTATTCCCGCAAGGAGATCGTCGATCACGTTGACGAGGTCCAGCATGACCTTGTCCGCGAGGCGATGAGGCTGACTGGCGTGACTGGCGGTGTGGAAATTACTACCTTGGCGGATGTCCCATCGGAAGGGAGTGGCCTCGGCTCGTCGAGCGCGGTGACGGTTGGCCTCTTGAAGGCCTTGTGGGCGCATCAGGGTGAGACGTTCACCGCTGGCGAACTTGCAGCCCAGGCAAACCGGATTGAGCTGGATATTCTCCGCAGGCCGATGGGGGTTCAGGATGCCTACCTGGCCGCACTTGGCGGTATCCGCCACGTGGTCTTCGGCCCGCGGGACGCAGGAAAGGTCAGTTGGGAACGCCTGGACCTTCCACTGGATGCGGTGTCGAGACTCTGTGCGAACTTGATGCTCTTCTACACGAACCGGACGCGAAACAGTTCAACGATCCTGACGCGTCAGGTCGCCAACATCAACCACCGCACGAATGTCCTCGATTCGCTTCGTGACATGGCGGTCGAAGCGGCGTCACTCCTTCGTGCCCAACGGTTCGATGCATTCGGCGAACTCCTGCACGATGGGTGGATGCAGAAGACCCAACTTGCGGATGGCATCACCGATCCGGAAGTTGATGATCTGTACGCACGAGCCCGAGGGGCCGGTGCGCTCGGCGGGAAGATTGCCGGGGCAGGTGGGGGTGGCTTCCTGTTGCTCTACGTGCCGCTCGGGTCGCAGGACGCGGTTCGCCGTGTCGTTGGCGCGGACCTGCGGGAATTGCCTTTCAGGTTCGAACGGGATGGCACCAAGACGATCTTCAACGTTCGTCGTGATCCGCATTTCTAGACGGGAGTTGGCGACCGTTTGGCACGCACATGCGCAGGTAAGATAGTCGGTGGACGTAACGGGAGGATCACGGGATGAGAATGGGATGGCTTGGTGCCGCAGCAGGTCTCGCGGCAGTCGGTGCGGTCGTTGCCGCCCGGCGCATCTTCAATGCTCCGGATGACGGCGCGGATGGCGCGGTGCCGAACTCGCACGGCGCAGGCGGCTTCACACCGCGTGAAGGTCTCGACCCGACGCTGCTGGAGATCCTGGCATGCCCAGATGACAAGCAGCCAGTTATCTACCAGCGCGAAGGCGATGCTGAGCGCTTGACGTGCACCTCCTGTGGCAAGCGATACCCGGTACGTGATGGAATCCCGGTGATGCTCATCGATGAGGCGACCGTTGGGCCATTGCCGACCGAGGCTGATATCGCGGCGGCTCATGCCGTGCGCCCTGAAGGCAAGCCTGCAGTCGTTGGTGCTTCTGCCTAGGCGAACGGTGACATGCGTTCACCCGAAGATGATTGGGCCCGCGGCATCGCCCCAATCCAGTCATCTGCTGGGATCTGGACCGTCTGTGCGCTTCACATTCCGGGTACATTCGGGTCCCACGGATGGTCCCGTTGAGTGCGGGATGTTCATACTTGCGTTACATTCCTTTAAATGAAACGTGAGTATCTGGGCAATCTGAACCAAGCGGACCCCATCTACAATATCCTTTCGCACGAAGTGCTTCCGCAGCTTGGTGTGACGACGCACGGCCAGCGGTATCGGGTTTTCCGTCTGGGCGGTTCAAACGCGGTTTTCGAGTACGAGGAACGCGAGTCCGGTCACCGGGTCATTGGCAAGTTCTACGGCGAGTGGGGCACTCAGGCCTCGGCGCGGGCAGTGACCAGGATGTGGCGCGAGTACTGCGCGATTGATCACATCCGGCGCCTCGGGCTGGACGGCTACCCTCACCATGTTGCGCGCGCACTGGGCGCGGCGCCAGACCAAGGGGCAGCGATTTTCCTGGAACACCTGCACGGGGAGACCCTCGGTGGCGTCCTCGATGGTGTTGCGCGTGATGTGCGCCCACCCTCTGCCCTGTACGGGCGGCTGACGGCGCTAGCGTTCTTTCTGGCGACCATGCACAACCGAACCGCACGTGACGACCTCGTCGATTTCCAAGACGATGTCACGTATTTGAGAATGCTTGCCGAGTCACTCAGGCAACACCGGCACTTGAGCGATCACACGCTCCGGGAATTCGGTTCACTCGGTGAACGGTGGAAGCGGTTTGGACCGATGTGGGAAGACCAAAAGGTCTGCCTCCACGGTGATGCGACACCGGCAAACTTCCTGTTCACCGAGGGCATCTGGGTTGGCGGCATTGATTTTGAGCGCAGTCACTATGGTGATCGCGTTTTCGACGTTGGAAGGATCGCTGGTGAACTCCAACATGCGTTCATGCTCAATCAGGGAAACCGTCGCGCGGCCGAACCGTATATCGGACACTTCCTCTGGGAGTACGCGTGTCACTTTCCAGACCGGGAAGCGGCGTTCGGGCATATCTGTGCGAGAGTTCCCTTCCACCTGGCCACAACACTCCTGCGGGTTGCGCGTAACCCGTGGATTACGAACGAGTACCGAACGAAGCTGATCGAGGCATCCCAGGACGCACTCCATTCGGTGTAAGCAGTTCATCTTGCTCGCCGTGCCATCGAAAACGGCGTGTCGCTGGCGCCGATGCCTCCCAACCCGACGGTCGCGCTCAAGGCGACTGCACCCGCTCGCAGAACTTCAGGATGGATCACTCAGATGGTTGCGGACAGCATGCAGGCAAATGGCATTGACGCGATTCTCTTCGATATCAACGGCACGATCCTCGACGTTGAAACTGAGGACTGGGGACGCACCACGCTCCGGGGGGTGAACCGGTTTCTCAGGTATTACGGAGTTCATCGCCGAACGTCAGAGCTTGTCGATATTGTCCGTGGGGCGCTGCGTGCGCAGATTGAGGGAAGTCACGAGAAGTACGCGGAGTTCGATGCCGTGCGCTTGTGGGCACGAGTCCTTGAGATCCTTTCGGAAGCGGAAATCGAAGATGCTGCGGAGGGTGTGGACGCCGGTATCGACGATGCCGAGGAGATGACCCACTCACGGAGGCTTGCTGATCCGGTCGCGATCGAGGTACCCAAGGAACTTTCGGATCCGGGACTTCCGCTGTTGCTCGCCCA
This sequence comes from Thermoflexus hugenholtzii JAD2, assembly GCA_945907765.1. GTDB lineage: Bacteria > Chloroflexota > UBA11872 > UBA12225 > UBA12225 > UBA12225. Next base: position 3,889 of record CAMDTO010000059.1, on the reverse strand, counting down.
GTTGCAGCGTGCGCTTTCTCGCCGGCGATTGCGTCCGTATGACGGGGTCACGGATGTGCTTGCCGAGTTGAAGTCGCAGTACCGCCTGGGGATCGTTTCCGACGCGCAGTGGGCCTATGCCCGACATGAACTCGAGGAATCCGGTCTCGCCGGCTTTTTCGAAATCGTGGTCGTTTCCGGTGATCATGGATACAGGAAGCCAGATCCAAGGCTCTATCAGATTGCACTGGACGCGCTCAAGTCAACGCCGGCACGCACGATCTTCGTTGGGAACGATATGCACAGGGACATCTTTGGACCTGCCCAGATGGGGATGAAAACGATCTTCACCCCAACGAGGTTTGGTGACAAGGAGTTTCCAGGCGCGGTTCCCGACTATGTTGCTCGCAAATTCGATGATGTCGTTGCCGGCGTCGCACACATTGAGAGGCTGTCGGGAACGAGTTTCCGGCATCGCGCCGCGCACTGACCGGTTCTGGTCATGCGCCTACGCGCCGTCCGGGATGATCAGGTGATTGACGGCATCCCTCAGGTCGCCGGCCACACCGGCAAACCCGGGCAGGTCTTTGAGTGTTGCTGCTTGAAACGCCGCGACTCCGGGGTCGAAAGCCGACAAACCACTTAGGGACCCCAGCGTCCGGCTTCCTTCTCCGGTACGGACAAGTAGTGTCCGGCATCCAGCCGACGCACCCGCCTGAAGATCGGTGATCGCGTCACCGATGAAGACGGATTGGTCGAGCGAGACCCCGAAGCGCTTCGCCAAATGGAGAAACATCCCTGGTGCAGGTTTCCGGCACGTACAACCCAGGGCTGGTGGATGCGGACAGTGAATGACGGCGTCGATCCTCCCTCCGGCATTGGTGACCGCCTTGATCATCCGTTCATGAATGTCTTCGAGTGCCAACGCACTCATTGCGCCACGGCCGACACCACTCTGGTTCGTGACGACAATGACGGGATTTCGCGTTGTCGATAACGCGTGAAAAGCGTCGAACGTTCCGGGCAGGAACGAGAAGTCCGGCCAGTCATTGACGTAACGTCCCGGGCGATGTTCGTTGATGACGCCATCGCGATCAATCAGGAACGCCGAGGGTGCAGGACCGAAGTCACCAGACGTCAATCTGTTCGAAATGTGCCCGATTGTCGGTTCCGGGGCCGTCATGTCGATCTCCGGTTGGGTAGTGGTCGCGTGGAATCGACCTTTTGCAGGGTCACGATGCTTTCTGGCAAGCGTGCCGTCCACTTTGGTTGACCGACCCCTTCAGAGATGGGGCGGCTTGTCGATACTCGACAGGACGTGTCGAGGCAGGCGTGATTGCGGAGACGGTTTTCCGCGGTTTGGTCTGGCGAGGACGTCATGCATCCAGGAGCCAAGGAGGGCACCATGGTTGAAGTCTCCAGAGGTATGGCACGGGCGATTGACGTGATGGGACCGTCAGGGACGACGGATGATGTGTCAACGGTCGTGCGTGCAGGCAGGTCGTACGCTGGTCCGGCGCAAGCCGCCCGGGTGGCAGCATTGGCATTGTTGGTCAAGTCTGGCCAGTACCGTGTCCCTGGTGCCAGTTCGTCTGGTTCACCATTGCGTGCGTACCGGACCGTCGGCGAAGAGTAGCGCACCCGGGTGCCCGGAAGGGCACCCATTTCCTCAAGCGTCGCACTGATCACCCTACAGGGTGCATTGCCTCGATGTACTTCTCGGCTGCGAGAGCCGCAGTGGTTGCATCACCCACCGCGGTCGTGACTTGTCGCGCGAGTTGTGCTCTCACGTCTCCGGCCGCGAAAATCCCGGGTACGCCGGTTTCCATGTTCATGGTTGTCACGATGTGTCCGCCATGATCCCGGGTGACTCCCGAGTCGGCGAGGATGTCACCGTTCGGCTGGAAACCGACGAAGATGAAGACGCCACCCACGTCAATCGTGGAGGCTTCGCCCGTTTTCACGTTCCGGACTTTTACCCCGGTCACCGATCCATCGCCAGTAATCTCTTCCACCACGCTATCCCAGATGACCGCTGACTTGGGATTCGCGAAGAACCTATCCTGAATGATCTTCTGCGCGCGAAGCTGGCCCCGGCGATGGATCAGGATCACCTTGGAGGCGTACTTGGTGAGATAGGTCGCTTCTTCAACCGCGGCATCCCCCCCACCCACGACGGCAAGGATCTTGCCGTTGAAGAATGGCCCATCACAGACGGCGCAGTACGACACTCCCCGTGCGTTGAGGCGTTCCTCGCCAGGTACATCAAGTGTTACTGGACTTCCGCCGGCGGTGAGGATCACCGCTCGGGCGGTGTAACTGCGTTCGGACGTTTGAACGACCTTGACCGTCCCGCCATCGCCAGTAGAGCGGACGGACTCGACATCGGCCATGATCACTTCGGCGCCGAAGTGTTCGGCCTGTTCCTGCATGCGTGCCGCTAGTTCGGATCCCTCGATTGACAGGAACCCCGGATAGTCTTCGATGAGGTGGGTATTGAGAATCTGGCCTCCGGGGATGGCCTTGTCGATGACCAGGGTGCTCAGTTTGGCGCGCGAGGCGTACAGCCCGGCACAGAGGCCGGCAGGTCCGCCGCCAACAACAATGATGTCGTAGTCAAAACTGGTAGTGGATGTCGTTCCGTTGGATGGTGTCAAGGCCATCAGAAAGGGTCTCCCAGATGCGGATGGAGGGCTTTGGTGTTGCGACCGTCCCGATTGCTTATACCAGTCTTTCCAGGAATTTCGGTGGTGTGCAGTCAGAGCCGACGGGACCGGGTGCCGGGGCTCTGGCATGATTTGGCATCTTTGACGTCGGTGAAACTTGGAGCGTTCCAGCTGGATGGTGACGATTTCGGAAGGGTGGACGGTTGCTGTGAGGACTGATCGCATTCAGGTCGAGGGGATGAAATTTTACGGTTTCCACGGTGTGGACCCAGCAGAAAAGGTGCTTGGACAGCGGTTCATCGTGGACCTGACCGTAGAGAGGGACTTGCGCAAGGCCGGCGCATCGGATGACGTAGCCGAGACCATCAGCTATGCGTCGCTGTTCAAGCTCACGCGGCAGGTCGTTGAAGGCCCGAGCTTGAATCTTTTGGAGGCTGTTGCCGAGGGGATTGCCCGGTCAGTTGCGCTCGTCTTTCCGGACCTCGAGTGCATCCGGGTGCGCGTTCGCAAGCCAGAGGCTCCGGTGAAGGGAAGCATTATCGATTGGGCGGCCGTCGAAATAGAGCGCATCCCGCGTATCGACTATCCGTGAAGGGTTCTGAGCAGTGTTGATGGTTTCACCCAGCGCGACGACCGGATCGGAGGCTTGCAGTGTCGAGTGACGCTCGCGGACAAATTGCCGAGGATGGGTTTGCAACCCTCCCCCGCCATAGGGTGCGTGTCCTGCATCCGTTCAGTGACGCACAGACCGTCAGGGATCTCGTCACGCTTGGGGTCCCGCGTTCGGATGCGGAACGGACTGTCCGGCGCGGGAGCGGTCGAACCCTTCGCTTTGATGGGGTGTCACCGGCATGGGCACAGGAGATCGTGGAGGAATTCGGGAGAATTGGCGGGGTTGCCACTCCCGGGCCGAGCGCGTATCGCGGCCATGGTGCAGCGGACGATGCGCTTGACCTAATCCTGCTTGGCACGGTCATGCAGTTCGAGACACTTGCAACCACACTTGCCGCCCGAGGCGGAGGATTAGGTTGGGCAGTTCACCGGGCGCTTGCCTCCACGATGTGGGGCGCCGGGGTCCTTCGCATGGGTCCTCACGCCATTGATCTCGGGCGCCGGGTCGGAGTCATGGGCATCCTGAATGTGACCCCGGATAGTTTCTTTGATGGTGGGCGGTATTTCGACCCCGATCGTGCCGTCGAACGCGGATTGGCGATGGTGCAAGAGGGTGCGGACATCATCGATGT
>CAMDTO010000058.1 GCA_945907765.1 Thermoflexus hugenholtzii JAD2 | reverse complement strand
AAGAACCTGACGGACGCCGCCGGGGTGAAGATCCCCGACGACGGCAGCTGGACGATCGACGAGTTCATCGAGATCGCCAAGAAGCTGACCAAGAAGGAAGCCGACCAGTGGGGCTACTGGCCGGTTGCATCCGGGTTCTCGGAGTTTGGTGCGTTCTGGGTCCGCCAGTTCGGCGGGGAATACTTCGATGAAGAAGGCAAGAAGCTCCTCATCGACTCTCCCGAAGCGCGTGCCGGTCTCGAATGGGTCCACTCGACCGTCTACAAGCATCTCCTCATCGACGACATCAACCGCAAGATCGAGGGTGCCCCACTCGGCCTGACCGGCCAGCGCGGTCTCTTTGCAATGGGCAAGCTGGCAATGCACAACACGACCCCGGGTCTCGTGGCCGAGTACAAAAAGCCTAACCAGACCGAGGTCAACTTCCCCGTCGGCATCGCACTCTTCCCCAAGGGCAAGGACGGCAAGCGTGGCACGCAGGCGTCCGGGTCGGGCATGGGGCTTACGAAGGCCGACAAGCAGGCTGCGGTCTGGGAGTGGCTGAAGTTCGTCTCCAACAAGGACAACGGTGTCGAGCAGGTCTTCGGTGGCGCCGGAAGCCCGGGTGGCCGGACCGACGTGTGGAACGATCCGAAGCTCCTCAAGGAACGCGATCCTATCTACACCACCATCATCAAGGCGTTCCCGCAGGGTGCGGGCACGTTGCGCCTGCCAGCGAACTTCAAGCTCGGACAGGTCAACACTGCCGTCAATACCGAGTTGAAGAACTACTTCGACAACAAGGCGAGCCTCGCCGATGCGGTGTCGAAGGCCATTCAGGTGGGTAACGAAATCCTGAAGTAATCCTTCAAGGCAGTTCAGGGACCTTCGAGGTCGCCCCTCGTGCCGCGTACGGGCACGAGGGGCGCTTTTCTATGCTCTCGCGAATGTCGTTTCAAGACCTCGGAGCAGCCGGTAGCAGGTCTCCGTCGCTGGCAGGGGCACCCCGCAGGTGCGGGCGCGGTCAATGAGCCCACCTACAAGTGTCTCCACCTCGGTTCGCCGTCCCGCGAGGACATCCTGCACCACTGAGGGGAACACCTTCTGGCCAGTCGCAACCTGCGCTTCGCCGATGGTCCGGAGACCCGCAAGTGCCACGTCGTCAGGCGTTGAGAGCCACGTCCCGAACGACCACGGTGCGCCCGGGGGGTCGACAACCTCTCGGTTGTCTCCAAACACGCCCAGTTTCAGGGGAACTGCAAATACCTCGCGCATGAGCACGACGAATTGTTGTGCCAGATATGGATGCAGCGCCATGTCGGAATACGCGCAGCGTGCAAGCGCGGTCACGAGCGAACCCGGAAGCAAGGCACAAAGCTTGTACCATTCTACTGCGGTTGCGTCAGGAACTGTCCACGATGGAAATCCGGCGGCGCGGAAAAGCGCGGCCAATCGTGCGGTGCGCGCACTGCTTCGGGGTCCGGCACCCGCCCGTTCACCAATCCACGTCGCACGGTTCATTGTCAGAACCGCGTCGCCGTAGACCATTCCCTGTCCGGCGACCACGGCGCACGCGGCACCAATCACGCGGTCTGGTCCGAACACGTCGTCCAGGATGTCGTTCTTTGCAAGGCCATTCTGCAGCGACAGGGCCGTCTCGATATCCGCACCCCGTAACGTCTCGGCAATTGCCGCACTGTCACCAACCTTGGTCGTCAAGATAAGGTAATCGGCCCTGCCAATTTCTGCGGCAGAGGTCACCACCTTGATCGTGGCGGTTTCCTCCCGCAGACCCCGCACCTGCATTCCGCCCCGCAAGGCATCAACCCGTGAGGGTCGGGTCAGCACGCAGACGTCGGCCCCCGCCTTGGCAAGAAGGACGGCGTAGACCGTCCCCAGTGCCCCGGCGCCGGCAATCACGAACCGCATCCGTTTCTCTCCCCTTGCAAGTGCCGCCAGTGACGCAAGTGCCGATTCGTCAGAGGCTGACCCACTGTCCGCTGGTCGCCGATTCCTCGATGGCTTCCATCACGCGTTGCACTTCGAGGCCGATCTGGAAATTCGGCAGCACGTCGGCAGGTGCCTTTCTCTCGAGAATCGCGTTCGGGAAGACCTGCATCTGGGTCAGTCGGTGCTTTGGCTGCACCTTGAGCGTGCCCCATTGGTTGCGTGCGACCCACGCATCACCCAGGCAGACTTCAAGTTCGTCACCGTGCGAGTTGTTGTAGACCGCACCTCCCTTGAAACCGCTCACCTCGACCCGCTGGAAGTTCCCGCGGCCGGCATAGGTGCGCGAGGCTGACAGGTTGATCAGCGCACCGCTTTCGAGTTCTCCGATCACCTGCACGTCATCATCCACATCGACCTGTGCCATCTGGTCGGTGCCTTCGATCCGCCGCTCGTGCACGAAGGTCTTGGTATGCGCCGTGAGCCGGCGGATCTTGCCTCCCCAGAGGTACGTCAGGGAGATCAGGTGCGATCCGAGGTCCCCGAGCGCGCCACTGCCCGCGATCGCCCGCTGGAACCGCCAACGCATGGGCATGTCGGTAAGGCCGAACCCTTGTCCGTAGTACCCGTTGATGTGGGTCAGTTGCCCAAGGGCACCCTCGTCGATCAGTTCCTTCATGAGCCTGGCTGCCGGGACGAACCAATAGGAAAAGGGCACGAACGTGATCACACCCCGCCGTGCGGCTTCGTTTGCCATCGCCTCGGCTTCGGCGACGGTCATGGCCAGGGGCTTCTCGCAGCAGACGTGCACTCCAGCCTCGAGGGCTGCCATGACCGCGTCGTAGTGCGCCACGTGGGGTGTCCCGATCGTCACGGCGTCGACGGGATGATCTCTCAACAGGGCCCGGTAGTCTGTTCCGGACACCGGGGCGTGTGCGAGCGTCGCTGCCTTCGCTGCCGTTGCCGGGTCAGAATCGGCGCACCACGCAAAGTCGACGCGTCCATGCGCAAGCATTTGCGGAATATGGACTGCCTGAACGATCCCGCCTGTTCCGATCACACCAATACGTACGCGTTCCATGGTGAGAGTCTCCTCGTAGCGTGCCCGGACCAGTCCGAACGTGCCGTCGCCTGTGAGGGTACTCCCGCGCCGATTGACGCGGGTATAGTCGGAATTGAGGTCGCTATGGGGTCTGCCACGGGCGGGAAGTTCCTGCCGCGCCTATTGGTGGTTGTTCACGTCTCAAGAGGGGGATGTTCCGATGGTGTCTGCACATAGGGGGCCCCGTGTGGTGCCCGTGGCGCTTCAGCTCTATTCGCTCAGGTCGCAGATGGCCGATCCCGAGGGGTTCCGCGGAGCAATCAGGGCGGTCGGGGAGATGGGCTACGACGGTGTGCAATTCGCTCACTACGGCGGGTTGCCGGCCCCGGAAATGCGTTCCCTCCTCGCGAGCGCCGAAGTAAGACCCGCGGGTACCCATACGGATATGAGTGTGCTTGAGGGCGATCTCGACCGCGAACTGGACTACAACGGCGAGATTGGCAATCACTGGATCTTCTGCCCCCACATTGCGCCCGCCCGACGTGCCAACCTGGCCGGTTGGAGGGAGGTTGCCGCTTCCCTGAACCACATCGGCGAACGATGCCTCGACCGGGGGTTTGTGTTCGGGTATCACAACCACGACTTCGAACTTGCCCCGGTCTCGGACGCACCCGACCGGACGGGTCTCGATGTCCTCCTGGGCGAGACTGACCCGTCCCTCGTGGTCTTTGAACCTGATGTCTACTGGATTACCAAAGGTGGTGCCGACCCGGTGGCCATGCTTCGGCACTATGCCGGGCGGATCCCGATCATCCATTGCAAGGACATGACCCATGATGACCGGCACACATATGCGCCTGTCGGCGCCGGACGTCTTGACTGGCCTTCGATCCTTGATGCTGCTGATGATGGCGGGGTTGAGTGGCATTGCGTCGAACAGGATGCAGGCGATGCGCCGATGATCGACTGTGTCCGGACAAGCATCACCAACCTCCGTTCGTGGGGCATGGGCGAGAAGGGTCGATGAGGTCAATCACCCGATGACGCCGCCATCATCGCCGTTCAGCCTGTCGGGCGAGATTGCCCTCGTGACCGGCGCCACTGGGGGTCTTGGCTCGGCGATTGCACGTGCCCTGGCGAGTGCCGGGGCCGACGTGGTGGTTGCCGACCATCCTTCGCGTGAGGTGGAGGCCGCGAGTCTCGTCCACGAACTGGTGCTGGCTGGTCGCCGGGCTGTCGCCGTTCCGCTTGATGTCACAAATCTGCCAGGAATCGAGGTGGCCTTTTCATTGGCCGAGGAAGCCTTGGGGCCCGTGGGAATTGTCGTCGCCAACGCTGGCGTCAACATCAGGCGCCCGGCCCTTGAGGTAAGCGAAGCCGATTGGGACACTGTCCTCGACATCAACCTCAAGGGAGTGTTCTTTACTTGTCAGGCCGCCGGAAGACGGATGGTTCCCCGGCAACGCGGGGCCATCGTGGCGATCGCGTCCCAGCATGGTGTGGTCGCCACGCCGAAGTCTCCGGCCTACTGCGCCGCCAAGGCCGGGGTTGTTAATCTCGTCCGCGCGCTTGCTCTGGATTGGTCGCCCCGTGGCGTCCGCGTCAACGCGGTTGGGCCGACGTTCGTGGAGACGGGCCTCACGAGTCACCTCCTCGGCGACGATATCATTCGTCAAGATATTGTCAATCGTATCCCTCTCGGCCGTCTCGGCACACCCGAGGAAGTAGCCCATGCGGTGGTCTTCCTTACCGGACCCGCTGCAAGCCTCATTACCGGTACCTGCCTCCTTGCTGACGGTGGTTGGACGGCCATCTGATCGATGACTGTCGAGGGACTGAACCGCGGTTCGGCCGTACAATCGCGCTGAGCGTGCCGGATGCATCCGGTGGCCGGACGAGGAGGCGACACGATGGTGGTCGATCGGTTTGACCCTCAGGGTGTCGGCGGGGCACAGCCCGTCCCGGATGCGCTGCGCCGGTTCCGCGCCGCTGGACAGAGCATCTGGCTTGACACCATCAGCCGTGAGATTCTTCGTTCGGGAGAGTTGGGACGTCTCGTCCGCCTCGGACTTGGTGGGGTCACATCCAACCCGACCATCTTCGAGAAGGCGCTCGCCGTTGGTGACGCGTATCCGGAAGTTCCGGGGCTTCTGGCGTCGGGCCTCGATCCCGAGGCTGTCTTTGAGCAGGTAGCCATCGCCGATATCCGGGACGCTGCGGACCTGCTTCGCCCGACTTTCGACGCCCGCAACGGGTCTGACGGCTTCGTCAGCCTTGAAGTATCGCCCCGGTTGGCGAACGACACCGCCGGCACAATTGCCGCGGCTCGGCGCATCTGGCTTGCGGTCGACCGGCCCAACCTCATGGTCAAGATTCCGGCCACGATTGCCGGAATCCCGGCAATCGCCGACTCCGTAGCCAGTGGCATCAACGTCAATGTCACCCTCCTGTTCGATGTCGAGCGATATGTTTCGGCCGCGAATGCCTATCTGGATGGTCTTGAACGCTTCCGCCAGTCTGGCGGCGACCTATCGCGGGTGGCAACGGTCGCGAGTTTCTTCGTCAGCCGTGTCGATACCGCCGTTGATGCACGGCTTTCGGGCATCCCCGGGACCGCACACCTGATAGGGAAGTCCGCAATCGCAAACGCACGCATCGCGTACGCGCACTACCGGAACATCGGTTCAACGCCCCGGTGGCAGGCATTGGCCGACCATGGCGCCCGCCCGATGCGTCTCTTGTGGGCAAGTACGAGTGTCAAGAACCCAGCGTTGCATCCAACCTACTACGTTGACGCCCTCATCGGACCGGATACGGTGAATACGGTGCCAGCTCCCACGCTTGATGCAATCTTTGCCGGTGTCGAAGTGGTGCGGTCGATCGATGCGCCTGGGGAAATCGTGCAGGCCGAGACCCTCCTGCAGGAAGTGATGTCGCACGGGATCGACTTCGATGCGCTGACCGATCGACTGGAGCACGACGGGGTTGCAGCCTTCGAGGCGTCGTACACGCCGATCATCGAGGCGATCACGGCGCGACGCATTTGAGGCGGGTGGTCACTTCAACGAGATCAGCACGATTCCGACCAGGGCAAGGCCGACGCCCGTTTGCTGGAGGCCGCCTAGCCGTTCGAGCAGGACGAAGCGTGCGAGCAAGACCGTGATTACCGGGTAGAGGGAACTGACCATCGCGGTCAGGCTGAGCAGCCCGGTGATACTTGCTTCGCCGTAGAGAATATTGGCAAGCATGTCAAACACGCCGGTAATGACCATGCCGACCATCACCCAGATCGATCGCGGTGAGAGTTGGCCCGGCGCGGGATGCGCCTCGAGTGATTGGCGGTCGCGCCAGGTCATGATGATCCACGCGGATCCGAGAAGCGCGACCGACGTGATCCGTTGCACCAAGGCTGCTTCAAGGAGGCCTTCGGTGGCAGCGGTGTGGAACAGGGTGAAGAAGGCCCCGAACCCGATCGCGGCAAGGATGGCGAGGATGATGCTTGCCCGATGCGCCTGGACTTCCACCGACAACCGCTGGTGCGGTCCCGGGTTCGAGATGGAGGCCAGGATAACTCCTGACATTGCGCAGAACATTCCCGCAATCCCGATCAATCCGACCGCCTCACCGGCCAGGAGACCCGCCAGGACCGGCACCACGACGCCCGTGGCGGCAAGCGGCGCCACGAGGCTGATGGTGCCGATCGAAAGCGCCTGGTAGAACGCCCCAAGGCCCGCGGCACCGGTCAACCCTGCCCCAAAGGCGAACAGGGACGCCGTCTCGCTTGGGAACCCCTTGCCGGTCAAGGCGCAGGCACACACGATGGCCGCGAGACCGCACATCTGCGACAACGCAATTACGGTGATTGTGCGCAAGCGTCGCGAAAGATAGCCCCCGAGGAAGTCAGAGATACCCCAGGCCAGCGCCGATGCCAAGGCGAACAGCAGCGCAGTCATCGGTTTTCGTTGGCGATCGCGACGGCAATCTCGGCCGCCAGACGTGCGTTCTGGCGAATGATTTCGAGGTTCACCCGAAGGCTTTCGCCACCGGTCGCGGCGTGGAAGTGGGCCAGAAGGAACGGTGTGACCGCCTTGCCCCGGATGCCGAGGCGGTTGGCCTCGGCCAGGCCACTTGCAAGAGCCTGGTCGTGCACGCTCGCGTCCAGTTCCTCGCCCTCTGGCAGCGGGTTGGCGATCACCAGGGCACCGTAAGCGCCGGCGACGCCGCTCCGGCGCAATGCATTCCGGGCGTGAGCGACTTTCGCGACACTGGCCACGTTTTCAAGTGACCAGTCAACCGGGTAGCCGCTATCACGCCGGTAGAAGCCGGGGAACCGGTTCGTACGGTATCCGGCAACGGCGACATTCAGGCTTTCCAATCGCTCAAGTGTCGCGCTGATGTCAAGCAATGATTTGACACCTGCACAGACCACGATGATTGCGGCGCGGGCGAGGGTCGCCAGGTCGGCAGACTCGTCGAAACTCTCCCGGGCGCCGCGATGCACTCCCCCCAAGCCGCCGGTCGCAAAGACGCTGATGCCCACGGCGGCGGCGAGGGAGGCTGTACCTGCCACCGTTGTCGCCCCGTCAATCCCGGTTCCCATCGCGATGGCCAGATCCCGGGCGCTGAGTTTCGCGATGCCGGGGGTCTGGGTCAGGATTGCCATTGCTTCGTCGTCGAGACCGATGGTCGGGAACCCCCGGATGACCGCCACAGTCGCTGGGACTGCCCCGGTATCGCGCACGATGGCATCGACTTCCCTGGAGAGTTCGATATTGGCCGGGTAGGAGAGACCATGCGCGAGCAAGGTGCTTTCCAACGCAACCACTGGTCGACCGTCGTTGATCGCGGCTCGGACTTCGGCGGATAGCGTGATGGTCTTCGGATCGGGCATCCCGAAAGTCTAGGTGTCGGACGGCCAGAATCGCGTAGTCCCTGGGCCAGGAGATCCGCGTGCATCACCCATGGCGTTCGTCCGTCGTGGCGCTTTCGTCAATCCGCAGCGTGCTGGTTTGTCCGTCGCTTTCAACGGACAGCGTTGCCATCGTTCCCAGGGGAAGTGTCCACTGGTGGTCGGTGTGTCCGATCGGCCAGCCATAGATCACGGGGACCCCGAGATCACCGAGTAGTTCGTCAAGAACCTCAAAAAGTGTCAGGGATGGCCGAGAATCCTTGACCGTCTCGCATGTTGGTGACGAACCGAACACGATCCCGCGACACCCTTCGAAGGTGCCAGCCTGCCGGAGTTGGATCAGCATCCGGTCAATCCGGTAGGGGGCTTCGTCCACATCTTCCAGCACGATCAATTTCCCTGTCCCCTGCAGTGCCCACGGTGTCCCGACCAGTGAGGCGACCAACGCCAGATTGCCCCCAGTCAGGCGACCGCTACCCGTGCCAGTCCGGGTGATGTGAAGGTGTCCCTGCCACCCATCAGTCCCGTCCGGCACCGGCAGGACCCCCAAAGGCTCGTTCTCGGTCCACACCCGGCGCAAGGTGTCACGGGTGATGGGCGGTCCATCGGCTTTTAGCAGGGCGGCCACCGGCCCGTGCAGGGTAATCCATCCGAGTTCATGCTCAATGGCCAAGTGGAGGGCCGTGATGTCGCTGTACCCAGTGATCGGTTTTGGTGTTGCTTCACGCCGGGCACGTTCCCAGTCGATCAGTGGGAGGAGACGACCGGCACCGTACCCGCCGCGGGCGCACCAGATCGCATCGGTCTCTGGATCGCACAGTGCCTCGGTGAACTTGGCGGCGCGCGCGGTATCGGTTTCGCCAGCCAGGTAGCCACGGCCACCGGTCACGAGATGGCGAGTCGTGGTCATCATTCCCCATTCCCCGATGATGGCGGAGGCAGTCGCCAGGCTGTCCGGCGTGACGGGCCGACTTGGGGCGACGAACGCAACCTGTGCACCTTTGCCGAGTGCGCGAGGCTTCGTGGGTGATGGGGTCATGCGTTCTCTCCATAGTGTTGGGGTTTGGTGGGGTAACCGCGTCGTTGGCCGGTCCCATTCTGCATACTTCTGCTGGGATTGGTCGCGCCGGACTTCAACGTCGTGCGCGGGCCTTCATGCCGACTTGTTGGTTGCGCGTTAGACTTGGGGTTCAGGCAAGGGCGATGAACGAAGGCAACAAGGGTCACAGCGACGATCAGGATGCCGGTCGAACGGCCGACAGTGTGGAAGGGTGGTTGCGCGGTCTTGGGCAGCGCGGTCCCTCGCATGATGCCGTGAGCGACCGTCCGCGCCGATCACCGGGCATTGGCGGACGGCGCGGCTCCGGTGACGATGAGGCCGAGGCGTTCTTGCGGGCAGTTCGTCGCTTGGCATCGTCTCCCCAGGGCCAGCAAGCCCTTGCCTCGCGCCTGTCCGGTGACAATCCCGGGTCATCTGATCCCGAACTCAACGCGTTGGCGCAAGTCTTCGCCTCTCTGGGCCGCGAGCTGGGGCGTCAGGGCGGGGACGCAGGGGCCACCGGTGTGCTTGATCGGCCAGACATGTTGGACCAGGTCACCCCATTGCTGGCCGACGGCGATGGTGGTGGTGGTGACGACTTCCTCGACGATGACGATGATGACGGTGGTGGCGACGACGATGATGAGCCATGGCCATCCGCCTTTGTCGGCTACCGGACTGGCGTGGTTGACAACGTTGACCTTGGGAATTGTCGTGACGGGTGTTGCACGGCCCTGTTTGTCGATCATCCCGGCGTACGTGCGGCGGTCTGGTTTCCCACCGACCACGCAGCTGGTCTTGCCACGGCGATTGGTGAACATCTGAACCGCACCCGTGGCGAAGATGCTGTCCTCAGTGTCCTGCCATTCGGTGCGGGCGCGGCGCCACCGCGGGGCGTCGTCCAGGCGACCATCCAGTTCTTCACTGACGACATCCATCTCGACCCTGTCGAGCATGAGACCGACCGTGCCCAGGGTGGCGTCGTGAGGTTCCTCGCATACGATCAGGGGCTTGGACATGGCGGGCCCCCGCTTGTCGACATCCTTCTGGATGCGTCACAGGCTAAGGCCATCAGGAAGGGCCTGCGTCGTGTTTCCCGGAATGCTCCGCGAGGCGGGCACGATCAGGGGATGCACGAGTGACGGTGATGACGACCCTTTGGGCATCCCGGGCCGTCACATGAGCCGTCGTGAAGCGGTTACCAACAGGACCATCCCAAGGGTCCATGCGGCGAGCGCCGCGCTTCCCACAAGGTGCCCGACCTCCTCTGGGCGGGGTTCGATGACGACGTCCTCGGCAATTGCCTCGTAGAGCGTGTCCCAGTCGCGGGCGGTTGGGTTCGTGATTGTTCGCCCCCGCGTCTGGCGCGAAATCTGCATCAGCACATCGGGGTTGAAGGGCGATGGTGTCGCGGTCACTGCGGCTGACGGCGCGCCCCCGCGCGGCCCGATGGCCACCGTGTGGACTGGTACACCTGCCTCTTCAATGGCCGCGACCGCGGTTCCCAGCGGTCGTCCCGTGGTTTGGTCACCTGTCGAAACCAGGATGATCGCCCCGGGGACACGTCTGCCTGACCCGGCATCAGACGCCGGGATTGCCGCCAATGCGACCGTGAGGGCATCCCCGGGCGCGGCCCCGGTGACGCTGCGAACCGCCTGCAATGCGGCAGACACTGCACCATGGTCGTAGGTCGGGTTCGCAACCACGTAGGCTGCCGGTCCGTACGCCACGCCACCTATTTGCAGGCGTTCCGGTGCGCGGTCGATTGCGTTCTGGATGATGCGCCGCGCGGATTGCAGCCTTGTTGGCGACACATCGGTGGCGCGCATCGCTTCGGACACATCGAGGATCACGATTACCGTTGCCCGGTCGCGTGGCATGGGGTGCGTCCAGACAGGCCTCGCAAACGCAATGGCTAGGCCACTCAGGCTTGCAAGCGTCAGGAAAGAAGCAATGCCCCGGCGCCAGCGTCCTGATCGCCGTGGGGGCGTTTGCGTCACGATACGGAACAGATCGGCTGATCGCTTCCGGGAAAGCCTCGTCCCGGCCCACACGAGAAGGATGAACGGGACTGCCAGGATGCCCCAGAGGAGTTCCGGTTGACGCCATTCAATCCCATACGCCTGGAGGGCATCGCGCAGCCGGGTTGCCGAAGCCAGCATGTCGCCGATGTTCACCGTGCGCCCGCTCCAAACGGCGTGGCTTGCCCTGGTCGCGGCGACCGGTCGAGCCACCATGAGGCGAGGATTGACGCCAAGGTCAGGGTCAATAGCGATCCGACGGCGAAGTACTGCCCGATGTCGTAGCGTTCCCAGTCCCACCCCAGGGCCCGGCCAAGGTCGCCGTAGATGCGGTTGAGTTCGCCCGCGCCTGGAGCGAAGTAGTACTGTCCACCCGTCTGCGCGGCGATTTCCTGAAGGAGCGTCTCGTCAACACCATTCCCGCGATTTCCACTTCCGAACGGGTTTCCGCGTCCGCCCATCCCAATGGTGAAGACCGGGACACCCGATGTTCTGGCGTCAGATGCCGCGTCGTGTGGGTCTGGCCCCTCGGTGTTCTGCCCATCAGTGAGGAGAAGGACAACCGCTGGTGGGATTGGTGGTGCGGTCAATGGGGTTCCGTCCGCGTTGACCCCGCCCTGAACGTCCGTACTTCCCGCTGGCGTCTTCGGCGGCTCACCCGGCGTTGCGAAGGTCTCCGGTGGTAACGACGCCAATGCAACCTGAAGTCCGTCACCGATCGCAGTCCCACCATCTGGTTGCAACTGGTCAATCGCGGTCCGTACCAGGCGCATGTCCTCGGTCACGGGTTGGACAAGCGATGCCTGCGAGGAAAATGAGACCACTCCCACCCGGAACCCGGCAGGCAAACTATTGACAAAGCCCCGCGCAGCTGACTTGGCTGCCTCCAGCCTGGTCGGAAAAACATCCCTACCCGTCATGCTTCCGGAAACATCCAGAACCAGCACTATTGTCGTGCGTTCCCGCGGGATCGGCGTGCGCAATGCCGGTCGCGCGATTGCGACGGCTGCCAGCGTCAGCGCGGCCACGGTCAGGACTGCCGGTATGTGCCGACGCCCTGCGGTTGATGGCCGGGTCGCCATGGCGGCGCGCACTAGCGACACATCAGGGAACGGCACGGCATCGCGGGAGCGGCTGGCCTGGGACCACGCATACGCGGAGAGAAGCACCACGCCCCCAGCAATCCACCACAGTACCGTTGCTACCGCGAATTCCACGCTTGTCCGCCGCCCTTCGCCTACCCGGCTGCCATCCGCGCACGGCGCAGGCCCGTTGCCATGCGACGGCGCGTCTCGAGTAATCGGACGAGTGACGGGACCACTGCTTCAGTGGTGTCGAGGGGCCACAGGAGGCCACCGGCACGCGTGAAGGTCCTGAGCAGTGAACGTTGACGCGCGGTTGCCTGAGCGGTGAATGCCTGTCGGATACCCGGCTGGCTCGTATCCACGGTCAGTTGCTCGCCGGTCTCCAGATCCTCGAAGGTCACTACCCCAGCGTCAGGCATGGCCAGTTCGCGTTGGTCGTGTATCCACACGCCAACGACGTCGTGACGGGCAGACAGTCCACGCAGGCTTCGCGCCCACTGATCGGCGGCGACGGGTCCGCCCGCACTTGTAGCAATATCCAGGAAATCAGACACGATCACCACCAGTGACCTTTGTGTCACTGTCGCGAACGACTGGTCGAGCAACGTGGCCAGGTTGGTCACCGGGTGACGTGCGGCTGGGGTATTCCGGTGGCCGGGTGTCCTGAGCAGACCGCGGGCGATTGCCACCGCGCGTTGCAGGAGGCGGAGTGCGTGGGTCCGGCCGGCCCCAGCACTGACGCGCAAGGCGGGCCGCCGGGTAATCCGTGGCGCTCCATCCAACCATGCCGTGAGGCGACGCCTTGTCAAGCCTGGCGCGCGCGGACGGTCTGCCCGGTCACGCACCGAACCGTCAGGTCGAGGTGGAGAACCGGTGTAGAGCAGCGCGCCGACCCGGTCACCTCGTGCGGTCAGCAGTCGGACCAGCGTTCCGGAGATGGTCAGCGCGCGCGACGATTTTGTTTCCGTCCCACTGCCGAACACCATTGATCCGGAAAGGTCAAGTACCAGCCACGCGCTGATATCACGGTCCTCGTAGAACCTCCGAACGTGGGGCGTCCCGGTCCGTGCAGTGACGTTCCAGTCCAGACTGCGCACGTCGTCGCCGGGCGCGTAGGGTCGCAAGTCTGCGAGGTCCAGCCCTGGACCGAAGGCGGCCGTCGGATGCTCTCCCTGGCGGACCCCATCGAGTTTCCGAACCACTGACACATCAAGGCGACGCAGCAGGCGTTCCACTTCTCCTGGTGCGGTGGTCGTTGCGCTGCGTTCGCTTGTCGATGGTGCGGTTGCGGTGCGTCGCCACCACCGCCATGCGGGTTTCACGACCCGCCCCGTCGCCCGAATGGCCACCAGCGCCGGCGGGGAGCGGGAGCGTCTTGCCCCAGGTTTGCTGCCAGGATCCGTTCACTCCGTTCGGTAGGTCCGCGACGTTCCCCGGGATAGCCGAGGTGTGGTGGAGGCACCTTCTCGAGGATCTGCGTCACGATGTCTGAAACTGCGACGTCCTCAGCGAGGGCCTCGTAAGACAGCACGAGACGGTGGCGCAGGATGTCTGGCGCCAATGTCCAGAGGTCTTCCGGTAGCGCATACGACCGCCCGCGCAGCAACGCAAGAGCCCGCGCACTCGTGATCATGTTGATCGAGGCACGTGGGCTCGCCCCGAAGGTCATGAACCGCCGAAGGTGCGTCAGGTCGAACAATTCCGGATTTCGGGTTGCGGTCACGATCTGCACGGCATATTCATGCAGCTTCGTATCGATCATGATCCGGTCAGCCTCGGCCTGCCACCAGCGCAGGCGTTCGGGTGTCAGACGCGCCATGACCTTGGAGGCAGTGCCCGTCACGCGGGCCACGATTTCCAGTTCATCCTGCAGGCTCGGGTACCCGACGATCGTCTTGAACATGAACCGGTCCACCTGTGCCTCAGGCAGCGCGTACGTCCCGTCATGTTCGATCGGGTTCTGCGTCGCCAGCACGAGGAACGGGTCCGGCACCGGATAGGAAATCCCGCCGATGGTCACCTGGCGTTCCTGCATGACTTCAAGCAGCGCACTCTGGACCTTTGCCGGCGCACGGTTGATCTCGTCCGCGAGGAGAAGGTTTGCAAAGACCGGCCCGAGTTCGACCCCGAAGTCTCCGGTAGCCTGCCTGTAGATGCGCGTCCCCACCAGATCGGCCGGCACAAGGTCAGGCGTGAACTGGATTCGCCGGAACGTGCCTCCGACGACCTCAGCGATCGTCTTGACCGCGAGGGTCTTCGCCAGTCCGGGCACCCCCTCCAGCAGGATGTGCCCGCGCGCAAGCAGCGCAACGAGCAACCGTTCAATCAGGGTGTCCTGACCGACGATCACCTGTTTGACTTCGCTGAAGACCCGCTTGAGTTCGTCGGACCCGCCGACACGATCCTCAACCCGGGGCTCGGACGCAATCGCCAAGGCCGTCACCCTCCATGATTCCGGTGCGTGCCGGTCCACCAGGCCGGCAACAATCCCGTGCCGGCCCTCTAACAGTACCGTTCCCGGTGTCCTGACTGACGGGTTATGCCGTCGTGCCGAACTTCCAGAACTTCGTCGCGGTCCCGCCCATCAGGGCTGAACGCAAGTGGGCGTCGGCAATTGAGATGTGTTTGCGCCCGAATGTGATTGCATTCCCGTACCCCTCGCGACCGCTGACGGGCGGGAAGTCCGACCCCCACATCATCCGTTCCGGCCCATACGCCTCGAGCGCCATGTCCACGAACCGCAGGGTATCCAGGTAGGGGGACCACGGCGATGTCGTGAAACTGTAGAAGCCGCTGACTTTGAGCACCGTGTTCTCAAACGCGCTCAGCGCCAGCGCACGCTGGTACCCCGGGTAGGGGGCATCCTCACGCGGGTTCGGGTGCGACAGGTGTTCCACATGCAGGCGTGCCTTGGTGTAGCGACGCACCGTCGCAACCATCTCGTCAGATGCGAGGTGGGCCAACGTCCCGGCCATCGTGATGTTCAGGCCCAGATCGTTTGCCTTCTCCCAGAGGGCAATCGCACCTGGGATCCCGGCGAACAGATCGGCCAGGTAGAGGCGTATTCCCTGGACGGACGGGTGGGTTCCCACGATTGCCTCCAACGTTGCGGGCGCATGCGGTTCTTCGGGGTTGACCAGGCACGCGATCGCGAAACGGCCGGGGTGCCGTCGAGCGCAGTCGATCAGGTAGTCGTTGTCGAACATGCCCATGTGTTGCACTAGGACGGCGTGGTCGACTCCGTGATGCCCCATCTGGTCGATCAGGCTTTCAACTGGTTCGTACTTCGTGAGGCCGGCATGGACGTGGGTGTCGACGGTCGGTACGTGGGACGTGGTCGGCATGGCTTGGTGATCCTTTCGGCGACGTGTCGCCCGGTCTGTTGCCCGAGACGATACCCGTCAGGACGACTGGCTTGGTCAGTCCAGGGGAATGCCGTTCGGGCCTCCCCTGACTGATCAGGGTGCCGTGTCGACTGGGCCAAGGATTGCGGTGAGGTGCAACCGATCCGGGTGGCCGAGGGGTGGTGGTGGGGCCTGCCAATGAACCTGCCCACCGTAACGGCATCCGTCACGCCACCGCCTGCTTCGACGCCGACGTCAACCGCGGTTGACGTCGGCCACGCGCACTCCCGCCGTTGGTGCCTCACCGACCCGAAGTGCCACTGCGACCCGCACCTCAACCTCCACCCGCACTGCCACCCCAGCGCCAGTCACCGAACTCGTGACTTCCATTTTGCTGACCCGTGCGGTGTCTGCGCCGGCACTGGCGTACGCGGTTCCCGTCTCCCTCGCCCTGTATCGCGGGCCATCTGTTCCCGGAAGCCACACGCCAGTCGTCGAACTCAACCCTGTCTCTGACCAAACCGGCATGATCGATGGCATCGTTGTGGGTCTTGACGGGACCTACGATCTCGTGGTCAAGCCGTCCGGTGCACTCTCGCACAAGTCGGGTGCGTAATCGCTTCGTCCCAATGCCGTCCGCACCATCGCTCTTGGCAAGGATCGCATCCGCGACGGTGACGCCGATGGAAATGATCGGATTGACGCGATTGACCTGACACGGCCTCGTGCGTCCTATGGCCAGACGTCATCGGACTCGCAGTTTGACCCCGCGGTCGACATCGACCCGTGATGGCGAAGTTGCTGTCGTCGACTTCAGCGAGGTCGTGCGCAATCGTGGGTACGCAGGTCCAATCCCGGTGAACTGATGTCGCTCCATCTATCGTGTCGTATGTTGGGGCGACCACGGATCGCAAGTGTCAGTTTCCCGATCCCGGCGCCGCACCCCTTCAGGATTGGCGACTTGGGACGATGATA
>CAMDTO010000057.1 GCA_945907765.1 Thermoflexus hugenholtzii JAD2 | reverse complement strand
TGCGCAAGGGTGGCTTCGAGTCCTCCTACAGCATGCCTCCGGACTGGTACGACCAAGCCATGCTTGGCACGCACAAGGGTGCCTGGTTCATGGGCCACGGGGCGAGCATCGCCGATCCGTACTACACGATGTTCCTCTTCACGAGTGAGAACTCGGTCCCGAAGACCACGACGTCCGGTGGTGGTGGCAACCAGCTCAGCCGCTGGTCCAACAAGGACTTCGACGTCATCGTGGAGAAGATGAACAGCATCCCGATGGGTGACCCACGTGTCCTGGACCTGTTCCATGACGCAATGGCCATCTGGCTGAAGGAACTGCCGAACATCCCATTCATCCAGTGGTTCCATCGGATCCCGATGAACACGACCTACTGGCAGGGGTGGCCGACGGTGCTCAACAGCTACTGCAATGGCGCCTTCTGGCACCTCACCTTCCCGCTGATCCTGCACAAGCTCAAGGCAACCCAGTAGGACCCGGTGGTGCCTGGATCCGCCCCGGTGAACCCGGCACGACGTTCAGGCGCCACCTCCCGACTTTGGTAGCTTCGGCAACCGCAGCGCCCGGTTCACCTTTGTGGTGGCCGGGCGTTTGCTTGCCTCTCCGGAGGCATCGTGGACCTGACTTACCTTTTGGAAAATGACGCTTCGGGCGCGGGTGCATCCTGAAGCCGGTGTTGGAAACATCACCATGTACGAAGTGAACTTTGAGACCGTGTCAACCGTGGGCCTCGAGACATCGCCGGTGGCGGATGCGCTTGCTGGCCTGCGCGCGAACGAGGCGCGCTAGTTCCAGAACAAGTACGGCCACACGTTTACCGTCCAACCGGCCACCGAGGCGCAGGCGACCGTCGATTGGGTTCACCGGATCCTCAAGGAGGATCGCGACCGCTCGAGGCGACGCAGTTCGAGGCTGGAGGCATCCGCTTTGGCTACGTCTTCTATGAGAGTGGGTTGTCCATCAACGTGATGTACACGATCGACGACGCCAAGAAGCGGGCGGTCAGGTTCAAGTTGTCCGAGGGCATGGAAGTCCCGGACGGGTTGGCAACGCGCTTCAAGTTCGCGAGGCAACGCTCGAAGCTGGCGGGCACGATCCGCGGGTCGTTCTTTGTGATAAAGGGCGAGTACTAGTCGCGCATGTGGGCTTGGTGTCGCTAGGTGTTGTCTCTCACAAGGTTGTTGACAGGGAAGCGAGGCGGGAGAGGGGGGTGAGGCCGTTGATGCCTGCCGGACCCATGAGTCCATGTGCGTGTCGTCCGGTCGGGTGTCCTCGGAGAGGTCGAGGTCGCGCACCTCAGCCGACGTGCTGGCTGTGGCGCTCATGATGGCGCGAGGTGTTCCGTTACCGAAGCGCGGCGCGCAGGCGCGACGATCATGAACGCGATCCATGCCATATTGGCGACGACGGCAACCCGTTCTCCTGCGCCGAAGCCGATCCAACTCGAACTGGCGAAGCCGAACACCACGCCCGACATTGCTGCGACCGATACCGTGAGGACCTCGGCCTAAATTACGTACAGGATCTGCCACGCGAACAGCGATGCGAAGGCGAGCATCGCCGCCACGGAGTGCACGTACCCCGGTACCGTCGTGGGCACGCCGCCTGGATGAGTCGAGAAGACCGCGCACGCGAGTTTGCCGACGGGCCAGGCTGTCAGAATCCATTGGCGCACGGATGTGGCAGTCCACTGAAGGGCCGCGAGGCACGCCGATCCCAGCGCGAGCATCATGAAGAACACGTGCATCAGTCAGCCGTGGCGAGACAGGGTGTACTCGCTTACGGTCGCTACGAGCGGCGAGAATCCAGATTCGAGCACGTGGAGGGTCGCAATGGCCAGCGCGCTACCCGCCAGCGACGTCAGACCAACGAGCCCTGTTGTGCAAACCCGCGTGCTCATGGCGAGACGATCATCCCTGACTTTGCTTGCGCTTGGCGCTTCTGGAGACGTACCTGCGCACCGGTGGTGGTGGCGGCGCTAGGGGTTCCATCCGGGTAGCGTTGACGCCTGCCGGACCCATGAGGCCATCTGCGCGTCATCCGGTCGGGCGTCCTCAGAGAGGTGGAGATAGCGCACCTCATCCGACTTGCTGGTGACCGGTGGCACCGGCACGAGCGACGCCCCTTTGAAGAAGGACACTTTCAGGAACCGGGCGTAGGCATGGACGCCGATGAACCATCCGTTGCCTTCGATGCCATACAACGGCGTGTTCCACTTCACCGCCTTGCGGACGTCTGGCACGGTCGCCACGATCACCGCGTCAAGCCACCCGGCGGCGTCGCGCTTCCACCCGGGGAGCGCCGCGATGTACGCCTGCACCGGCGGATCGCCATCGGCCTTTGCAATCTGGGGGTTGCCTCCGGAGAGGATGCGCACGGAAGTGCTGGTTTCCGGACCCGGAGGCGTTGTTTCCGGACCTGAGGCCACGGTATCCGTGCGTCGCTGGCGGGCGCGGGAACGTGAACCGGTTCCGCCTGCCACGTGTGGGTGAACCTCGCCGTGCTTGGGGTCCGGGTTGGGGCTGTCGTCCGTGGACGTTTGCGGAACCATGTGACCTCCGGTTAGGTACGGGGCCCTGGATGGGCCGGCCTGCATGGACAGTTTGCTAACGCCCGAGAAGATTCAGGACGGCGTTGGTGACGGTAGCGGCGTCGATACGGTCGATGCAACGGCATCCTGGACAGGCATCGAGTGGTCCGGGATGGAAGGTGCGTACCTGCGAACAGGCGCCCGGGTCCACGATGCCGATGCCCTTGCCGGCGTACAGGCCTCCCGCGGGTGCCCACGGACCGTAGACGCGTGGATCGGTCGGACCGTAGACGGCGACGGCGGGCGTGCCCATCGCGACGGCAAGGTGCAACGGGACGGAATCGTTCCCGAGGTAGGCATCGGCGCGTCCGATCAGGGCGGCGAGCGTGGCAAGGTCGGCGTCGCCGGAGAGGTCGATGACGCCCGTGCCGGGAAGGGGAGCCGGTACGGCTCCGGACGGTTCGAGGGCGCGCCGGACGTCGGCAACGATCTGGGCATCAGACGTGTGTCCGACGAGGACGACCCGGACACCGCGTGCGATCAGGATCTGGATGACCGAGGCAAAGCGGTCAGCGGGCCATCGCTTGGCCGCCAAGGTCATGCCCGGATTGCTAGCGCCTCCGGGATGCACGACGACGACCGGTGCGGTGCGGGTGGCATCGGCCCGGTCATCGAGGCCGGATGCGCTCCACAGGCGGTCGGCGATTGCCGTTGCGTCGGGCGTCGGCTGGAACTCCAATCGCGCTTCTGACGCATCTGGTGCCTGGGCACTCCGGCTGGTCACGGCGTGGGCGACGGATTGGTAGAGGTCGGCCTCGTGAATGCGTCTTGCCCACGGGATATAGATGGTGTGGGCGAACCCACGGCCGGCGCTGTCTATGCCGGCGCGGTGCGGAATCCCCGCCAGCAAGGGAGCGACGGCAACGAGAGGTGACCGGTCGAGGACGATGGCGAGGTCGTGACGACCGGACCGGAACCGGGCGACTGCGCCGGGCAGGTCGCGGATGCCGAAGCGTCCGGGTGTACCGAAGGTGCCAAGGTCCAGGATGGCGTCGACCCCGGGGATGCCCCGGGCGGCCGGCAGTGACCACTGCCCGGCTGCGAGGGTGAGATGGGCGTGCGGGAAGGTGCGGCGCAGGGTGGTGATTGCAGGGCTGGCCAGGATGACGTCACCCAATGAGGCGGGCTTGATGACGATGAGGCGACGGATCGAGGCCGGATCCGGGGCGGACCGCGTCGGAATGGCCGCACTGAGGGTGCGCGCCAGAATGGTGATGACACGGGTACGCCAGTGTGGGTGGGTGGTGCCGGTCATGCTGGCGGGCCGGATCCGAGGCGTGAGGATGGGCCTCGGGGGCATCGCGAAGGCGACTTCGCGATCTTGGGGCGCCCCGTGCGCGTTCTTGCGGGTGTGGCGCGTTGGAGAGAATACGCGGCCGGATGCGACACGATGGCACTATACGGATGGATGGGGTGACAGGGGTGGGTGTGGACGGGTACCGTGGCTGCATCCGGAGGCGCGGTCAGGAGCCGGTCAGGAGACCGGTTCAGGGTTGTGGGTGGTCGGATCGGGTTGGGGATCATGGGCTGGCCGGCGAGACCGGGTGATGCTTCCATGAACGAAGAGGCAGCGAAGGACGCGACATCGGTGACGGACCGCAACCCGGATCGTGGAGATGGTGGACGGGATGCCGGGCGCGAACCGGGTCGTGATGCCGAGGATGTGCGGCGTGGACGCGAGGAGGGCCTTGCAGCACTGAGGATCCTTGAGGCGACACGCCTTGCGGATGTCGGGGCGGCCCGCGGGGCGGCCGTGGCGGATGAAGCAGCCACTCGCCGGCGCGATCGTGGCCCGGACCCGGTTCCGGACCGGCGACCGCCGCCAATTCCCATGTCATCGACAGGTCAGTCGACGTCCGAGCAACCTCGGGCGACGGTGCAGATGCCGGATGTCACGCCGGGTGCCCCAACCGAACGGTTCAGCACCCTTGACGTGCTTATGGAATCGCTCGAGACGACCCGTCGCGGTCTCGAACTGCAAGGCATTGCGGTCACGCGCAACCTCCGTGAGACGGAGACGCACCTCTCGCAACTGCGACAGGTCCTGCCAGAGGCACTGCAGACGCAGTCGAACCTCCGTGAACTTGCCAGCGCGTTCGAGGCGATGCGGATCCAGCAGCTTGCCGCGCTGAACAACGCCATCGGCGAGGTGCAGTCATCGCTTGCGGTCTGGCGCACGAATGCCGACAGCGCGCTGACCGCCTTCGAGTCGTCTAGCCGGTCACTGGTGTCTTCGCAGGATTCGATCCTGACATCGATCCGGACCGAGGCGGAACGCGAGCTGGGACGCCTTGAGCGGGCGGTAGGCACGCACCTTGCCCGGATGGAGGGTGCGCAACAGGAACTGACCGCGTGGCAGCAAGGCGTTCAGGCAGCCCTGCAGTCAACGATGATCGATGCGCACCAACGCCTTGAAGAGGCCGCGGTGGGGAACCTGCGGTCGCTAGGCAATTCGTTGGCGCAGATCTCCGACAAGCTTGGATCGGTGGACCGTGACCGGCAGGTCGTTGGTGAACAGATCGACAGTCTCACCCAGAAGCTCGACGCGCAGAATGCGACGGTGCGGATCTGGGAACACCGCATCACGACAGTCGAGACGCAATCGCTGCCAAGCGGAACATTCGACGGACGGGTCCAGACGATGGAGAATGAGGTTGGGCGGGTTTCCGACTACCTGCTCGCGCTTGACCGTCACCTGAATGTGGTTGATGCCCGCCTGGACGACCTGATGGCGTCGCACCAGCAGATGCAGCGCGACCTGCGGGTGGTGGCGTGGCTGATGCTTGGGGCGCTGCTGGTCGTCGTTGCCGTAGTGCTCTTCGTCCTTCTGCGCGCCTGACGACTGCACGCCTCCCCCAAGACGGCGCGCGCAAATCACACGGATGCCACTATCCGTGCACCTTCCCGATCCCGACCGGTCAGAGCGACCGCGTCGTTGGCCACTCGGGCCGCTCACGAACCGTGCCTGACGCACGTGTCTTATCCGGGAAGGGCAACGCAAAGCGTCCTGCCCGCTAGGCGCGGCCCGGGTGCGACTCGGTTGATGCGTGATCCACCACATTGTGGCCCGGATGTCACAAACCCGAGATTGCCGTACCTAGTACTGTGTGTGGTGATTGGAAGCTGTGATTGTGACGGTATTACGACAGCGATATGTCAAAATATCGGCGAGATAGATCTGATACTGTATGATTATAATTGACTGCATCACGCATGCCGAACTGGATCATCAAAAGCGCATTACTTGACAGTGAGACTGTTTTCTGTCATACTGAATGCAAGGCGTTCGGAGTGCGGTTCAACGGCGAACCGGACAGGCGCATCGACGGCGTGGTGGTCAATGGCGACAGCGCGGGCACATGTCCAAAGGAGGACAGGATGGCACGGAAGACGGGTGCTGCAGGCACAGGGGGTTCACAGGCAGTGGTACCGGCGTCGCTGGTGACGGTGACGGCGCGCCCCGATCGTGCCCACGTGCCGGTTTCCGGTGGTGAGCGTTTTCTGGATACCGAGATCAGGGTGGCAGCGCGCCCGGCACGTGCCGGGCAGCTGGGTCGGTTGCCGGTGGCGATCGGCATCGTGATCGATCGGTCTGGTTCGATGGGCGGGGGCAAGATCGAGACTGCCAAGGCGGCGGCGCTGGCGGTGATCGATCAGTTGCGAGATGGCGACGAGATCGCAATCACGATCTTCGATACCGAGATCGACGTGCTGCAGCCGCGCGTCAAGGTGACGCCGGAGGTACGGCGGGACGTGCGCCGGCTACTCGCTGGCGTTCATTCCCGGGGTGGTACCGCGCTGCATGCGGGCTGGCTGGACGGTTGCCGTGCGCTTGCCAACGGGCAGTTGACCGTTGGGGCAGACACGATCACCCGCTGCTTCCTGTTGACCGACGGCCAGGCGAACAACGGTGTGACCGACGTCGACCTGATCTGCCAGGATGTTGCCGGGGTGCGTGAGCATGCACGGATCACGACCAGCACGTTCGGGATTGGTGACGACTACGCCGAGGAACTGCTGCAACCGATGGCGGTCGCCGGGGGTGGGCAGTTCCATCACCTGCGGACCCCGGAAGAGATCGCGCGGACATTCCTGGGCGAACTCGGCGAGGTCTTTGAGATCGCAGCGTCAGCGGTGGCCTTGGAGTTCGAGGTAGATGCCCGTGCAACTGTCGAGGTCGTATCGGAGTACTGGACCGGGCGCCGGAACGCGCTTGTCGGTTCGGCGGATGGGCCGCGCCAGACGCTTCGGGTGGAGGTCGGCGACCTGACCTTTGCCGAGGTCCGCCACGTCGTCCTGGCGCTGCGCTATCCCGCGCAGGCCGCAGGGGCACCGGATCAGTTGGTGCGGGTCCGCGGGATCTGGCGGGTGCCTGGTGGTGACGAATCCACGTCGCCATGGCAGGACGTGCGCTATGTCCATGCCGACGAGGCGACCTGTGACGCCGACGTGATTGATCCCGCGGTGGCGCGATGGGTTGGTGAACACCTGATCGAACAGACGCGGAAGTCGTCGTCGGCCCGGTCGAAGCGTGGCGACCTCAGTGGGGTCTTCGAGGACGAGGCGGTGTTGGATAGCCGGTTAAGCAGCTTCGCTCGCGCATCGGCACAGGTCGAGGCCATGTCCGTGTCCTATCAATTGGCCTCACTGGGGATGCGCAGCGCGCGGATGAGCGAGGCGTCAGCGAAGGAAGCGTCCTTTCGCGCGGCACGGGTCTCCCGGGGACAGCGTGACTTCCGTGGTGGCAGTCCCGAGGGACCGACACGGCCGGGTGGGAACCCGCTTGCGGGTGGATCCGCGGGCGGGCCGGCTGGACTGGTACCGGCCGAACTCCGGGCGCGGGCCGATGCCTTCCGTGCGCAGTGGTCACTCCTCGAATCGGTGTCAGGTGGCCTTCGCCAGTTCGGGAATGGCCACGGCCGGCGTGGGTCGTCGGATGCGGTCTGGGCCGGGTTGCGCGAGTCACGTGCGACGTTCGAGGTGATCGATCTGGGGTTGCCGGGCGACGCGACGCGGCTCGGTGAGGTTTCCCAGGAACTCGCCGAGCATGAGGGAGCGCTGCGTCAGGTCGCCGAGGATCTCCTCGGGCAGGCACTCTATGAGATTGAACCAATCGAAAACCGGGCGCGGGTCTCGCACGAACAGGTTGCCGACATCGATTTCACGACACCGGTTACCGGGCAGGTGGCAGTTGCGACCGCAGTCGAACGCAAGCGGGTGGCGCTGGTTCCGGAGATCATCGCCTTCGTGGAGCGGCTTGCCTCGCTGCATCGAGAAGCGTCTGAGCTCAAGCGCCTGATTGGGCAGGTCCGGAGCGACGTGTTCCGGGATCCGCAGGTGCTTGGTGAGTGCGTGTGGCGCCTTGACCGCATCCGTTCGCAGGCGGGTCCGATCTTCGGGGAGGTTGCACGCCACTTGGCCCTTTCGCAGGCGCCACGGCAGTGGCAAGCGGCAATCCAGAGGGCCGATGCCGTCGCGCCGGTAGCCGGGACGCCCGAGGCGGAGGAGTTCGCCGCCAAGGTGCTGTTGCCAGCACAGTCGGCTCTGGTCCTCGGCGATCGCGACGCCTTGATGCGCATCGATCACTTCGACAGGGCTCTTTACGAATGGATTGCCGGTCATGCACCGGCGGTCACGTCGGCCTGATCAAGCCCTCCCTCTTCCCCTCAGGCATGGGGTGCGCCACCGCCAATCTGGCGATGGTCGCACCCAGGTCTGGTTTCCCCGTGAGACCTGTCTCCGGCAGTGGGAGCCTGTGTGCCCATCACAGACGGGGTGGTTGGTGTCGCTGACGGATTGGAAGGAGCATCCATGAGTGAGGAGCGAACGGTCCGACTTTGGCCCCGACCCGGATTGGTGTTCACGGCTGACCACGCACCCGGGAAACGGCTGCGGCGCTGCCTGCCGTTCCTTCGCGGCACCGAGTGCGGAACGATCATCGAGGAGTTCCTCGCATTTGGTGCATTCATCGAGAAGAAGATTGCTGCAAGGCGTCGCAAACGCCGCCACAGGCACGCAGCCATGCTTGGCACCTACGCGATGACCGCCTGGGAGATCGAGGCCGAGATGCTGGTCACCGGCACGCTTGAGGTGCTGAATGACGAGTCGCCGGTTGGCCTCTTCTTTGGCGACGACGGGCAAGGCAATTTCGGGTGGTGGGTGGCAGACGGGATTGCGGCGCCGAGAAGGGATGCCGATCAACGCCGGTGAGTGTAGAAAATCCGCAGTAATTTGACATCATTGATGCCTATTTCCAATCTGTTACAAGGAGAAATTTGTGTCATATTTCATTTATTTTATATGATAAAATAATCTATCGGTTCCCGCACCGCGACACGGCCAAGATGCCATGTCGTGAAGGAGGCCCATCCCCACGTACGAAAGGAAAGACCGTGACGGCATCCACACACATCCCCGCTTTCACTCCCAGTCCGGCCGAGGTTCCTGTTGCCCCCGATGGCTTGGCGCCGGTCCCCGGGCGGCGCGCGCTGGTCATCTCCGACATCCATAGCAACCAGGTCGCGCTTGACGCGGTACTCCGCGATGCGCGCGCATCCGGGGGTTTTGACGAGGTCTGGGTCCTGGGCGACATCGTTGGCTACGGTCCGCAACCGAACGAGGTCATCCAGTGCCTGCACCACCTTTCAGCGGCCGGAACGGTGGTCACCGCGGTCGGCGGGAACCACGAACATGCCGTCCTCGGGGTCGACCACCCGCTTGGAGGCATGCACTCCCGTGCCAGTGCCTGTGCCGACTGGAATCGTGCTACCCTGACCGAGTCGTCGGTGGCGTTTCTCCAGACTCTGCCGGACATCGCCGAGGCCGGATTCAAGGACGGGTCTCCGCGCTTCACGCTGGCCCATGGTGCGCCATGCGCCTCGGTGTCGAAGCATCCCCGGACCAGCCGTCGCACGCCATGCCGGTGCCGGTACGACTACTCGTCGGCTCGCGGCGTCCTTGACCGGTCGATGCGTGTGATCCGCACCCCGCACCTTGTGGTCGGACACACGCATGACCCGCTTCTGGCCCGGTTTCCGGGGCGTCGGCAACCGGGTGGCCCAACGATCATCCGGATCTGCGAAGACGAGGGTTACGCGTTCGACACTGGCCGGTTCGTGATCAATCCCGGTTCGGTTGGTCAACCGCGTGACGGCGACCCACGGGCGTCCTACGCGGTGCTTGGCTTGCCAGGTTCCGGCAATGACGCGATTACCGTGACGCATCACCGCGTTGCGTACGACGTGGCCGCCATTCAATCCGAAATGATGCGGGTGCGGCTGCCACTCGAGATGGTCACCCGCCTTTCAGAAGGCCTCTAATCCAGGTTGGGCACATCGCCTGAACCGACTGGCTCCCCAAATCCCCTGTTGCCCTTGTCACCGGAGGGCATCACCAGCACACACCCGGAGGTCCGCATGGCTGATCTACTTGATGAACTTGACAGAAAATGGAATCGGCTCATCTCGATACAGAATGTCGTCAAGGAAGCACGAGACCTCTTGTGGGAAAGCTCGGACAAGACCAATGAGGACATTACCCAGTCGTTGACGATCACCTATAGCTTGCTCGGTGCGCGCATCCTGGCGGTCGGCCATCTCATGGACCAGGAGGCTGAGAGGCTTGGCTACGAGATGGACGATGACATCGGGATCTATCCGGACCCGGTCCTCTGGAACTGCCGCTGATCACTGGAAAGCAGAGGACCCGAAACACATGACAGATCCCGGTACACACGGTGACCGGAACGATCCATGCGGCGCGGTGCCAATCCTTCCGGGATGGCATCGCGTCTTGGTGGTTGCCGACATCCATAACAATATCCAGGCACTCGACGCCATTCTGACGCACGTGCGTGGGCAGGGAGGCTTCACGGACGTCTGGGTCCTGGGTGATTGGGGTACGGCCCCAACCCGAACGAGGTGGTCACGCGCCTGCGCGACTTGCAGGAGGCGGGGATACCGGTCCATGCCGTCGGGGGCAATCACGACCACGCGGTCGTCGGCAAGCGGTGCCCATCGCTCCATGGGTGGGCACACCCGGCGGTGGCGTCTGACTGGACGGCGGGTGTCATCGACACGGCCTCGCATGCGTGGCTAGATGCGCTGCCGGATACGGCGGTAGTTGGACCGGTTGACCGGCGCGGTGTCCCCCTCTTCACGTTGGTCCACGGGGCGCCGGAAACGCCGCAGGACCGGTGAATCCACGAACGGGGACAGGCGCGCGCCGGGCGTTGGGGCAGATCGCCACACGCCACCTGGTGACCGGCCACACGCACCTACTGCGCGCGCTGCGCTTTGCGGATAACCCAACCGGCACGGTTCATCCGGACCGCTTGCGCACTGCCAATGGCAAGTCATTCGACCTTGCCGGAGGTCGTTTCGTCGTGAACCCCGGATCGGTTGGCCAACCGCGCGATGGTGATCCCCGGGCATCGTGCCTTGTCCTGGACTCTGGTGCGACCGCATCCGAAGGCGTCGTGGTGGCGATGCACCGGGTGTCCTATGACATCGCGACGGTGTAGGCGCGGATCCGCGAGGCCGGATTGCCAGTCTACCTTCGTGATCGGCTTGCCGATGGGAGGGATGAGTGGACCGACTGGATGGTTGTCACAGGTGACGAGTGGTTGCACCGTGACGCGGTTGATGCACTACCGGCACCGTTTCCGGCGACGCATGGCATACGGCCCTGGGTACGCCAGACCCGGCGCGTTCGTCCGACCCAATAGGCGAGGCTAGTTCTGCCGTTCGAGGATGCGTGTCATGTACCGGTGCGCATCGAAAGGGTGCGGATTGCGCCGCACGAACTGGGCGACGACGACGGGATGGATTATCAGCAACTCGATGATGAACTCGCCGGACAGGTCGGCGTAGGGGTATTGGGTGAGGGTTGCGAGGACGTCCGCATCCGGTGCCAGGATGGCGTGGGAAGCGGCCTCGAACTTCAGGGCGTCGTGCATCGAGAACGGGCGATCCTGGAAGAGCCAGCGCATGTCGATAGCCATCCGGATCATTGCCCCCCGGCCCGTCGGACTTCGGCAGCGACACTTCGCTGGAATGCGATCAGTCGGTACGGATCGAGGGAGTTCTCGGTGAAGAACTGCGATGCGTCGGGCGATGCATCCATGGCTGACGGATCGGCGGGCGTGTGAGTTCGGTCTGGGTTATCACCACGCCATCGCCCATCGGCACATTTCCCATGCTCGTCTGTCAGCGGGAAGCCGGTTTCGTGGTCTGCGCTGCAGGAAAGTCGGATCGCATTCAGGACTGCTTGACCGATGAGCGGGATGCAACGGTGACCGGCTCGGAGACCATCAACGAGAAATTTACTCGCGGTTGCGGTGTGCTCATCCGACGCACTTGCAAAGTGGCAGACATGCAGGTGTGCAGAAACACGTTCTCGCAGGGAGCCAACTACCAGTTCGATCATCGCCACTATGACATCTCGGGCTGTACGTTCGGCGCCGGGATGCTTGCACGACAGTCTGTGAATTGCGGGTATCCGGACAGTGCGGGCGCGCATACGCTCACGTGATCGTCGGTGCCCCGAGTTCCCCGAAACATGTCCGAAGTGGGGACACGCTATCATGCCCATCTGCATAGTGCAAAAAATTTGTAAAGCACTGTTCGGGGCTCAGATCGCAGCGTGCGAAGGCGTGGCTATTGCGTATCCAGCCGCAGGCGTGACTGCGATGGTCGCGATGCTGACCGTTGTTTTGGGTGGGCCCCACATTTCACGGCGTGTCCAGCGAGATCGTGCCAGCGAGGGCGCCGGCGCTCTCAGGGCTGTGTGTCACGAGGGCGTCACGGTGGGGTCTCACGATGATCGGGACGTCATGGAATGCTGCGCGGTCCCACCCAGTGCGGAGTGCATGGCGAGATCGTGCCGGCGAGGGTGATGGCGCACCCAGTGGGGCGTGTCACGAGGGCATCATGGTGGGCTTACGGTGATCGGGGCGTCATGGCATGTCGCGCGGTCCCACCCATTGCGGAGTGCATAGCGAGACTGTGCCGGCGAGGGTGAAGGCGCTCCTAGGGGGTTGCGTGGTGACGGCTCAGGAGGGTCGGATGGGAATGTCGCGGCCTTCCTCGAAGTCGATGAGATCGGCGTGGGTGGCGATGTCTGGACGGTCGGGTGCAACCTCTGTGCGTTCCTCGAGGAAACCAGCGAGGTTCTCGGGGTCGGGGACCCCTAGGAGGTGGGCGTTGAATGCGGCAACGTCCTCTGGGGTTCGCTTGAGTGAAGTGAGGCATTCGGCAATATGTCCACCAACTCCCGCATCATCTGGGGAGGTGAGGGTGGCTGACCGGAAGGCCGAGGCATCGGTTCCGAGGAAGGCGAAGAGTGCGCGGCTCATCCGGCAGGCGTAGGTATAGGCTCCCAGGGTTCCGGATGCATCGGCACGCGCCTTGTCGGCGGTACGCGCCACCATGGCGACACCGTTGACAGTGATCCTCGGGCTCCGCGGAAACGCCGTTGTCAAGTCCATGTCGGTGTCGCGTTCCAATTGAAGTTGAGGTGATCAGGCGAGGGGTGGACGTCCCCGCGCACCGACAAGGCGCTTGGGGGTGAAGGTCGGGAGAGCGTTGCCGTGTGCCTCGACCATTTCGTCGGTCATGCGCCAGATCTCATCGAGCGAGAGGACACTCGCGGTGTGCGGGTCGAGCATCACCGCCTGGTAGAGGGCGTCGCGGTTGCCGGTCAGGGCGGCCTCGACGGCCAATTGGTGGACGGAGATGTGGGTCCGGTTCAGTCCGGCGACGCCACCCGGCAATTCGCCAGCGTGACACGGTTGCAGTCCGGCCCGGTTGGTGAGGATAGGCACTTCGACGATGGCATCGGCGGGCAGGTTCGGGATCAGGGCGGCGGAACGCCGGTCCATCGAATTCGGGACATTGCCGTTGAACGACCAGTCGACGTTCGCCTCGATGGCACGGATGATGTAGGCCGCGTACTCGTGGCTGAGTTTCATCTCGATTGGCGCGCCACTTGCCACCTCGGCGCGTGTCTTCTCGAAAGTCACGAGATTTTCACTGCTCCGGCGCACATATTCGTCGATCGGGATGTCGAACTCGGCGATCAGGGCATCTCGCTTGATGAAGTAGGGGACGTACTCGGCCATGTGTTCCGAACTCTCGGTGACGAAGTAGCCAAGGCGTCGCATCATCTCGAAGCGCACCTTGTCGCGTCCGTAGACCGCTGGGTTGCCCATCGCATCCCACAGCGCAGGATAGGCATCGTGACCGTCGATGGTGAGATCAAGGAACCAGGCCATGTGGTTGATGCCCGCGACGCGGTAGCCGACACGCTTGTCATCGACACCCAGGTAGCCGGCCAACTGGTGGGCGGTTCCCTGCACGCTGTGGCAGAGGCCGACGGTGCGGATGGATGAGGCGCGGGAAGCCGCAAGGCAGAGGATGCTCATGGGGTTGACATAGTTCAGGAAGAGGGCATTGGGGCAGACTTCCTCCATGTCGTGCAGCAGGGAAAGCATGACCGGGATGGTGCGAAGTCCGCGGAAGATGCCACCGACACCGAGGGTGTCGGCGATTGTCTGGCGGAGGCCATACTTGCGTGGGATGTCGAAGTCGAGAAGGGTTGCGTGGTGCATCCCGACCTGCACGGCATAGATGACGTACTTGGCCCCGCGGACGGCGTCACGCTGGTTGAGGCTGGCTTCGACGGTGGCCGGTGCGCCGACTTGCGCGACGAGGCGCTCGACGGTCTGGCGGGCGGTCTCGAGGCGGACTGGGTCGATATCCATCAGTGACAGGGTGGCCCCGGTAAGTTCTGGGAAACTCAGGATGTCCATCATGAGGCGCCGGGTCCAGACGACACTGCCAGCGCCGATGAGTGCGATCTTCATGAAATCCCTTTCAGGAGACGAGAGGATGTGGTGGGGCAACCATCGGATCAGGCCACTTTCCCCACATCCCAGCCCTGATCGATTCGCTCCCCAACACGACTATACTGCGATGGAAGAAGGGGTCTTCACACGATGTCACTGAACCTTGAGCAACTCGGATTGAACATCCTGCTGGCGATGATCTTCTCGGTCCTGGGGTTCGTGCTGCTGTTTGTCGGCTACCGGATGTTCGACGCGGTGACGCCGGGCAACCTGAGTCGGCGGATCTTCGACGAGGGAAACGTCGCGGCGGCAATCATGGCCGGTGCCTTCGTGATTGCCGTGTCAATCGTGATTGCGGCCAGTATCCACAGTTGACCAGTTTGGTCGTGCATGATCCGGTGCTGGCTTTCCGGACTGCTTGAGGCGTCGGCCGAAGCTGAGGCAGACGTGGTCGGTCCAGAGTCCGAGGGCGATCCGTTGGGGACGGGTGCAGTCGGCAAGGGCGAAGTAAACCGGTACCGGCCCGGTGATGCCATCCGGGTGCCCGTGATCGGCCCGTGCCCCGTTTGGAGAGGCGAGGCCATGCCACGGTGGCAGTGACGGCGGGTCGCCGATGATGGTGGCGGTGACGGTCCCGGTGGCCGTGATTCGATAGGGTCGGCCGTTCAGGGTCACTCGCACGTCAGGCACGCCCGGGACGTCGGCGCGCCTGACCGCAGCTTCGAACTGTTCAAGCCATCCCGCAGGCCCGACGAGTTCGCGCGTGAACGGTGCGTCGGCGGGGAGGAGATCATGGTCTGAGTAGTGACAGTCCTCGATGGGTGTCTGTTCGAGGAGGCTTCCATCGTGAAACCAGGTCCACCACCAGGTGGTTGGGATCTCCCCGACGGTTTCGGTGCAGGTGTAGACCGTGGTCACGCGTCGGCGACGTCCACCGGGAAACCGGACGGTCTCGCCGGGATGGAATGGCTCGCCTCCGGTGAGTTCACGGGGGGTTTCGGGCATGGGCGGTGATAGTCTCCCGTAGCGAGCGTAGCATGGTGGATGCCGAGGCATTCGAACTGCGGGCAGGGGATGCCCGGGGACCCGGAGTGACGCACCGGGCGGAGATGCGGGCAAGGATGCCCTCGGACCAAACGCAGGGATGCCCGGGGACCAGATGACCGCGTAAGCGTGTGTCTCAGGCATCATATGGGGAATGGTTTTGGCACGTCCTCCGGTGCTTCCGGATCCGGGTCGCGGCGCACTGCGGACCTGGGTGACCAGGATCGGAGACGGCATGGAGGCCGTCCCGATGATGCGGATGCCCGGCCTGGGGCGCGACAGTAGTGTCCTGGTGTACTCGTGGTTCCTGTGGGGACTGGGTACGGGGCTATGGGCGTACACGTGGCCGGTATTTCTTTCGGGCCTCGGTGCGGATTCGGTTGAGGTGGGTGCGGTAATCGGGATCGGAAGCCTGATCGCGACGCTGGTCTATCTGCCGGGTGGGTTTGTCGCGCAATACGGCTATCACAAGTGGCAGACCGTCGTCTTGCACGGATTGCACACGGTTGCCACGGGAACATTTGTGATGGCCACGAGTTGGTGGCATGTGGTCCCGGGTGTATTCGTCCAGAACTTCGTGGCATTGCTTGCGCCGGCGGTGAACAGTTTCCTGACGCGGATTGCCGACGAGGAACGGATTGGGGTGGCCCGCCTGTATAGCGTGATCGGGTCCGCGCAGTTCGTGGCGATGACGGTTTCCCCACCCGTTGGTGGGTGGGTGGCGCGCGAGTTCGGGAACGGTGCGGTCTTTCCATTGGCCCTGATTGGCTGCGGATTGAGCGTGATGATGATGGCGATGCTCCGTTCGCACACCGGACCATCACGGGTCGATGACACGGGGGCGCTTCTCGATCCGGCGGCATCCGCGGCACCTTCGACGACGACGCGCCCAAGTGCGTTCAGCCAGGGG
>CAMDTO010000056.1 GCA_945907765.1 Thermoflexus hugenholtzii JAD2 | reverse complement strand
GTGTCTACTACGCGGGGAGTTGGCAATCAGATGATGCGAGGCGGCGGTACCACCACGCCAGGGGGCAACTACAGCACAGGAACCACTGGCGCCGGTGGTCCGGTTGGTCGGAATGCAGTCGCGGGTACTGGCGGGACTTGGAAGGATGTCTGGCGTGCACTTGGCTTCCTGCGTGCGCACCGACGGTCCGTGGTAATCAGTTACATGGCATGGACGATTGCCAACTTCCTTGACCTGATGATCCCTTTGCAGGTTCGCGATGCCATCGACATCGGGATCGGCACCAAAGACACGCACGTGCTGACCATGGCGGTGGTTTACGCGATGGGCCTGTATGTTGCGAAGTCCGCGATCAACTGGATCTATATCTGGGGGTTCCATGCCTTTGAGGCTGATGCGGCCCGAGACCTGAGGAATGCGGTCTACCGGGGCCTCCAGCGGCTTTCCTTCGGGTACTTGGATCGGGCAGATACCGGTCAGCTCATTGCCCGCGCCACTTCTGACGTGGAGGCAGTGCAGAACTTCCTTGGACATGGGATGACCGGGTTCATTGGCGCAGCCGGCACCTATGTCATCACCCTGTCGTTTGCGGCCACGGTAAGTTGGGAACTCACGTTGCTCGCCGTTGCGACTGTGCCACCCATGTTGTGGGCCGGGTTTGTCCTGAGCAAGAAGACCCGTCCGCAGCACGCTCGCGTCCAGCAGGAATACGGAAGCCTGACCGGGAGACTTCAGGAGAATATTTCAGGCGTGCGCGTTGTAAAGGCGTTCGCCCAGGAGCAGTCCGAAGAGCGCAAGTACGCCCAAGGGGCGGAAGCACTCC
The DNA here is from genome assembly GCA_945907765.1 of Thermoflexus hugenholtzii JAD2. Classification (GTDB taxonomy): domain Bacteria; phylum Chloroflexota; class UBA11872; order UBA12225; family UBA12225; genus UBA12225. The sequence goes on along the minus strand of CAMDTO010000056.1, from coordinate 15,664 downwards.
AGGCGCGATCACTGGAACTTGCGCGTACCCAAGCCATCTGGAACCCGTTGCTAATCAGCCTCGGAGGCCTCGGGGCGATCATGGTGATTGTGGCCGGGGGCTATCTAGTGTCTTGGGGTCTCGTGACCGTCGGAACGGTTGTGGCTTTCCAGTATTACCTCAACAAGTTGTATGGACCTGCCCGGCGGATCGGGTTCCTGTTGGGTCAGTTGGCTCGTACCCAGGCAAGTGCCAGGCGCATCTTCGAGATGCTTGATGTCTCGCCGGACGTCGTATCCCGGCCCGGCGCACGTCCATTGGAGGACGTACGTGGCGAGGTCGTCTTCGAGAATGTCAGTTTCGCGTTCCAGAAGGGCGTGCCGGTCCTGAGCAACATCTCGCTCACAGCCAAGCCCGGGCAGGTGATCGCACTTGTCGGTGGGACTGGTTCAGGCAAGAGCGCGCTGACTGGCCTGATCCCGCGCTTCTATGACGCAACATCGGGACGGGTCCTGGTTGATGGCCGTGATGTGCGGGACGTGGAACTGGGAAGTCTTCGCCGCCACATCGCTATCGTGCCCCAGGAGGCCATCCTGTTCAGCCGCAGCCTGCGCGAGAATATCGCGTTCGGCAAACCGGAGTCTGATATCAGCCTGGTGCACTTTGCAGCGGAACGGGCGCAGGCGCACCGGTATATCACCCGTCTCCCGAAGGGCTACCAAACCACCGTCGGCGACCGTGGCGTGACCCTGTCCGGTGGCCAACGCCAACGCGCCTCCCTGGCAAGGGCGCTCCTTGTGGAACCGTCGATCCTGATCCTTGATGATGCGACGTCGTCCGTTGATATGGAGACCGAACATCTGATCGAGCAGGCGCTTGGCGAAGTCATGAGTGGCCGGACGACCTTTGTAATCGCTCACCGGCTTTCGAGCGTGAAGCGTGCCGACGAAGTTCTCGTGATCGAGAGTGGTCAGATTGTCGAGCGCGGACGTCATGAAGACCTGATCCTGAAGGATGGTCCCTACCGGCGCATTTATGATGTGCAGATGCGAGACCAGGAAGAATTCATCTCTGCGAACGTCCGGATGACCGATCCGGTCGAGGTCGGCGTGCACAGACCAGTCGCATCCGAAAAGCCCCGGGACGTGAACCCGGGGGCGGTGCCCGGGCAGGAGGTGGCGCGGTGATCGGTCAGGGAGCTCAACCGACTCCCGGCCAGGGAAGCGCCTACGACGACGACGCACGGTTGACGTCTGACCGCGAGGTCGTCGCGCGCGCGTGGGCATTGCTCAGTCCCTATCGCACTCGCCTGTGGATATCCCTTGGACTGATGCTGGTTGCGTCAGCGGCGACGCTCCTGCAGCCCCGGATCATCCAATTCTCGATCGACCGCGGCATCTTGCAAGGCCGGCTGGGCGAACTGAATGTCTGGGCGCTTGCCTATGTTGCGACACTCGTCATCACGTGGGGCGCCACATACCTCCAGACTTGGGTCCTTTCGTGGGTCGGGCAGAAGATCCTCTACACGTTACGCACCGACATGTTTGCCCATCTCCAGAAGCTGAGCCTCCGCTACTACGATCGGGAGCGCATCGGACACATCATTTCCCGCAACACAAGCGATGTCTCCGCGGTCAACGAAGTGCTGACGCAAGGGCTCTTGCAGTCGGTGGCAGACGTTTTCATGCTGCTCGGAACGATTGCGCTGATGTTCTCGATGAGTGTGCGGCTGACGCTCGTGACGATGGTCGTGCTTCCGATCATGTATGTGCTGGCCCGTTGGTTCGCGTCCGGATCCCGCCCGGCCTACCGCCGGATCCGGCAGACCGTGTCGGCAGTGAACGCGAACCTGGCCGAGAACATTGTCGGCATGAAGCTCATTCAGGCGTTTCGGCGGGAAGGCCGGAACTTCGATGAGTTCGACGACATCAATCGCGAGAACGTACGCGCCCAGAAGGATGCAATCTTCTTCCACGCGGGGGTAATCCCGATCCTTGACCTCATCGATGCGGGCGCAACGGGATTGCTTCTCTACGTCGGTGGGAACTGGATCCTAGGCGAATCGTCGCCCGATCTGACCGTCGGCATCCTTACCGCGTTCATGCTGTACTCGTCGCGGTTCTTTGAACCGATGCGAGACCTTGCGGCGCGGTGGGATCAGGTGCAGGCGGCATTGGCGGCCGGCGAACGCATCTTTCACCTGCTCGACCTCAAGCCTGATGTCGAGGATGCACCGGGTGCGTACGAGATGCCCCCGATCACGGGCCGTGTGCAGTTTGACGCGACCACGTTTGGGTACAACCGGGAAACCGCAATCCTGCGAGACGTGTCACTCGAGGCAAATCCTGGGGACCGGATCGCACTTGTCGGACGGACTGGGGCGGGCAAGAGCACCATCATCCGGCTTCTCATGCGTTTCTACGACGTCCAGGGCGGTCGCGTGCTGATTGATGGCCACGATGTGCGGGATGTGACGCAGCGCAGTCTGCGACGCCAGATGGGTCTCGTCCTGCAGGAACCATTCCTGTTTGCGGGAACGATCCGCGAGAACATCGCGTTCGGCCGTCCGGAAATGCTGGATACGCCGGAAGGATCGAAGGCGATCCGTGAGGCGGCGGAGGTCGTTGGTCTTCGGGAGTTCATCGAGGCGTTGCCCGGGTCATGGGAAGCGACCGTGGAGGAACGTGGCGGCAACCTGAGCGGTGGCCAGAGGCAGCTGATCTCACTGGCTCGGGCGTTTCTGGCTTCGCCCCGGATCCTGATCCTTGACGAGGCCACGTCGTCGGTGGATACCGAAACCGAGGCATCCATTCAGGTGGCGCTTGATCGCGTCCTTGCGGGCCGGACGGCGTTCATCATTGCCCATCGCCTTTCTACGGTAAAGCGCGCGACCCGCATCCTTGTCATCGACGGCGGAACCATCGTCGAGCAGGGGACGCACGAGGAGATCCTCGCGATGGAGGGGTATTACTTCCGCCTCTACACGCTTGGGTTTGCGTCCTCGGCTGATGAGCCAGAGGAAGTGAACGTCGGGGGATCGTAGGCGGTTGGGTTGCGGATGCCGGCCCGACATGCCTGCATCCGCGACCTTTTCCGTCGCTCTGTCAGCCAACGGTGGTCAACTGGGAGGACGTTGCCCGGCATCGGCGTGTGCAACGACGCGGATGCTGGTGCGTGCGATCGGATCCCCATCGATCAACAGCACGAATGTCAGCCGTTCTGGTCGACGTACGACAAGCCCCACATGAAGTGGGAAGAAGCACGGCACATCCTCATGGGGTGCGTAGCCAAGGGGTCGACTGACCTCGATCATGGACGAGTGGACCTGGCCACCCGCAATCGTGCCTTCCTCGTCCCGCACCTCCAGCGTCATGGCCATCGGGCGATACGCCTCGCTCGCTGGCACTGAAAGCTTTATCGCGAGGGCGAAGGTCTGCTCGACCGGAAATGCCCGTACGAGTAAGCGGTCCCAGCCACCACCGAGGATGAAGAGTTTCCCGTCGTGGACCTGAACGCCATCGCACAGGATGAATGCCTCGGCGCGAACCCGCTGTCCGGTCAGTGACCGCACGGTTGTCAGGGAATTGGTAGCGTCGTCGTCCATCAGCAGCATTCCATTCCGGTCGTGACTGATAGTGCCAGCGCCCGGCACGCCACCGCATTGCGCCTGACCCATTTTGCCCTGACGGCTTCGCGTCCGAGACCCCCAGGTGGTGTGGCGTGGGGGGCTACCGAAGGCGAGACCAGTCAAAGACGACGCCGATGTACTCATCCTTCCGGTGGGCGAGGCCGAAGTACGCCTCCTGACAGGCTTCCGGCGAAAGCACGTGGGTCAACAGTGGGTCGACCACGAGGCGACGATCGTGGATCCACCGCATGATCTGTCGGTAGTTGCCCTCAATGGTGACCCGCGCCCGTTCGGTGTTCTCGGAAATGGGGAAGGTCCATTCCAGTGCGCCAATCATGCGGATTGCGAGGAGGTGGATGCGCGCAAGCATTGGTGTAAGGTCGCCCGGGAATGGCGCACGCGGGCTCCCCAGGAGGATGACCTCGCCGTGACGGCCACACATTTCCACCGCTTGTGCAACCAGCGAACTCTCCCCGATCGCCTCCACGACGATATTCGCACCACCGCGATCGTCTGAACTTCCGACCCATTCACGGACCACGGCGATGGGGTCTACCTCACGCGAGTTGAAGACCTTCTCAATGCCACAGGCTTGAGCCTGGTGCAGACGCATCTCGCTGATATCGAACGCGATGACTTCGGCGCCCGCCAGTTGAAAGAGTTGCGCGGCGAAGTTGCCAACCAGCCCCATGCCGATGATGGCCACGCGGTCTCCGGCCTGGACCGACGAAGAACGTACCGCGGAGATCGCGACCCCCGCCATGCGGGTGAAGATGGCGTGGCGCCCATCGATGTCTGATGGGACCTGCAAGGCGAAGCGGGCCGTGTTGGCCTGCACGATAGATCCGTGCCGGCTGAACGTCAGGATCCGGTCGCCGGGATTGATGTTCTTTACCTCACTCCCGGTTGCCAGCACGGTCCCGAGGTGGCCGTACCCAGTCCGCGCTGGGTAGATGATCGGTTGTGCACGATAGATCGGTGGCGTCTTGGGCATCAGGTTGGTGAAGAACGACCCTTCGGTGCCCGCGCTGATGATCGAGTATTCCGATTCCACAAGGGCTTCATGAGGGCCGAGATTTTCGGGGCTGACTTCGTATTCCTCAAGTTCGGCCTGTTCCGGTCCTACAAAGACCACACCGCGTGCGCGCATGGGGTTCTTCCTTTCGAAGGTCTGGTTTGCGGTGATGGGTCTGAGGAGCCGCGCTGCGTGGGTTCACATGCTTGCCAACGGGCACGAGACGCTTCCCACGGACCCACTCCTCACGCCGGATTGCAATTCGCCTGGGATCCTGGCAAACGTCTTTGCGTCGCGCTGACGCGCCCTACAATACCGCGCGACGACGATGAAGAGAGACGGAAGCTGGTCGGGTGCCCAAACCCGCGTGGACCATGGCAGGCCGCTCGCGGGCTATCTGGTGCTTGATCTGTCTCGAGCGCTTGCCGGTCCGCACTGCACTGGGTTGCTTGCGGACATGGGTGCTGACGTCATCAAGGTCGAGGATGTCCGCGGTGGCGACGAGACGCGATTGTGGGGGCCACCGTTCCTTGGTGACGACAGTGCCTATTTCCTATCAGTGAATCGAAGTCGGCGCAGCATCGCAGTTGATCTCAAGAGCCCTGACGGCCTTCGGATCTGTCTGGAACTCGCGAAGCAGGCTGACGTTGTCGTTGAGAATTTCCGCCCCGGAGTTGTCGCGAGACTTGGCCTGGATTACGCGGGCGTGAAGGCGATCAACCCGGGCGTGGTCTATGCGTCGATCTCGGCATACGGTCAGGATGGGTCTGGATCCCAGGAACCAGGGTATGACCTGATCGTCCAAGGCACCGGAGGCCTGATGAGTGTCACCGGAGATCCGGACGGTGGCCCAGTGAAGGCGGGCGTTGCCGAGGCCGATATCCTGGCGGGCACGAATGCGGCGGTGGCGATCGTTGGCGGCTTGCTTGCCCGGGAACGAAAGCGTGCGTCAGGGGACGCTATTGCCGCGGGCACGTTTCTTGACGTGGCGCTCTTTGACGGGCAGGTCTCCCTGATGGGTTACCACTTGGTGAGCTACCAGGTGAGTGGCCGGGTTCCGGGGCGTTCCGGAAATCGCTTCCCGTTCATCGTGCCGTACCAGGCGTTTCGTGGCTCTGACGGGGACTTCACCCTTGCGGTCCCCAATGAACGCCTATGGCAATCCTTCACTGCGGTCATTCAGCGACCAGATCTCGCTGCAGACCCGCGCTATGCAGACAATGGCCTGCGGGTGCGCAACCGGGAGACACTCACCACTGATCTTGCCGACGTGTTGGCGACGCGCACCGTGGCCGAATGGGTTTCCCGTTTCCGAGATGCCGGCATTCCCTGCGGGCCCATCAACGACATCGGACAGGTGGCTTCGAGCCGGTACGTCGCCGAACGTGGACTGCTTCACGAGATTAAGCATCCGGCAGGCGCCGTGCGGATACCTGGCCAGCCGTGGCGAACGGGAGAAACGCATTCGCGTGAGGCAAACGCACCGCCAGCTCGTCCCCCTCGCCACGGCGAACACACCCAAGGGATCCTGGGTGAACTCGGCTACGATCTGGCGTCAATCAAGCAGCTGGAACACGCAGGGGTGATACGGACCGACCCGTCGGGCGATAGGTGATCACGCACCGACCCAGTCGGGGACGGTCGCTGCATACCCGGAGGCTTCGGCTCCGTACTCGCTGAATGGGTCGCCAAGTTCCAGAATATGGTTCTTGTACGCGATTGCGCCCCAGTCGATGATGTAGGGGATCAAATACCACGCATCGGCGCGCTGTACATCGACCCAGTCGTCGACGTATTCGTACACCATCGCCCGTTCGTCTCCGTGACTGGCTCGCTCACCAAGGCGACGTGAAATGAGCGCCCAGTTGATGTCACTGTCGGCGCGAGCGGCTGACATCGCCCGCACGATCCGCCCACGAGCGTTGGCCCGCGAACCAGCGGGCGGATTGACCATCAGTGCTTCGGCGCGCTCAGGAGCAATGATCGGTTGCAGCTTCCCTTGGCGCTGCAACAGGTTGAACAGGCTGACCGACGGGTCGATGTGGTGATATGCAAGGTCCAGCTTGATGAGGGCTGGTTCCTCCCACCCGCGTGGTGCCTTTGCGGCAAAGGATTTCAACTGGAGGAACTTTGTGACCCAATCCAGGTAGCCATCCAAGCGGAAGCGGTCCGTCTCCAACGTGTTCAGGACCGACGCCCATTGGCGAAGCACCCAGATGGTGTCCTCATCACGACCGAGATATCGCCGGGTGGCCTCGTGGAGGTAGACGCGCTGGATATCGATGGCGGACATCTCGCTGCCGTTCGCGAGCTTGACCGTCCAAGTGCCGGTTGGCTCGCCCGAGATCTTCTTCAGGGAGGCCACGGGGTCCTCAAGCTCAATCTCGACCTCTGCGGTCCATCCCTCGTCCAGGAGTTGGGCGACCAGGGCCATCGTCCCGATCTTGAGTTTGGTGGCGAACTCGGACCGGTTCGCATCCCCAATGATGTTGTGGAGACGGCTGTATCTCTTGCCGGCGTGGGATTCATCGCGCAGGTTCAGGATCGGACGACCCCCGAACCGGACGCGGTGACTGACATCCACGGAGGTGAACGGTGCGCGCTGACTGATCTGGAATGGCGGTGGTGGCGACCCGTCCACGGTTCCTGGAAGGGCTGGGAGGCGGGATGCGCGAGGACGGGTGGAGGCTGGCTTGTACATGCCGGCACCAGCAAAGATCTGGCGGGTCACCAGGAAGGGAAGGATGCCTTCCACGAAGTCGCGCGTGCGCGGACTTGACCGGATGCAGTAGTTCTCGTGGTAGCCGTAGGTGTTGCCAAAGTGGTCGGTGTTGTTCTTGATGAAGAACGCCTCACCCTTGAGTTGGAGTTCGTCGATCATCGATAGCAGGATGCGGTCGCCGGCATGTTCGGCGGCGATCAGGTCATCCAGCGTCCGGCACTCCGGGGTTGCATATTCAAGGTGGCCGGAATCGAGGTACATCCGGCCGCCATTGAACAGGAACCCACCATTTCCAGGGCTCTCACCCCATTCGCGAGGTGCTGGCTCAATCAGTCCGTACTTTCGGGAACCGAATATGCCATCCTTGATTCGGTACGCAACTTCGGTCGGGCTCATGTTCCCGGCGGCTGCGTACTCGGTTTCAGTGCCAAAGAGTGCATTTTCCATTCGCTCAGTCTCCGCGCACTGGTACCGGCATGTTCGCTGCCCGGTCACTCGCCGTCCATATCTTGAGGTGAAGCTACTCTCCGCCGGGCTGCGGGGTCGGGTCGGGAATTTCCCGGATGATGCGCTGGATTTCGTCGTCCAGATCGGTATCGGACGATGTTTCAGTGTCGGTTTCGCCGGGTGCGGACGATGGACGTGATGGTGCTTGGGTGGGTGTTTCGGCCGGTTTGGTTGGGGCTTCGGGTGCAATAGCGATCACGGTTTCAGGCGTCACGTGATCCTCCCTTCATGGTAGCGACGAGGCTAGTGAGATCGGGGGAACGGTCAATGAGTTCGATGACCCGGTCGATGACCGGGCCGGTTATGTCCTCGAGGTCGAGGCGCCATTCCTTGGAATCTACGTCAAATGTGACCGAGTCCCACTCGAGTTTCCGGATCTGCGGTCCGAACCGGGCCAGAAGTGCGCCACGGATGGCACCTCTCGTTCCCGCAGGTGGCGTCTGGGCGCACGCGTCCAGACGATCTTGGTCGACGAGATCCATGACACGTCCCTGCTTGCGGAGGGTCTCGAAGAGGCTGACCCGCGGGTCGATCATGTGATAGGCCATGTCCAATCGGCGAAGGCGGGCATCGCCCCAGGTTCGCGGGTCACCTGGTGTTCCGATCTGGGCAAAGAGTGACCGCTTGATAATCCAGTCGACCCGTGTAGCGAGCCGCTCCGGGTCTGATCCGAGGGCGTCAAGGGCTTCGGCCCACTGCGAAAGCACCCAATCGGTTTCCGGATCACGCCGGGCATAGGATGCACGGCACGCTGCAAGGATCAAGTGCTGGATCGCTAGTGCGGTCATCGGCCGTCCGGCAATCATCGGGACGGCTGCGGTCAACGTGGTGTCCCTTGAAATGTCCTTGATGGCCGTGACCGGATCCGCAATTTCGAACTCAGGTTTCCACCCGTCCTCAATCAGGTCAAGCACCAGGGCGGTTGTCCCGACCTTCATTGCCGTTGCCCACTCGGAGCGGTTGGCGTCACCGGCAATGCAGTGCAACCGACGGTACCGGGTCGAACTCGCGTGTGGTTCGTCACGCGTATTGAAGATGGGACGCTTCGCCGTGGTGTTGATGCCGATCCGTTCCTCGAAGAAGTCGGCCCGTTGGCTCATCTGGAAACCAGAGGCGATAGGTGCGCCTGAGGTCTCGATGCCCACCTTTCCGGCGCCGGCGTAGAGTTGACGGGTGACGAGGTGCGGGGTCATCCCCCTGACGAGTGCGTCGAGTGGAGTGGAACGCGCACAGAGGTAATTCTCGTGCATCCCGTAACTGCGCCCGTGGTAATCGGTGTTGTTCTTCAGGAGCCGGACCCGCGTCGCTGGTCCACATTCACGGGCCAGTGCCTCGTTCCGCGCAATTTCGCTAGCATGGACAATCCGCTCGCCTGCCCTGTCCTGTGCCACGAGTTCAAAGAGGTCCGGGGTCGCCTCGGTGCAGTATTCAGGATGGTTGTGATCGTTGTAGTACCGCGCCCCGTTGAGTAGGACCGTATTGGCAAGCAGCTCATCCCGGGTGAGTTTCCGGCTTCTCTCGTCCGGTCCGTCAAGGTCGTTCGGATCGCGGGCAAGCCGGTCGGCACGCATGCCACGGAGATCCTGGTACGGATCCTCACCTCGGTAATCCCACCCGCGGAATGCGCCTGGGAATGGGACCGCACGGACGATGCTCGCGCATTCGTACCCAAAGTCAACCCCTGGCGGGCCATCGGTTGGACCAGTTGGTGCCCTGGGACTGGTCGCGGAGAAGCCCTCGCAGTTCAGGCCGTATTCAGTTTCAATACCTACCGGTCGACGCATGATTCCAGTCTAGCACTGTATTTCGGTGTTCTGGACGACCGGAAACCGTCGGCGCCGACGCACCTTGACCGGGCGCGCTATTGTGACCGTCGAGGCCGCATTGCCATGCTTGCGGTCGTGAAAGAGGGAATGTTGATGAGAGGCGGATTGGCAATCACCCGGATCACCGTGATCGAATATGGGTACACGCTGGTGGATCTCGGAAGCGACTACAACGGGTTCAACTCGGTCTATCTGCCCGGTGCGAAGCGTGAGGCCCGTGGGCATGTCCTCACCATCGAGACCAACGAGGGTGTCACGGGTGAACACGCCGGAGGTGACCGCAACACCTACGCGCAGGTTGGCCAGGTGGCGTCGTACCTGATTGGCAAGAACCCACTCGAGCGTGAACGCTTGTACAACGACATGAAGCGGGCATTGCGGAAGGTGGACAAGTTCGGCCTGAGTGCGGTCGACATTGCCCTCTGGGACATTGCCGGAAAGGCGTACGGAGCTCCGCTTTTCGAACTGCTTGGCGGGTGGAAGCGGACACTGCCGGCGTACGCAAGCACGTTGCATGGTGACCACGTCGCGTCCGGCGGACTTTCCTCACCCGGAGCATTCGCCGATTTCGCACTTCAGTGCCGGACAATGGGCTATCCCGCCTTCAAAATCCACGGGTGGGGAAACGATCCTGCCGATCGTGGATACATCCGGCGAGAGGTCGCGAACGTCCTGGCGGCACGCCGTGCCGTCGGCGACACGATGGACCTGATGCTTGACCCGGCGTGCGAGTACGACACCTGGGCGGATGCGCTTCGCGTTGGCCGTGCCTGTGACGAGGCGGAATTCTTCTGGTACGAGGATCCATACAAGGATGGGGGCATATCGGCGTTCGCGCACAAGCGCATGCGTGAACTGATCAAGACGCCGCTGCTGCTTGGCGAACATGTCCGGAACGTGGAGTCCCACATCGACTTCTCACTCGCTGGAGGTACGGATTACCTGCGGGCGGATGCCCACTATGACGGTGGTGTCACTGGGCTGATGAAGATTGCCCACGCCGCTGAAGGCCTCGGCATGGATGTCGAGATCCATGCACCGACTCCGGAACATCGACACTGCATGGCGTCAATCAGGAACACGAACTACTACGAACTGGGGCTCGTCCATCCGTCGGTCCGGACAACACGGGCCCCGATCTACCTCGATTACTCGGACGACCTGGACGCGATCGACAAGCACGGGCACGTGCCGGTACCGCAGGGGCCGGGACTTGGAGTGACAATCGACTGGGAGTATGTTCGCCGTCACGAGACGGGCCGAGTGACGTACGAGTGATCGACGCTGGGTAGCGGGTTCGCAAGAGAGAAAAGCAAGGAAGGCGGACGATGAAGGAACCACTTCGGTTTGGCATTCTGGGTACCGGTGGGATCAGTGCCGGTCACGCTCGCGACATCCTGAACCGGGATGATGCAGCGCTGGTGGCCATCGCGGATGTCAGTACGGACGCGATGGAGGGGTTTGTCGGACGGGTGATCCCAATGGGGTCACCCCATCCGGCGCAATTCACGTCTCTTGAAGCAATGGTCGCCGGCTCACACCTCGACGCGGTAGTTATTGCAACCCCGCATACCCAACACGCACCGCAGATCGAGATCGCGCTCAACGCAGGGCTGCATGTTCTGTGTGAGAAGCCTTTGGCGACCACGGCCGCTCACGCGCGTCGGGTCATGGACCTTGCCGAGAAGAAATCGCGGACCTTGGCCATCGGCTACCAGCGGCACGGGCAATCGCAGTTCCGGCTCGCGCGCCACCTCGTGCATTCAGGGACCCTTGGAGACCTTCGTCTCATCACCGTGCTCATTGCGCAGGACTGCCTTGAGAACTTCCGGCCTGGCGCCTCGTGGCGTGCCGACCCTGCACTCTCCGGAGGCGGGCATTTCATTGACACCGGCAGTCACATTGTGGACATGATGCTTTGGGTGTCCGGGCTTGAACCTGAACGGGTCTACGCGGAGATCGATCAGTTTGGGACCGACGTGGATGTGATCACGGCGGCATCGATCAAGTTCACAAACGGCGCGCGCGCGACCTTTGCAGCGACAAGCCTGTCGGCGGAACCGTGGCGCGAGGAACTGACGTTCTACGGCACCGAAGGCGTGATGCGCCTCGGTCGCGCGGACGGCCTCAGTTACCAGGTCAAGGGTGGCGACCTGGTCTTTCCACGCGCCGCGTTGGCACGCGACATCAGACCGTTGGAGGACTTCATCGCCGCCATCCATGGCGAGGTGCCCGCACCGCAGGCTCCGGCGGTTTGCGGTTTGCGGGTCGCCCAAGTGACCGAAGCTGCGTACCGGTCAGCGGTTTCGGGGAGGCCCGAACCGGTCGGTTGACCGGTTCGTGTCACTTGCTATGGGACTTGGAGGTGTGCCAAGCGACACCTCGGGGCACACCTTCCGCTAACCTACTTCCGGACGGTGATACCGAGTTCCTTGGCCTTCTCGTGCAGGAACTCGCTGATTGGTCCGAGTTCCTCTGTCGTGCAGTGTTCTACGACGAGAGGCGCATCCGGGTCGAGTGCCTCGATGTGGGGCAGGAACGTATCCCAGTCGAGAATGCCAGTTCCGGCTGCGCATTCCGAGATATGCAGGACCAGACGGTCCTCGATGATGACGTCCTTGGCATGCCCGCCGATGATGAATGAGCCAAGCACGTCGACCATGTGATCGATCGCGGGCCCTGTATCGAACACGGTTTCGCGAGTGATCCAATTCACTGGGTCGAGATCGCACCGAACGAACGGGGAGTTGACTGCCCCGAGGACTTCGGCCATGGTTTCGGCACAGTCGAGAGTCACAAGCAGGTGCCCTTCCATGCCGATGTACACCCCGCACTCCTCGGCAACGGGCGCAACTTCCCGGAGGCTCTTGATCAACTGGTCCCTGGCTTGGGTGGTCCAGTTGTATGGGTGAGGGAACCAGGCGCCACGAGGGTTGAGCGATCCTGGACCAGTGTGGGTGCCTCGACATCCCAGTTCCCTGGTGAGCCTGACAGCCGCCGAAAGGGTACGCACGGCATTGGCGCGGACCGTTTCGTCAGGGTGGATCAGCGGAGGGCGGTACCCAATGGCCTGGTACATACGAAGACCATGCTCGGCAAGGAGATCGCGGACGCGGTTGGCTCGTGCGGGTGCGGTCGTGAATGGATCGTCGGTAAACCGGGTGAAGCATCCGGAATACCCGAGGTCCCGGATCCGACGCGCCATTTCAGGAGTGAAGTCGTCCATTGAGGCGGGCAGGAAGGCACCGCTCATTCCAAATCTCATGTGAAACCCCTTTGCTTGACGGTTGCCACCAGCTTTGTTGCGTGTCGCCAGTCGCAGTACGATACCCGTGAACGCCAGTCCGGGTGCCGACCGCAACTCGTCCTGATCTTTGTTTTAGGATGGGGTGTTCACATGCACTTGCGTATTGGCACGGGTGCGGATGGTCTGCACACACGCTAGCGCAGGGCGCAGAGGGCGGTACCGTCCGGTGGCCGGACGGTACCCAGGTCTCCATACCGCACGCAGGCGAGGCACCGGCATTGTGCTCCGAGCGCGCGGGTGCGCGACGACGGACGGGCGGGCCCGGGGCACCGACCCGGAGGGGAGGGTTCCGAGTGATACCAGCATCATTCGAGTACGTGGTGGCGCACTCACTCGATGAGACGGGTGGCTTGCTTGCCAAACACTGATCTGACGCGAAGATACTTTCCGGTGGCATGAGCCTTATCCCGGCGATGAAGCTCCGGTTGGCGCAACCGGCGTTCATCATCGACGTCAACGGGGTGTCAGGTCTGGCGTACATCCGTGAGGAACACGGTGAGCTCCGGATTGGCGCAATGACGCGCGAGTCCGCGTTGGAACGGTCATCGCTGGTCAAGCATGGCTCCCCAATCCTGTTCGAGATCGCGAGGGTCGTTGCCGATCCGCTCGTCCGGAACCGGGCAACCATTGGTGGAAACCTTGCCCACGCGGACCCGGCCAACGACCATCCCGCGACGATGCTGGCCCTGGGTGCCACGATCGTCGCGCATGGACTGAACGGTGACCGGCTCATCCCGATCGATGAGTTTTTCCCGTCTTTCTTCGCCTCGGCGCTTGAACCCGATGAAATCCGGACCGAGATCCGCATCACGGCACCGGGTGTCCGTACCGGAGGGGCCTACATCACGTTTGAGCGCAAGGTTGGTGATTACGCGATTGCTGCGGTTGCAGTAAACCTGACGCTTGACGCACACGACACGCGTACCGCGGCAGGCATCGGGCTCACGAACGTGACGGGTGTTCCGGCGCGTGCAACACGTGCCGAGGCATCCCTGATTGGACGCCTGATCACGGATCTGGCAATCGCCGACGCGTCGAGACTTGCGGCTCACGAGAGTGACCCGAAGTCCGACCTGCGCGGTTCAGCGGAGTACAAACGCGACCTGGTCCGGGTGCTGGCCGGTCGCGCGATCAGCCGGGCGGTATCCCGTGCCCGGGGAGGTAGCCACTGCTGGCACTGCGAACGGTGAACTTCACAATCAACGGCGAGGCAAAGTTGGTCCAGGCTGAAAGCCGACAGCGAGAAGGACCAGTTCCCATACAAGTCGGTCCTTGGGTGGGAATATGACTCTGGTGGCTACCACGCCGCCTTGCAGACGTCGATGGACATCATCGGGTACGACGACCTGCGTCGCGAACAGCTAGAGAAGCGGGCCCGTGGCGAATTCATGGGCATCGGCATCAGCAGTTTCACGGAAATTGTTGGGCCCGGTCCGTCCAAGGACTTCGACATCCTCGGGATCAAGATGGTCGACTCGGCCGAGATCCGGGTGCACCCGACCGGCAAGGCGATTGCCCGGTTTGGCACGAAGTCGCAGGGCCAGGTGCACGAGACGACCGACGCACAGATCGTTGCCCAGGAACTCGGCATTCCGGTGGCGCACGTCCAGGTCGAGGAAGGTGATACCGACACCGCGCCCTTCGGGCTTGGCACGTACGCAAGCCGGTCGACGCCAACGTCGGGTGCCGTTGCCGCCATGGCTGCGCGCAAGATCCGTGACAAGGCACGAAGGATTGCGGCCAATTTGATGGAAGTTGCCGAGGAAGACCTTGAACGGGAACCTGGGAAGTTCACGGTCAAGGGCAACGCCGAGGCATTCAAGACCATCCAGGAAATTGCCTTCGCGGCGTACACGAACCACCCGCAAGGCATGGAAGCGGGACTTGAGGCCACGCACTATTACGATCCGCCAAACCTGACCTACCCGTTCGGCAGCTACATCTGCGCCGTCGATATCGACGCCGGCACCGGGCAGGTGCACGTGCCCCGGTTCGTGGCTGTCGATGACTGCGGGAACATCATCAATCCCATGATTGTCGATGGGCAGCTACATGGTGGCCTGTCAATGGGCCTCGCGCCATCGCTGTACAAGGAAATCAGCGACGACGAGTCAGGCAACTGTCTCGGCGGAAGTTTCATTGATCACCTCGTGCCGACCGCGGTCGAGACCCCGAACCGGGAGACCGACAAGACGATCACTCCGTCACCGCAGAACCCATTCGGTGCGAAGGGTGTTGGCGAGTCTGCGACGGGTCGGTGCACCTCCCGCGATCGTGACTGCGGTTGTTGATGCACTGTGGCATCTTGCTGTCCGGCACATCGACATTCCGATGACCCGCTCGAAGGTCTGGAAAGTCCTTCGTGACCACGGGGTGACTGGGTAGCCGCGACACCGGGTTCGGATTGAGTTGAACGGGGACTGCACACCAAATTGGGTGCGGTCCCCGTGCCATTTCCATGACACCCCTTGCCACGGGTAGGTGGCCGTGCACTTATTTCCCCGCTGGCATTGCCTCAGCCGGATTGCCGTTCGCTCTGGCTTGAGTGAGCTTGCCCGTTCGGGTGGCGAGATGTCGGGGGGGGGTTCAGATGGCGTTCCAACCCACGGTGAAGACCCACGGTGAAGACCCACGAGCGACAGCAACGGTCCCGAGGCGAGGCCGTTGCTGTCGCGACGGT
>CAMDTO010000055.1 GCA_945907765.1 Thermoflexus hugenholtzii JAD2 | reverse complement strand
CGACGTTTGCGAATTCGTGATCGCTGTTTGGGGGTGGTGTGAATGCCACGGTGGGATGCACTGCTTGAACCGCTTTCGGACCAATTGCGGCCGGATGGCACGATTGGCCCCGTACGGTTCCGTGCGGTCGGCATAAGGCCGTTCTCAATCCCGCCGACTACCCATTGCGTCAGCGTACCGAAGCCCGTCTCGAAGCAGCCGAGGTCGCAACGTGCAAAAGTGCGCCGTCCGGGTGCGTTGCCTATCCTCGGACGCCTACAGCTCCACCTTTCATACGTGGAACGAGTTGACGCGTCCAACGGTGGATATGTCATTGAGCCACTGGAAATCAGGAATTGGTTTCTGCATGAAATCGAGCGAATGGCCCGGATGCGTCGGCGAGCACGCTCAGTCGGCGAAGATGAGCTTGTCGTGCCGTCGACTGCCCCACATGCGATTGCATCGCTTGTGGAGCATTTCGGGTTGAGAGCAATTTCGCGGGCCTTGGCTTCGGTGGCTGAAAACGACGGCGACACGGACCCGCTCAGGCATCCGGCATCGACGGGACCACTTTCACCGAACCGTGACGGAATGACGGAAGCTGTATTGCCAGATGGTGATCCGGAAGCAGGCGACCGGCAATTGACCGCCCGTGAACGTGCTGCACGGCGCGGTTTTTTTGTTGCCTGATACACCCTGCAGTCCACGTGGCAAGGCAGCCGCGCCTCTCGGGCTCGATGTGATTGCCACCCACGTTTTCGTCCGATTTGAATCTGCTTTGCCGTCTCGGTACCGAGACCATGTCTGGCACTTTCCTGGCGTACTTCTCGCGACAACCTCCAGCGGCTACTTTGAGAAACGGTGGCACCAGAACGACCCGTGCAGGACTTGGTGTCTGTCGGCTGGCCGGGTGCATTTCCTCAACCCGACCGAACGACGGTGCGCAACGGCATTGATCGAAACTCGCGACTTGTCGTCCATCGGGCGTCGTATACTCGGCATCAATTCGCGTGACCATTGATGATGTCAGGATCTCTATTGGGGTTCCCAAGCGGTTGTGGTTGACATTACGTGGACACTGCCGCGCGGCGTGCTGACAAGGGGGATGAAATGGGTTTGCTCGACAGGTTGTTCGGTGGAGGGAAGAAGGACAGCGGTCCGACGTTCACCTACAAGGTCGGCGTGAACGACACATGCCGGTCCGTCGCCAAGCGGTTCTTCGGTGATGAGTCCCATTGGGAAAAGGTCTACAAGCCAAATGAATGGCGGCTCAAGGAGGAGGTTCAGTCGGGAACTGACCGTCTTCTGCCTGGCACCGAACTGACCATCAAGGGAGCGAAGGTTGGTTTGGATGGTCAGCCACTCGCGTGAAGTGAGTGGCGTCTGACCGTTGGCTTTCGAGCGCTTCGGCCATGGGTGGCCTGCTTCTGGGCCGAACTGAAAGGGTAGGTACCGCGCGAGGCTTCGGCTGCCTGCCGACTACTTCGACCGTGGTCTTGTGCGTGGCTTGTTCCTCTCGTTCATGCGAGCCCTCGGTATAGAAGCGCAGGATTGGCACGGGGCTGTCAATGAGGGCGTCATTTGAAACCCCGTTCGGGCGGCGATGGTGACCGGCCGAACATGTGACCGGCAATACCCCGAGCGTCGCATGTTCATGGTTGATCTGGTCAACAATGACGTTCGGAGTGGGTCCGGTACGGACAGCCGTATGGATTGTTGCATCATCGACGCCGAAGTCATGCAGGCGTGACGCGCATCGCTGCATCTGGTGCGCAGCCTGATCGTGAGCTAGGACGGAGACGCGGTTTGTCCGTCCACCGCCGGGATGCAGCACGTGTAACAGAGTAAGTCCGATATCAATCCATACGTGAATTTCACTGATACGTTTTGTTATCCATCCGACGTTCGAGCTTTCGTCAATTGCAACTACCAGGTGGAAAGAGTCTTCGCTGAGTTCGACACTATTTGCCGGAACCACGACGGTCGGGATGTCCGAAAAGGCTACGAGTTGGCCGGTAAACCCTCCCAATTGATGTGCACTGGGATGGGCGCGGACGACCATCAGGGAGTCACCCTTGCGACCTGAGCAGGCGAGGACCGCCATGGCAATTTCGGCATCATTATTGGCGTTATTCCGCTCCCCGGAGTGAGTGTCGGGAACCAGAAGCAGGCACCGGAATCGGACGGTTCCCGGAAACGCTAGGGCGATTTCATCGACCTTGTGTTCAATGCCTGAAGTGGGAAGGAGTACGCCATCGTCGTCGAACTTGATCGCCAATTCGATCACCACCAAGTCAGCTTGTGCACGTCTCGCGAGTGCGCTGGCGGTTCACAAGATCCGTTCATTCATGGCATCGGTATGCGTTGTGGAAACTGCAACCGCGAATGATCTTTGTATGCTCACTTTTATTCACCACCCTAGCCGGACATCCGGTCCTGTTGACCGCCTCCGTCGAGTGATCGTGGGTCCAGTCTGCGTTTCACCGTCGCACCGACCCGCGTTTCCTGACAGGAGCGTACGGTGGCCGAATGGCAGGAACATCGGGGATTTCCACGACACCGGGTACAGTGCATTGCGAAGACTTGAGTTCATCGATGTGTCACCGGTTCGACCGGGGGACGCAGGCCGGCCCCCGATGCCCAATCACGAGACTGGAGCCACCCAGTGAATGGCGCGTCACCCGTACGCATTTTTCTCGCAGACGACCACGTAATCCTCCGGACAGGGGTCAGGAAGCTGATCGAAGACGAGCCTGACCTTGTTGTTGTTGGCGAGGCTTCCGACGGGGGGGTGCCCTCGATGGCCTCCGTAGCCTCGGCGGCGCTGGTGGAGTGGATGTCATGGTCATGGATATCGCCATGCCAAACCTCAATGGCTTGGAAGCATTAAGGCGAATCACTCGAGAATTCACGGGTGTTTCTGTGCTGGTCCTGACAATGCATTCCAGCGAAACGTACCTGTTTCAAACTATCCAGGCGGGTGGCGCAGGATATGTCCTGAAACGCGCCGAACCGCAGGTGATTCTGACTGCGATCCGAGATGTTGCGCGGGGACATACATTTGTTTCGCCTGCGGTGGAGCAACGTCTGCTCACTGACTTTGTGCAAAGGGCGAGGCGCGCAGGCGCACGTGCTCAAGCCGCCCTTCAGGCACTTACCGAGCGCGAGCGCGAAGTCCTCAGTCTGATCGCTGTCGGACACACAAATACTGAAATTGGGTCAAAACTCTTCGTCACGGTCAAGACGGTTGAGACCCACCGTGCCCGCATCATGAGCAAACTTGGGCTTCGTTCAAGGGCTGAACTTGTCAAGTACGCGCTTCGCGAGGGGTACCTCACGTCAGCCGATGCGGAAAAATCCAACGGTCAGTAGGGCCAGACCGCGCGGTGTCAACCGATTGGGCATGGAGAAGTGGGCAGCATCTTCTGACCATCCGCCTCGAGTGACGCGAGAGCCTTCGCAAGTTTCCGTGCCTCGTCAAGCACCATCGCCGCTGCCTCAGCTTCGCCGTTTGCGTCGGCGCGCCGATGTGCGGCTTCCCAGACGGCGATCAGGATTGAAATCGACGCGGAGTGTTGCATCGCATCCCGGTGAAGCCTTCGAAGGAACTCCTCAAACGCCGTCTCAGAGATCGGGGGCATACTCTCATCGGTCCTTTTTATGCAATCACATCTAGCCGACGCGATGCCAGTGCGATCAGTTCACCAAGACCTTCCGGAACGTCGACCTTGGTCATGTAAAAGTCTGCATCAGGTACAAGTTTTCTGGCTTCAGGCACTGAACTTCCGCTGATAACGCAGACCGTCGGCCGGTCGATATGGGCACGCGATTCGAACAGGACTTGGCTTGCACTCCCGTCCGGCAGGTGTGCGTCGAGGATCACCAAGCCGAGGCGATGCGACGCCCTGATTGTGGTCATCGCCTCTGACACGGTTCCGGCGAGCACAACGTTGTGTCCGTCCGTGCGAAGCAACATTTGCAATATGGTTGCGAATGCGGTCGCATCGTCAACGACGACAATGGTCAGGGGTGTCCGATTTCGAGGTTGGAGGGTCCGTTCAATTGTCGCCCGAAGTGCATCAAGCTCGGGAGGCTTGGTTATCACGGACTCGACACCGTTTTCCTGCAACTGGGAAGCGGTGATGGTCCTTCCAAGCCCGGTCAAAAGGACCACTGGCAGGCCCTCCCAGCTTTCGCGCGCGAGCCTGGCGACTTCCCATCCGTTGAGATGTGGCATTGAAAGGTCCGTGATGACCAAGTCAGGTCGACGGAGATTCAATGACGATATCGCCAGTCTCGGATCGCTAAACGGGTGCACGTCGTGGCCGTCGCGCCGAAGAAGAATAGTGATTGTCTCGAGAACATCTTCCTGATCATCGATAAGGAAAATCGTCGCGGGTGTGATCAACCGGGCTTCAGACAGCGCCTTGGCGGGGACCGCTCCCGCGAGGCCGGAACGTGCCGACTGCCGGGTGGTTTGTTGCATGAATGGAATGGTTGGAAAATACAATCAAAACGTCGTTCCAGTGTTTATCTATGTTTCAAACTCAACGTGTCCGTTATGACCGTCCATCACTTTGCGCACCATTGCGAGGCCCAATCCGCTTCCTCGCGCACCCTTGGTCGTGAAAAACGGGTCGAACACGTGTGGTTGGGCTTCTATGGGGATGCCGGTTCCCGTGTCGGAGACAAAAAGTTGAATTGACGATTGATCAATTGGTTGCACACCGATGGTTATGGTTCCACCGTCAGGCATTGCGTCGACCGCGTTGAAAATCAGGTTCACCAAAGCTTCCCTGATCGAGAAGGGATCGCCATCAACCTCCGGCACGGGTTCAAAGCGCTTGCGGACCACGATTTCGTGTTTTGGGTGAGCTGGTGTCTCTGCTGAAAGTATCTCTTCGATTTGCCAACGTGGGCGTGTGAATTCAATCGCTTCACTAGCTAGCAAACCCAAGTCCACTGGACGAATGTCATCAGTGTCCACGGCTCGCCCGTACTCACGCATCCGGCCTGCAATTACCGCTCCGTCACGGGCGGCACGCCGGATCGCTTCCAAGCTCTCGCGGTGTGTCGCGTCCCGGACTTGACCCAGGACGACCTCAACTCGGCCGAGAATAGTCGCAAGCAGATTATTGAAGTCGTGGCTGATGCCGATGGCGAGTTCGCCAGTCGCTCGAAGTCGCTCCGATGCGAGAAGCCGTGCGGTACGTCGTGCACTTTCAATTGCTACAGCGGCGGCAGCGGCGAAGCCCATGGCGAGGGTTTCATCGCTCTCGGTGAAAGTCCCACCTTCCCGTTCGGTGGCATAGAGGCGCCCCAATACTCGCGATGAAGCAATGAGAGGGACACCAAGAAAGGTATGCATGGGTGGATGCCCTGGCGGGTACCCTCTGCGTTGATCGTCGGCCATGACGTCGTCAATCCGTAGTGCCCGACCTTCCGGAAGCAACGCTCCCAGGATTCCCTTGCCAGTTGGCGGGTTCGGCCTCAGGAGAGTTTCCTCGTCCGCGGTCAATCCGAAGGTGACAAAATTCTTGAGAGTGCCATCGTCACCCAGGATCCCAAGCGCCGCGTACTTCGCCGACACCAGTGTGGCGAACTCTTCCGCAACGCTTTGAAGAAGCCGGGGTTCGTCGTCGATGAAAGCGGAAATGGCAGTTGTGGCGGCGTACAGGCGTCGCAGGATCACGTCCGAGGCCTGGGTGTGACGCCCCCCTGAACTTTGAGGGGAGGCAGGAACGCGATCACCCCCGAGTCCTTTTTGGGCATGACCGAGCCCCTTGGATAGGAGGTCTCCGAGGACCTTTTCATGCTCCGATGTCATGCCTGCACCCTGGTTCAGTGAATTCCGCTTTTCCTGAACATTGACCGAAACGTTTCACGGTGCCCGATGGAACGATATGTACCGCATGAATCCAAACTAGAAACGTCACTGAGCAAGTACATTTCCAGATAACATGAAATGGTAGTCCCAGAAAAAACTCAAATCTCCGGAAACGTATGAGAAAAAATATCATACAAGTACGTGATAAGTAACAATATATGTTTGTTATTGTACAGTAAGTCTAGTAATCCAAATATGTTATACATGCGTTGAGGCAGCACGGGAAAGCCGTCAGTGATCCGTTGAGCGTGGGGGCATTCCGGAGGCCGTGGCGATGGTCGACGTTGGCCGAAACGCAGACCAGATTCGTGTTATGCACAGGAGGTTCTGCGTAGTATCATCGGTAGGACACCCCGAATGGTAGGGGAGTTCCCTGATCTTTCCGTTGCAATCCTGGTTTCGCTTCAGGCCTTCGGCGATTGCTTGTCAGGTTGATTTCCGATAATCGTGTTCTTCAGCAGCGTTGACTGTGACGTACCAGAGCTGTTTGCGTGCAAAGATCACCAGACAGTGGACGTAGCAATCGTTCATTCTGGAATAAGTAGATGTGGCAAAAAGTCACGATTACGATTTCCGCGGTCTCGTGATGGCACCTGTTAGTTGCGATATTCCGTAGTTGGCAGAGACGCGATCAGTGGAATCCCCGATGGCACTCCGACCTCCCGCAGACACACTCGGGTTGGTGACCTCAAAGGCGCAGTGTGCATGCCTTCCGACAGCGAAGTCCTCGTTGGCAACAGGCATCCGCAGCCGAACCCGGAGTGGGGTCACAGAACGGAACGTGTGCCATGTCACCAGGACCACCAGACAGAAACTCAGGGAGCAATCCGCCCACCATCACCGCGAGTGTCGCCGGCGTATTCGCCGGTTTCGGGATCCTTGCTGCGATCGGCCTCGGGTGGACACTTGCACGTTCGACGGCGGGCCGGCCGCCATTTCAGATTGCGATGGGTCCCGGCGGGTCGGTGACTCTTTCGGCGGGGAGTGCCGAACCACCGACCCTGACGGTCGCCGCGCGTGACATCTCATTTGACCGCAAGACGCTGAATGTGGCTGGTCCCGGTCCGGTCAACTTCGTTGTCACGAACAGCGGTGCGATTGAACACGACTTCACCATTGACAGCCCGAAGGTAGCGATTGCGCCGCGTCCTGGGCAGCGTTCGGCGGGTGCCGTGATGTTTGCAAAGCCAGGCACCTATGCCTTTTACTGCTCGCTCCCGGGACACCGCTAGGCGGGCATGGAAGGCAAGTTGATTGTCGGTTCTGCCACGGGACCGGAGGCAAGGGTTCAATCGTCGTCAAGTGCGGCACCGTCACCCCCAACTCCGACGATGGTGTCCCACGCCTCCTCTGCCGTCCCTCCCGTACGGGGCAACCAACCGATCGAACCCATCATCGACGGCAGCGTGAAGGTGTTCAACTTGACCGCCTCTGTAGTCCAGTGGGAAATAATCCCTGGAGTGTTTTCGGAGGCGTGGGCTTACAACGGTCAAGTCCCGGGTCCCGTCATCCGGGTCACCGAGGGTGACCGCGTACGCGTCACGATCAAGAACGAATTGCCGGATTCGACCGTGATCCACTTCCACGGCCCGGAACTCCCGAATTCGATGGACGGGGTGCCCGACGTCACACAACCAGCCATCCCTGTAGGCGGATCATTCACCTACGAGTTCAAGGCAACTCCAGCTGGAACGTACATCTATCACACTCACCAGAACTCGGCAGTTCAGGAGCCGAAGGGACTGGTGGGGGCGCTCATCATCGAACCCGTGCCGGGTTCAGCCGAGGCAGTGCGCGATGCAAAATTTGACCGGGACTACTTGCAGGTATTGGGCGAGTTTGGTGGCTACTTCGTGATGAATGGTCATAGTTTCCCCGCGACTGACCTCATGGAGGCGAAGATCGGAGAACGGGTGCGCATTCGGCTCATCAATGCTGGACAGGCTGCCCATCCGATGCACTTGCACGGGTACCATTTCAAGGTCATCGGGACTGACGGTCGCCCGTTGCCAGAGGGTGCAATTTACCTCAAGGACACCTTGAACATCTCTCCGGGTGAACGCTACGACATCGAGTTCGTTGCGGACAATCCGGGAGTTTGGGTATTCCACTGCCATATCCTCTCCCATGTCACGAACCAGGGAGTTGACCCTGGTGGCATGATCGCGGTAATCAAGGTCGTTTAACCCGCTTGTCATGTGACATTTGAAACGAAGGTTCTGGCCGCGACCAGACCGAAAACTCTGCACAATTATTTGAATGTGTGGCAAGGTACCGCGATCAAAGGATTTGGAAAATGTCTGCAATCACTGAGCCGAGATTGGAAACCACAACCGTTCGTGGTCCGTCTACCGCGCAGCCCATCATCGTCGCACTGGACGGAAGTGCCTTGTCGGCGCGTGCCCTTCCAATCGGTGTGTTTCTGGCCAAGGTGAGGAAGTCGCCCCTCATCTTGGTCCGCGTTGCGCCCCTTGATCCGCCGCCTGACATGTTCGGGTTAGCGGTTGGGGACTAACCGCGCGAGCGCGACTTCGCCGGTGCCTACATTGAGAGGCTTGTGCAACTGACCCACAAGGAACACCCGGACATTGATGTTCGAGGAGAAGTATTGAGCGGGGGCGCGTCGCGTGGCTTGCTTGAAGCGCAGTCCGAACATGCGCCCTAAGTGACGATAGTCACCTCCCATGGCAGGACGGGGCTTTCCCGCATGTTTCGGGGAAGCGTGACCGAGGACATCCTTCGAGGAAGTCATTCGACCACGCTGGTCCTTACGTCCGGTGCTTTTCACGCCTCCGTACGATGGAAACGTCTCCTACGATGCGTTGTATCCGGATGTGCCGGGGTAAGTGCTCAATCTGGCATCACTTCCGCGTGATGTATCCCACCCGTGATCTGCGTGGTACCCCCGGGGTGAATTGAACACCCGCACAAGGTTTAGGAAACCTCTGCTCTATCCACTGAGCTACGGGGGCGGGGTGCCAGATGACCCTAAGAGTGTATCGGTCAGGCCCTTTCCAGTATCTGGAACGGGCCTGACACGTTGCGATTCCACGGGATAGGCGGTGCCACGGCAACGCGTCAGGTAGGGAACATCCCTGGTCAAGTGGAGGACAAGAGATGAGCGAGGGCAGTCGGTCAGTCGTCTCCGTGGGATGGCTTGCAACGCACCAGAACGACACGGACATCGTCGTGGCGGACGTTCGCTGGTACCTCCCGACAACAGGCAGGAGTGGTCGAGCCGAATATGAAACCGACCACATCTCTGGAGCCGTCTTCATCGACCTGGAGCGCGACCTCGCAGTACATGGGGGACAAGGGCGAGGACGACACCCGCTCCCACCTGTGGATGCCTTTGCCAGATCCCTTGGAGCGTTAGGCATTGGCAATGATTCTCATGTCATCGCCTACGACGATGCCGCGGGATCAACGGCGGCGAGGCTCTGGTGGATGCTCCGGCAGGTAGGGCATCGTCGTGTGAGTGTGCTTGACGGTGGTCTGAGCGCGTGGCGTGCAACCGGATACCCGGTGACGGCTGACCTCCCGTTGATCACTGAGCACACCTTCACCCCGCACGTCCGGCTCGACCGGGTTGCAACGAGGAGTGACGTGGACCATGCCCGAACAAGCACGGGGTCCGTGGTCATTGACGCACGGGCACGAGAACGGTTCGAGGGACGGGTTGAGCCAATCGACGTACGGGCGGGCCACATCCCCGGGGCACGAAACATGCCGTTCTCGGAGAACCTGGTTCGATCCGACCTCGATGGCATTTCAAGGTTCAAGCCTGCGGATGACTTGCGCCGGCACTTTGAAACTCTTGGAGTTGATAATTTAAAGGATGTGATTGTCTATTGCGGGAGCGGGGTGACCGCATGCCACAACGCACTTGCGTTGGACCTCGCTGGATTTCCAGAACCTCGTCTTTACGTCGGGTCTTGGAGCGATTGGTCGGCAGATGACGCCTTACCGGTGGCGACTGGCGAAGCCTGACGACTGCAGGCTGCCATTTGGTAGCGCGTACGGGATTCGAACCCGTGGTCTCCTCCTTGAGAGGGAGGTGTCCTAGGCCGCTAGACGAACGCGCCACGAACCCCCGGCCGACATGACGTCGGTCGATGGCGATTGTACCTGAGGCGCGGTCAGTTGTGCGTACTCCCGCGTGGTGCGGTGGGTCGATGGCACCGCTGAGCGGTGACCACGGCTTCATTCGAACCCGAGTGCTACACTGTCGCCGTTCCGGGCCGGTGTGGCGGAACTGGCAGACGCAAACGACTCAAAATCGTTCGCCGCAAGGCGTGTGGGTTCGAGTCCCTCCACCGGCACCATTTCTTGACGGGTTCGGCACTGGTGAACACGTTCAGCATTGTCTGGTACGGTAGTTCATCTCGGACGGTCAGATGCCTGCGCATCAGGGAACGTCCAGCAGGGCTTCGTAGACGGGCGTAGCTCAACGGTAGAGTAGTGGTCTCCAAAACCATTGGTTGGGGGTTCGAATCCCTCCGCCCGTGCCACACTGATGCGAGCCGGATTGGGTTTCTCTCCCAATCGCGGCTCGTTCCAGTTGTTACAGTGCGTCTCCGTCGGGCGGTCAAGTGAGGATTGGTGATCCGAGGTGAGCGA
This sequence comes from Thermoflexus hugenholtzii JAD2, assembly GCA_945907765.1. Classification (GTDB taxonomy): domain Bacteria; phylum Chloroflexota; class UBA11872; order UBA12225; family UBA12225; genus UBA12225. Next base: position 6,166 of record CAMDTO010000055.1, on the reverse strand, counting down.
TCCTGAAGCCAATTTCAAGATGCTGCTCTCGTTGGCGAGCGACGCCCTGAAGTCGGAACGTTGGGATGATTCGGTGCGCTTTGCGGCGGGCGTTATCCAGGCTGGTGCCAACGGAGACTATCTGTCAATCGCGCTCGAAGTCCTTGGGTGGGCCCACCTCAATGCTGACCGCCCGGACGCCGCACGCTCGGTTTTGTCCGAAGCGCTTCGGATGAGGTCGCCAGGTGCAATCGCACCGGCCATAGAACTTTCCAAGAAATTGTTTGCGAATGGGCGGTCGGGGGACGCATTTGACCTTCTTGCGCAGGCACACCACTGTGCGCCTGGTGATATTTCCGTTCCACTCCAACTAGCCGAGTTGCATCAGAGGTGTGGTGGGTATCCGGACGCCGTCAAGTGGCTCGAGTGCGCCAACTCCATCAATCCTGAGAGTGCGCCGGCTCGTTCCCATGTGCTCAGCTCTCTAAGAGCCACCATTTCTAGGAATGACGCCCTGCGCAATTCGATCAGTGCCGTTGGCCAGACCATCGCGAACGCAAGCGGACACCGGGTGATGTCAGGGCCATTTGCCGGCATCACGTTGTCGTCCGGACACGACTTTGCATGGGTTGCGACCCTTGTGGGTTGCTACGAGAAAGAATTGCACTCTACGATCGAGCACGCGATTGCGATGCGCCCGACTCGAATTGTGAATGTTGGGTGTTCCGGGGGCTACTACGCGGTGGGGTTTGCGCGACGTGTTCCAGGGGCGACCGTGTTCGCATTCGACATCGAAGCGTCGGCAAGGGCTTCTTGCGTGGAGCTCGCCAGCGTGAACGGGGTGGGTGACCGGGTAGTCGTCGAAGGAGCATGCACTCCCGAGGTGCTCACACCGCTGATTGGCTCCGGATCGCTCATCTTTTGTGATTGTGAGGGATACGAGTTACACCTGCTGGACCCGGCCATCCTTCCGGGTCTGGACAAGACGGCCATCATTGTCGAACTTCATGATGTCTGGGTGCCGAGGCTTGCGGAACGCCTGCTTGCAAGATTTCTCGCCACCCACAAGGTTCACAGGATTGGCGCTATCCCCCGTGATTGGCGGATTGAACCAGTGGCACATATTCCGGGTCTGACTGATCAGGAGCGAGTATTTGCCGTTTCTGACTGGCGAGACCTCTCCATGTCATGGGCTTACCTGGAGCCTCGTCAAGTGGAGGAATAACCTTGCTGGAACTAGTGGCACCCTCGGCATGGCAGGCTGGTGTGATGTCGCGCGCCGCTGATCGGCACGGCGTGGCGGCGGGAGATCCGCGATGAGTTTGGTGTTAGGAACGCGAATCGCACTGTACCTTCAACTAGCCATAGGGATAGCGCAGTCGCCCGGTGTTGCGAACGATGTGCCTGGATTGCTCCACGTGCACCGGACGCTCGCGTTTATCGTTCCCGTCCTGGCTTACTTGGCATTCGGAATACGCTCCGGGATTCCCCAGACTACCGTACGCACGCTGGCCCGCTTCGCCCCTCTTGTCGCACTGATCCTCGGCCTCGTCAATTGGGTCGGTTTCAAGATGATGGCCGTGATCCCCGTCGAAGCCTACTGGTCGGTGATGGTGGTCCATTTTGTATGGGGAATCGCAGTAGTGGCATTCGCCGAGATGGCCGCTGGTCAGGCAAACCGGGCACTCCGAGGTGTCGGGGCAAATCCGGCGGTTGACCGCAAGTAGGACTATCGGGCAGTGGCCCGGGCACGGAACGCGCGTGGACCGACCTGTCGGTTCGCGGCTGAAAAGTCCTGGGCGACCAATGAAATGTACCCACCGCCTGCGATGAGGGTGATGCCGATCCACTGGAATGCGTAAAAGAGGTGCGGGATGTCCGTGCTTGGCTCCTGAAGGTCGCGTCGCATGGGAAGCTGGTTTTCAGAACCGACCTGTCCCGGCGCCTCTGAAGCTTCCGTCAAGACGAGTCGCAGCAACGGATAGGGCAACCTCATCGAGATCCTGTCTAGATCCAAGTCCGGGCTGAGTGGCTCCCCTGAAAGTACCAACCCAGTCGTTCCCGGGATGCGCCGGAACCCTGTCCGTAGCCGTCCCTCAACTGAGACTTCACCCGAAGTCTGGAACGGTTGCCACCGAACCGACCGGTCAAAGTCTATCGGGAGCCACCCTCGATCCACCAGGATAGCTGCATCTTGTCCGCTCAACTTCAATGGTGTAAGCAGGTGAACCCCAACTTGGCCGTCAAGGACCTGGGTTGTCAGTGCTTCGTCGTTCGAGTGGTCATACGTTCCCCTCGCCAGGACGCGCCGATAGGTCATCGACGAGAGCCCGGTACTGTCGAGGGCAGTGATTGACTTGACGACAGACGCGGTATCGAGTGCGATGGGTGGCTCACGATACGCAACCGACTGGACCGCGTCGGCGGACATGCGTTGCGCAAGCCGGTCGAACTGCCAAATGGTCAATCGAAGTGTGATGGAGCACGCGACCAGTACCGTTACCGTGAACCATCGCCACTTGGGACTGACCAGCCGCACCCCGAGCGGCCGTAGACGCCATCCGGCGCTGGTCCCGTCGGACGGCACGTCAGTGGCCACGATCTTGTCCATCGGTCACTGTCTCTGGCGTGAGACGTCTTGCGTTCCGCTCAATGAGCGACAAAGCCAATCCCGGGTTTGCGCCGCGGTCGAAGGCGACCACGTCTCCGGTCGTGTCTCCATTCAGAGGGACACGGCTGAATGTGCGACGCAATCGCACGCCATATCTCCGTTCAGACGCAAGCAATGGTCCGCCTTTCCGCCGTCGGGATGACATCCATGGCTGTCCCGAGCATCCACAGGACCTTGCTGTCTTCCCATGGCCGACCGAACACCTGAACTGGTAAAGGTAAACCCGACGGCGACCAACCGATTGGTGCCGACCCCGCTGGGAGACCGAGCAAACTTGGCAGGCGCTGCAGGTGAAAGGCGGAGTGGCCGACATGCCATGGCGCGTCCCCCGGAACAAATGCACCGGGTTGGATCAACGGCGCCACATCGGGAACCGCAGGCGCGATGAATCCATCGACGCCGTCGGGTCCTGACATGGCGCTCAGAACCTCGTGCCGAATGAGCTCGCGCACGGTTTGCGCGCGCGCGTACTCGCTCTTGGAGATCGCAAGACCGCTGAGGAGACGAGCGAGGACATCGTTCCCGTATTCCTCTGGGTCGCCGGTGACCAGGTGCTCGTGAGCAACTGCACCTTCGGCGTGCATGGTGACGGAACTGACCACCGCAGTCCAAACTGAGGCGATTGGCAAATCGACGCTACGAACAGAAATGCCAGCCAATTCAAGGTGCTTCACGGCTCGATTGAAGGCGCGTTCAATGAGTGGGTCCATTCCAACAAGCATCGAGGAAGGAACGCCAAGCGTCAGTCCCGACGACCCGCCCGCGTCTACCCGCACTCCGGGGAGACGCGGCTGGCGCGACCCTAGATCGTGCCCCGAAAATGTGGATATGGTGTCCATCAGGATTGCCGCGTCCTGAACCGACCTCGCAAGGACGCCGACATGGTCAAGGGATGACGCAAGGGGCACAACGCCAGCTCGGGAGACCCTCCCGAATGTGGGTTTGAAGCCAACAATTCCGCAAAATGCAGCCGGGCGCCGGATTGAGTTGCCGGTTTCGGTACCCATTGCACCTACAGCAAAGCCAGCCGCCACCGCCGCAGCGGATCCGCCACTTGAGCCGCCGCAAATCCGGGACGCATCCCAGGGATTCCTCGGCGTTCCGGTGTGTTCGTTGACACTCGTACCCCCAAACGCATACTCGTGGAGGGTGTTTGTGCCGAGTATCACGGCTCCAGCCCGTCTCCAGCTGGCAACGGCCTCGGCGTCGGCTGCGCTCACGGACGCGGGTCGCCGAGACCCTGCCGTCATCGGCAGTCCCTCCACGTTGATCAGGTCTTTCACCGATAGCGGGATGCCCTCCAGAGCACCAACCTCCTGGCCGGTACGGATCCTGGTTTCTGATTGCCGTGCCGAGGCCATCGCTCCATCAGCATCGACGGTGATAAATGTTGTGTATGCTTGGTCAGCACGTGTAATCCTGTTCAGGTGCGCGCGGGTCACATCGACCGGTGATAGGCCGCCCGTCACGTATGCGTGCCTGAGCTGTGCGACTGACATGGAACAAAGGACTTGGTCCGATCCGCTATCGGCTGACACCTCCTGTGGCGCACCGTCAGTCATCTTGGTCACCTGTTACCGGACCCGATAAAACCGTCTGATCTTTGGTTTCCGTTACCGGGGCTGAGATACCTATCGGAGACGCGGAAGGGAATTGCGAGACAATCAGCGCGTCGGCCCTGACAACGCCGACAACCTGGCGTGTCACGTCATCCCAAACGTTCGTTGAGATGAGGGCAGCGCGGTTGCCGAGAAGGTTCTTGAGTTCGTTGACCCGAAGGGCCGCGATTGCCGCTGCATCGGATTTGGTGGGCGAATTGCGTGCGGAGTTGGTTCTCATGACCGCCGCCTCTCTGGATGCGTGCAAAATTCACCGAAAAATACCGTGATAAAGGGTATCGTGAAGATTGGGTCGTTTCTCTGGCCTTGCCGTTCACACCCCTTTTTAGCCTCAGATTTATTCATGGGTGGGAAACCGGTTCCAATCCTTATTGGGAGAGTGGGACGTCCTGTTTGGGAAGGCTACTCAGCCATGGTCCGTCGTTCACTTCCCGTGCCAACGATAACCATTTGTTTCAAATAGCGAGATGAGACTAAAGCGGCACCAACTGCTACTGAACCGGGTTGGGAAGTTCCTTCGCAATCCCGAGATCGATGTTCCCGGAATGGTGTATGTCGTCACATTCGGGGTGTTGGCGTGTCTGGTTCTGCCACGCGCCGCGAAAGCTGCGCGCCGCAGGCGTGTTGCGTGGTTGGGCGAAAGGGTGACGACGGACCCGACCAATGTGCCTCAAAGAGCACTCGGGATTGATCTACCTGCTGATCGGAGCGTCACATCTGCGAAGGATTGTCAGACTGAGGCCCCGAGGACGTGTGACGCTGGGACCGCAGGCATGGCCATCAGGGTGACGGAAGCTCCAGGTGGCGAGTTGGTGCCGGTCGGATCCGTGTCTAGTGTCTCTGGATTGATTGTCGCGACCGGAAAACGAGCGCACCGTGCTGGTTCGGAGTCACAAATTGGAATCTTTGCCCGGGCCGCTACCGCGTTGGTTGCCCTTTGGCTGATAGGTGTGAACTCTGACATCGCCGGAACGCTTGCTGACTTTGTCGCGGTGCAGATTAATCCGGCGGGGTCCATCCAGTCCGGCACCGTGAAGCTTCTCGCCGATTCATCCACCTCCCGCGGGATGGATTTCCCGGCGCTGTTGCCTGGCGAGGGCGTCGAACGGATTTTCACCCTTGAAAACGGCGGGACACTCGACACAAGCCTAAGCCTTGCAGTCATTCCGAATACTGGATCCAAGCTAACAGCCGACCCGATCAATGGGCTCCAGCTGTCTGTTGACCGCTGCATTGGTGGTCAGTGGATCGTGACAACCCCGGCTGCCGGCGTCCCGACCCCGCCAGTTGACGGTCAGAAGTTCGCGTGTACCAACGTAGGTGAAGCGGCAACCCCGATGACGGAACGCATGTATGTCGGGCCCATTGTTCCTCGCGGTGTCACTTCGCCTGGTTTCCCCACCACCACATCGGTGCCCATTCCGCTTAACCCGAGGCTTGAGCCTGGAACGAGTGCATCCGTACGTCTTCGGGCATCTCTGCCGAACCTTAAAGATGAGGTCATTCTGGGCGGTGAACAGGTCACATCAGATCCAGCGCAACTAGCGGGCGTCGTCTTGGAATGGAGGGCCGTCGGAGCAGTTTCAAATGCTGCAGGTACGCCCCTATCTACCCCAATGGCGATCCCTGTTACGGCGACGCCACGCGCGACGGTCTCAACAACGGCGTCGGCGACATCAACGGCAACTGCGTCTTCGACAGCAACTTCAGCGGCCACCGCGATTGCCACCTTGACAGCCGCACCAAGTGCAACTCCGCCGACGGCATCCTACGCGGGGTATGCACTCTCTTTTGACGGACAGACTGACGACCTGTTGGTCGGAGGAGCGGGCACTGGAAAGCCGGTCGCCTTGACCGGGCGCGATCAATGGGCGATTGAAGCTTGGGTGAAGCCCTC
>CAMDTO010000054.1 GCA_945907765.1 Thermoflexus hugenholtzii JAD2 | reverse complement strand
GAGGCACGAGACATCGGCGAGGGGGTCGCCGTCGACAAGGATGGCGTCGGCCCACTGGCCGGGCACGAGCGAGCCGGCACGGGGCCACCCCAGGATCCCGGCGGCGTCACGGGTTGCCGAAAGCAGGGTTTCCTCAGGAGTCATACCGGCGTCGACCATGAGCGCGAATTCGCCGCCATTAGACCCAAATACGGTTCCTGGTACCCCGATATCGGTGCCGAACCCGACCCGGACACCGGCTTCCCGTGCCATCCGGAACGACGCCACATGGCGCGGTCCCATCTCGAGGGCGAACGCGGTGCTTGACGGGGAGAGCCTGCCCGCGCGAGCCTCACGGACGACCGATTGCGCGGCCGAGAAGGTTGGCACAAGGACGGTGTGGTTGCGGGACATTGCCTCGACGGCCACAGTGTCGGCCATCGTCACGTGCTCGATGGTCGCGACGCCAGCTTCGGCGGCTGCCCGGATGCCGTCTGCACCGTGGGCGTGCGCTGCGACCTTCCGACCAAGCCGGGTGGCTGTCGACACCGCGACCGCCAGTTCATCGTCCTCCCACAGGCACGCCCCCACGGGTGCGCCCCCACCAGTCATCACTCCTGCGGTTGCCAGGACCTTTATCCAGTCGGCACCACGGTGGGCGCGAGACCGGACCGCCTCCCGGACCGCGTCGGTGCCAGAGACGGCGATGCCCTGCGCCACGGCGACATCCTGCTTCAAGGCCAGGTCCGCATGTCCGCCCCGGACTGTCACGAAGACTCCAGCGGTCGCGAGGCGGGGTCCGGTCGTCCATCCGGCGTCGATGGCACGGCGAACTGCCACGTTCGCGTCGCCAAACGCACCCATGTCACGGACGCCCGTGAACCCGGCCTCGAGCATGAGCCTCGCGTGATGGGCACCCCGGAACGCGGCTTCGGCGACCGGGGTCAGTGTCGCGACGCGCAGGAAGTCGGGGTCCCGCGGGTCGAAGGTAAGATGGACATGCAGGTCAATCAAGCCAGGCATGAGCCAGCGGCCGGCTGCATCGATCGTCGTCGTACCGGCGCCACGTGGCAGCGACGACGCGTGTGGGGACGCCTCCGGACCTGTCCAGGCGACGGTGTCACCGCGCAGGTGGATCGTGTGTCCCGGCCGGGCAGGTGACCCGGTCCCATCCCACAATGTCGCGTTGCGGATCACCACATGCTGCATTACAGTCCCCTTCGCCGCACGTCCGGCCACCGTCATGGTAGCCGCCGATGATCCGATTGCCCCTCACCGGCCCCTCTGGCCATACCAGCAATCTCTATTCAGAGGGAACGACCGCCCTCCCATCCAACCGCTGGCCCCCCCCGCCCCCTGCCGGCGAGGGCGCCGGCGATCCCAGGAGGGTCCCGCCATCACGGACCGCAGCGGTCTCCCATCTGCCGTCGCACGCGCCGCCACGCGCAGAGGCGTGGAAACCCCACTCTCCCGCCGGTGCGGGGGACTGGTTGGGGGTGGGGGCCTTCTCGCGCTGGAGATCAGGCAGGTCTCTCCGGCGCTCCCAGGAGGGACTTCTCATCTTGGGTCACAGAGGTATCCATGCCGGGGAGTGCCCAGGTCTATCGCGTTTTGCGGGTGCGGGGCACAGGTGGCGCGATTGTTCACCGGTTTTCCTGTTCGGTCGGCGCCCTAACCGACCCCGTCACATTCGACCAGGAGGTCAGCAACCCCGATTTGGCCGTCACGGTCCCCCGCAAGGACCCGTACCTCCAGGGCGCGCCTGACCACTTCGGAAAGCGATGCCCCGCTCATCCCCTCGGTGCGGTCAAGCACTAGGTCCCACGCGGTCTGATCCGGCAAGCCGAAGACGGCCCTCCCAGCAGCGCGCGATGCGTCTTCCAGATGGATCCGCAAGACCTGTGCCCGGCCCTCGCGGTCCGGCAGGGGCACGGCAACGAGACGGTCGAACCGTCCGGGACGGGTCAGGGCGGGATCGATCGCATCGACCCGATTTGTTGCACCAACCACGATCACGCCATGCACGTCCTCAAGCCCATCGAGGTTGACCAGCAAGGTGCTTACGATCCGGTGCGTCGCCTCATGGGAATCATCTCGGACCGGTGCAACCGCGTCGAGCTCATCAAAGAACAGGACTGTCGGGACGTGGGTACGGGCGTCATCAAAGACCGCCTGGAGCCGACGTTCCGCCTCGCCGTACCACTTTGACGTGACATCAGTACTCCGCACGTGCACGAATCTTGCACCGGCACCGGTTGCCAGGCACCGGGCCAGGAGTGTCTTTCCAGTTCCGGGTGGTCCGTGCAAAAGCACTCCCCGCGGAGGGCGGACGCCCCATCGGCGATAGGCATCCGGGTCGCGCACGGCCACGAGGACCCCGCGCAGTTCGCGCTTGACGCCTGGTAATCCGCCGACGGCACTGAACGGGTCCGAAGCATCCTCGGTCGAAGCTCGAAATGGTGCGAGGCGAGCGAGGTCGACGGCGCCCGGAGGTTGTGGTGTGCCACTAAGGCGTCCACCTTGGAATGCGGGGAACCCCCCGAAGATCGAACGGGCCGCACGCCCGATGGCACGGACTGCGCCGGTGGGGCCGTCGGTTCCGATCCCGGTTGCTGTCAGTGAGACCTCGGTGTCCGGGGGTACTAGTCCGGCCCGTGCGTACAGGGTCTCGGCAACGGCGGCGACGGCATCGCCAAATGCGGTCAGGGCCGCGTCAAGCTCCTCGGCGAATCGCCAATCCATTGGCGTCACACGCGTTCCGGTGAGAGGAACCGCTACGGGCCATGCGCCGCAGCCAATGACCACATGATTCATGATCGTGGCGTGGGTCACCGCCAGCGCCCGGGCGCGCTCATCGCGCAGCACCACGCCGTCATGGTGGCGAGTGATGTGCCACTGATCGTTCCCCACGAAGACGATCGGCGGGTCCATCATCCCGGCCATCGCGCCGCGACCGAAAGCAGCAGCGGCGATCGCGCCGGCTGATCCGCCCGGACTGATCAGGGCCATGATCGCGAGCGAACCCATGCGACCACCCCGAGGTGGTTCGCTCCGGGCAAAACAGGCGACATAGCCAAGCGGGTTCGGCAACCGGACCTGCCCAAGCGACTGGGTGCCCATCCCGATGCGCAGGCGCTCGCGCAGCGCGGGCGTCGCGACAACTCGCAGGCCTGTCATTGCCGTGCCGTCCCCAGCGCACGATCAATGGTCGCCGGGTGTTGGTGCGGTGATCCGACGGATCCGTCGGCGATGGCCTGCTTCGGTGTCATGCCACCCCATGGGCCGATTGACGTGGATGTGGACCTCAAAATCTCTTCGGAGCCGGCGTAGGGCGAATGCAAGCTGGGGCAAACGGCAACCCGTCTTTCACGCCCCGACATGCGTCACGAGACCATCATGGCTAGGTATGACACCAAATTGCGCGAGGTGCGCGGTCAACTCTTGGTGGGGCGGCGTGGCGTTGTGGCTGAAATGGTGAGCGAACCGGTCGGCCTTTGTTGAGAGGAGTCCGCGACGCCCCAGTTCGCCTTGATGCCACACGACTTGTTCGAGGTTCATGTGGGAGGTTCCCGGACCACCCAGTCCGAGGGTCGCATCGATGATCGACGCGCCAAACTTCCATCCGTCATGGCCAAGTTGGTCCAGAATGTTCCACGCATCTTCGGAAAATGGCCCGGTATCGGTGGCATACAGCACCGCCGATGGGTGGCCATGCGACAACTCCGGGCCGCTCGTTTGACGAACCACAAAGAATGACGCTTGCTCATCGGGTCGCGCGTGACTGGCGGGCAGGACGACGATCTCATAGGCCCTGGCGGTGGTCGGCGGTGGAGCGCCGTCGGCTGTCCGGGACCTTCCGGAACGCACTCGGGGGTCCGGGCCGTGGGTTCCACCGGTCGAGACAGACACTCGTTCCCCGTGAGTTACGGGGCGAGGCGCGAAGCGAAGTCCGTCAGCATCGAGCGACTTGCCTTCGCGGTCATGGAGGCGAGCGAGTGTCGGCGCGGTCCCGATGACCTCAGCGACTGGCAACGGTGGCAGTGCGAAGCCGGCCCCGCGCCACAGGAATCCCGTCGGATCAAGATGGTCGTCGTGCAGGTGCGTGATCAGGATTGCCTGGACGTCGGCGACATCGACACCGAGGCGGATGGTTGATCCAACCAAGTCTGGTCCGGGATCGATCAGGAGATCGTCGTTGATCAGGATTGATGAGCGGAGGCGCAGGTTTTCGCCCCCGCGTTCCCTCGCCACGACGCAGCGTTCGCAACGGCACCAAAGCGCCGGATAGCCTTCGGCAGCGGCGGTCCCGAGAAAGGTCACCTTCATGGGTGAATGGTACGACCCGGTTCGCCCATTTCGTCCGCCCGCGGTCGTGAAGTGAGCACCTTTTAACGCCGGCGCCGGCGCCAACCCGGCCTCCCGTGACACGTCATCGGGGTACGATTCTGGCAATGACCACGTCACGCACTCAAGGCGCCGAGGCATTTCATGTCGGTGATGGGCAGTGCAAAGGAGCGACTGACCGGACCGCTGGGATCACCGCCCGCAGCGGGGCGGGCGTCTCCCTCCCACTTCCCAGTTCCGGGCTCTGGCGCTTTCGTTCCCGCTTCCTTGGCGACGACCGCGTCACCACGGCACCGGCAATCACGATGGGTGAGGGGGACACTCCCGTTGTGCCGCTCACCAGATGGGGTGCCCGTCACGGTCTGAACCGCGTCTACGCGAAACTGGATGGCGCAAACCCGACCGGGTCATACAAGGACCGTGGCATGTCCGTCCTTGTGAGTGTCGCTCGCTCGCTCGGTGCTGCTCACTTGGTGGAGGATTCATCGGGCAATGCAGGTGCCGCCGCTGCGGCGTACGCGGCGCGTGCAGGAATGTCCTGCACCGTCTATGCGCCTGCCGGTGCGCCCGCGCCGAAGTTGCGCCAAATCCGCGCGTACGGTGCTGAACTGATCGCGGTGCCGGGTCCACGGTCGGCGGTCGCTGATGCCGCCCGGAATGCCGGGTCGGTTCCGGGCGCGTATCACGTTTCGCACAACGACAATCCGCTTTTCGTGGTCGGCAACCAATCGCTCGGGTTCGAACTTTCCGAAACTGCCGACGCGCTTGGATGCGACGGCCTCCCGTGGCACATCGTCATGCCCGTCGGCGGAGGGGCATTGTTCATGGGGACCGCCATGGCACTCCTGGGATCGTCGACCGACCAAAAAAGGAAGGGGACAGAACCGGAAGTGGTCGGTGTCCCGCGCCTCCACGCCGCCCAGACGACCCACTGCGCCCCGATTGCCGAGGCATTTGGGCGAGGTCAGTCGGATCCCGCGACGGTCATTCGACGACCGACGGTCTGCGGGGGCATCGAGATTGAGCGTCCATGCAGGGGCACCGACATCTTGCGTGCAATCGCCGCCACTGGAGGTTCCGCAGTGGCGCGTGACGACGCCGACATCCTGAAGGCCCGTGATGATCTGGCGATGCTTGAGGGCATTTATGCCGAACCGACGTCCGCATCCGCACTCGCTGCACTCGCCCATTTGGCCGCGACTGGCACGATCGGGCGGGACGACCTCGTATTCGTGATCGTCACCGGAAGCGGCCTCAAGGATCCCGGTCCGGCCTGACCCTGGCATGCAGGTCAACGACTGGTCGCTCCCTGGGTGCGCTGGCGCCCTCGCTGGCATGCCTGCATCATCGCCACGCGAATCTGTTCGGCGTGCCAAGTGACCGCGTATTTCACTTGGCGAGCCACCCATCCAGGGTGGGTTTCACGGCCGGTCACCAGCGTGCCGTCAATTTGGGTCCGTGGCTCCACGCAACCGCTGGGCCACCCGGCATCGCAGGACGCAAGTGTCCCAACCGAGGCACGTGCGCCCCGTTCCCAATCGCCATCACGTCTACCCCGACCACGATACGATGGCGCCATCCTGACCCAATTTGATCGGAGGCACCCATGACCCTCGATGTCCTCATCCGTGGTGGCCGTGTCGTTGATGGCACTGGTTCGCCGTGGGTCCGCGCCGATGTCGGCATCACTGGCGACCGCATCACAGCCATTGGCAATCTGTCCGGCGCGTCGGCGACCCGTGAGATCGATGCCACGGGTCTCATCGTTGCGCCGGGATTCATCGATTGCCATTCACATTCGGACTGGAGCCTGCTTGCCAATCGCGGTGCAGACAGCACTCTCATGCAAGGGGTGACGACCGAGGTCGTCGGCAACTGTGGCATGTCCTACGCGCCCGTCACCCACCTGAACGAGGCGCGTCTCGCCGCCGATGTTGCCCGGACGTCCCCCGGGGTCCAACTTGCCTGGCACTCCTTCGCTGACTATCTCGAGACCGTTCGTTCTGGTGGCGTCGGAGCAAACTTCGCGTTCCAGGCAGGTCACGCGGCAATCCGGAGTGCAGTGATGGGGAGCGGGGAGCGGCCGGCGACGCCGGACGAGATCGCCGGGATGGAGCGGCACCTCGCGCAGGCGCTCGAAGAGGGTGCGATCGGCTTTTCGACAGGGCTAGAGTTCGTGCCTGGCCGCGCAGCCCTGCGCGATGAGCTCCTCGCCATGGCGAAGGTGGTGGCAAGGTACGACCGCATCCACACCTGCCATCAACGGACCCGGAATGAGGCGTTTGGGGCTTCAGTCGATGAAATCGTCGGGATTTGCGAGGAGGCTGGCACCCGCCTGCAGATCTCACACAACAACAAGCGACGTGGTGCCCCGGATGGTGCATGGGAGGGCACCATGGAGGCTCAGGATGCGGCCCGTGGACGTGGAGTGGACGTATCGTGCGATACCACCAGTTATATTGCCGGCCTCGGAGTGATGGCGGCCGTCCTACCCCCATGGTTGTTCGATGCGGGTCCGGCAATCGCCGCCGAACGATTGGCGGATCCAACCATCAGGGAACGGGTCAAAGGTGACCTGAATCGCTACTGGCTGATGGTCGCACGGGGAGAGTGGGACATCCTCTGGCTCGGACGCACGTCCAATTCCATGCATCTGTTCGGCAAGTCGTTCGTGGATATCGCGGACATCATGCGCCGTCAACCGATCGACGCGTACCTTGACATTCTCCAGGCGGAGGGGGCGGGGATCGCCGATGCCGGCATGTTCGGGGAAGTCAAGACGCACGACCACCTGCGCGAGCTCGTCCAGCACCCACTGGTAGCCATCGAGGCTGACGCCTGGACGGCTTCGGCTGATGGCCCGTTGGCCGCGATGGTGAATCACCCGGCGAGTTTCGGATGGACTGCCCGCGTCCTTGGCGACTACGTGCGTGAGCGTCGTTGGCTCCGACTTGAAGAGGCGGTCCGCAAGTTCACTGCGATGCCCGCCGCGAAGTTCGGGTTGCGCGACCGCGGCCTGCTTCGCCCCGGATTGGCTGCAGACGTCACGATCTTTGATGCGGCGACCATCACCGACCGCGCAAGTTTCGAGACCCCAGCGGTCTATCCAGATGGCATCTCCCATGTCTTCGTCAACGGCGTAGCGGCGGTGACGAACGGGCGCCTGACTTCCTCGCGCTCCGGATCCGTGCTGACGGCGTGATCCGTTGGCGCTGACGGTAAAGGCGGCGATGCAACTCGCCGATAGTTCCAACAGACCCTGACACAGGCGGCCCAGGGAAGGACGCACCGGAAGGGTCTTTAGCAAGGATGCAAGACATGGAAGCAGGCAGGCCCATTGTGGGTTCCGGCAGGTTCAATTCCTCGCCCGGTGTATTGGTTGGCCATCAGGACGGTGAGCCAATCGAGTGGCGGTGGCTCGTACGCGAATTGCGTGCCACCGGGGGTGCCTTGGTCCGCGCCTCAGCGGACTGGCAGTGGGTGACCTTCCGGCGAGCTGATCAGAATTCAGAAGTTCGGCAGATCGTGCGTTTGCCCGGGGACGGGCAATTCACGGTCAGCCGCTACGACTCTCGGTCGCAAACCTGCGAGCTTCTTGGTGACTTCCCCGATGCGCCCGGAGCCCTTCGCGCCGCGATGGCCTGATCAATCAAAGCGACCCCGGCCTTGTGCAGGAACGGGGTCGCCCCCTGATTGAACGCTAGTGCAGGCGGTCAGTGCTCATCATTGACTGACGCTGGGTCGGACTACCGTCAGCCGTAGATTTCCGCCTGCGTGATGATCTTTGCCTCGTCGATATCCATGCCAATCCCCGGTCGGTCCAGTACTGCAACCTGGACCTCGCCATTGACTGGCCAGATCGGGTACTTCAGGAACCACTGGTGGACAGTGTTCCACTTGAGCAGGAATTCCAGAAGCGGGCAGAGGTTTGGCGTCATCGCGGCAATCAGGTGCATCGTCGCGGGCGTCGAATGGCCGTGCGGGATCACCGGCAAGTCATAGGTGGACGCAATCGCACAGATCTTCAAGGTTTCGGAGATTCCGCCGCACCAGTAGATGTCGGGCTGCAGGACATCCACCGCCTGCGCATCCATCAGTTGTTTCAGGCCCCAGCGGGTGTATTCGTGTTCACCCCCAGAGACCGGAATGCCCATCGCGTTGAGTGCCCGGCGCACCTGCGCGTATTGCTCAATCTTGTCCGGCATGACGGGTTCCTCAACCCATCGCGGGTGGTACTCGGCAATCCGTCGCCCGACCTGGATTGCGTAGGGAAGATCCCAACTCATCCAGGCATCGAACATCAGGTCGGTGTCGGGCCCGACGGCCTCGCGAAGTGCCTTGACCATCGCCACATTCCGGTCGATACCCGGCTTGCCTGACCCCGGTCCATCGCGGAAGAACCACTTCTGGTGGCGCCATCCCTCATCGTGAAGCATCTTGGCGCGTTCGGCGGCGCGGTCCGGCTCCACCGAGTAGCCCAGGCAACTTGCATAGGCCGGTACGGAAGTGCGCGTCGGGCCACCAAGGAGGCGGTAGACGGGTTGTCCGAGCCAGCGGCCCTTCAGGTCCCAAAGGGCGCAATCGACGACCGAGAGGGCCATCATCGCGGCACCCTTGCGTCCATGGACCTGCGAGCGGTAGATCTTGTCCCAAAGGAGTTCGATGGCAATCGGGTCGGATCCGATGAGGAGTGACCGCATCTGCGTAGCGATGATGTACGCCTGATCATCGGAGAGTGGGCCGCCGATGCCGTGGACACCCTGGTCGGTTTCGATCCGCAGGAATGTGCTTGCCATCCGGTACGTTCCGCCGGGAAGCGGTTCAAGCCATGCAGGGGCATCGTCCCGGTGTTCCGGGTACAGGTCGAGCGGACGCACAAGGCGTTCTTCCCAGAACACGCCCGGGAAGGTCATTTCGCCGGTGTAGGCGATGAGGCGGACGGCAGTGATCTTCATGGCGCCATCATGCCACCGCTCACGCGTGCCCGCCACTGGCACGTACGACAAATGCTGTCCGAATGCGCCCCAGTCAGCACACGGGTAGGAGGTTGCGGCCGTCACGAGAGAGCAAACGGCCGCGACGAGAAACTACCTAACGGGGTGCCAACGCATCCGCGGCATCCTGGGCAATCTGGAGCACTTCCATCGCTGGAAGCACGCTGTCCGGGGAAATCGACGGTGGCCGACCCTCAAGGATTGAAGCATGGAACTCGCGGTTCTGGAGGACGACAGGGGAGGGGGAGTTCGCCGTGTCGGCTCCGGGAACGTCTGCAGGGGTACCGTGCCGCTCCTTCATGGTCCCGTCCCGGATTTCTATGGTGTCCTCGCGTCCAATCAGCACGTAGTCATAGCGGCTGAGATGGGCGTTATACGACATCGCGATGGTGGCGAGACGGTCGTCGGCGGTGCGAAGAACGATTGACAGGTCGAGTGGCGCGCCGACCGACGCGTCGGGCGTGGCGATGATTGACACCACTTCGACCTGCGCTCCGCTTGACGCACCGAGCAAGTGCATTACCAGGTCGGTTGCATGGCATCCGTGGTGCCACAGAAGGTTGTCAGTCCAAGAGCGACGATAACCCGATCCACCCACATTTTCGCGACGCAGGAACATGTAGCGCGCCACGATATTGGACAGTGACAGGCGGCCAGCTGCGATTTCTGCGTGCGCAGTCCGGATGCCAGGGTGGTACCGGTGCGTGTGCGCAACCATTGCCGAAAGGCCGCTTGCCCGGGTCCGGTCGGCAACGCGGGCCCCACCGGCTGCGGACATTGCGACCGGGATCTCGATGAGGACGTGCTTGCCCGCGTCGAGACATGCAAGCGCCTGGGCCTCATGCTGTTCGCTTGGTGTGCAGAGAATGACCGCATCGACCGTCCGGTCGTTGAGGGCCATTTCGATGTCGGTGCCGTGCTTGCCGTATCCGTACTCGGTTGCGAAGGCCGCTGCCCGTTCGGGAACGCGTCCGATGAGCCAGCGAAGGTGGTGTCCATCGGCACCGAAGGTCCTTGTGTGGCTCGTGGCGGTCATGCCGTAGCCAACGACGGCGAGTCCAAGGCGGTCAGTCATGCATGGCTCCAAGTCGTGATGGAGCGAGTGTACGTCCTATGTCAGGCGCTGCCAGCCCGCAAACGCGTGCACCCCTGTCCAATGTGGGAAGGGGTGCACGTCTGATCCATGGATGGCGATGAGTGGTGCATCGCCGTTGAGGGGTGCCGGACTAGTTGCCGGCCACCATCATCGGCAAGACTTTAAAGAGTGATCGCGAAGACGGGTCGACCTCAATCTTCAGCCAATGGACTGCAGGGCTACCGAACGTCATCACACGGGTGAAGTTTTGCAGGATTGTGCCAGAGGCCTCACGGACATCACGGTCGGCGCCGTTGGACATGAGCGGCTTGTCCATTTTGAAGAAGTGGGTATCACCGTGCACGAACAGGACCTGACCGCTGTAGTAGAGGGTTTCATCGACGAGGACGTTCAGGAAATTCGTGTACCCGTCACTTGGTGGCATTCCGACCGCAGACGGATCAAGCCGTTCGTTGATGCCCTCGGTCTCCGGCAGGTCGAACCCTGGGTCGCCCTGAGTGACAATCGCGAGCCCTTTGGAGCCCTGCTTCTTGGCGAGGTCGAAGGAGGAACGTAGCCATGCGACGTTCTTGGCGTCGCGCTCCTTGTATTCGGCATTGTCGGCGTCGCAGTCCGCAGCCACCCGAGCGCTCTTGTCGGTGCATTCCTTGTCGGAATTGATCTTGTTGTTGTTGCTACCTGGCTGATTGATCGTGACGAACACGACGTCGCCGTAGGTCCAGCGGCTGTTCTCGGAATACGCGGCCCCAGCGACCCCCTGGTGCTCCAGGACCATCTGGACCTTCCCGAAACTGTTCGGGGTGCCGAACATCGTGCGTCGGATGTAGTTGAGACGCTCGATGTTGTTGTATCCACCGTTGTTCGTCCGGTGACAGTCGGTCCATTCGTTGTCGCCGGGAACATAAACGGTAGGGACCTTGATGGAGTTGAACAGCTCGGTGGCACCGGCGTACTGGTCTGGTGTGCACAGGGACGATCCGTCCTTGATGTCACCGTCATAAACGCTGAAGGCGATTTGCTCGCCGTTGATGTCATTGACGATTCTGGTCATCTTCGGGTAGTCGCTACCCTTCGCGTACGGCATGTCTCCCCACAGTCCGAAACTGAAGGAGGTGCCGGCTGGGGCCGGTCGTGCGATCGGCGCGTCTGCGAGGGCGGTAGCTGGCGCAGCCACGGTGAGGGCCGTGATCACTGCAACGCCGAGATGCCGTGCGGTGGTTCTCAGGTTCATTCTTCTCCCGTTCCTGTGCTTTGGCCGGAAATCCGGTAGGGCACCCCTGGGAGTGTCAGTGGACAAGGAAACCGGATGGTGAACCAATTGCGACTCGTGGTGTTACACTGGGTCGCTGATCAAGGGCGTTCTTTTGCGTTGCTGGCGGACCCCGCGTTGGGGAACCAGAATGACACGCTACAAAGACGCCAACTGACCCGCAACGTCACTCCGTGCACCACTGGCCGCTGGAACCAGACCCGCCACGAGACCAAGGACCACCATTGCCACCGCGAGGGCGGGTTCGATCATGGACGGGCGCACGATGACCTGGACGTTGCTCGCATCGGTAATTGCCGTTCCAACGCCAAGCGCGCCGGCAATTCCGCACAATACCCCGAAAATCGCTCCCAGGACGGTGACAGCCAGGCATTCGACCAGGACTATTGCCAAGATGCGTTGCCTAGATGCGCCGAGTGCCCGAAGGATTGCGAGGTCACGTCTCCGGTCGCTGACTGATCCATACATAGCAAGGAAGACCGTGGCGGCGGCAATGACCATTGCACCAACGGCAACAGCGCCGAGGACGGTCTGCGCCTGGCTAACTTGCCGGTTCAGTGCGGCGAGTTCCTGGTACGGCACGACTGCCTGCACGTCCGGCCCGAACACACCTGCCAGTGCTTGCTGTTGGACCCGGTAGACGTCCGATGGGAATGCCTTCGGGACGATCAGGATGGCGGTTACCGCGTCCCGGCCGGTCGGGTCCCCGGGTGTGAGACGCTGACCGGCATGTATTTCCCAGTAACTTTCGATCGCGACATAGATACCCAGATCCGCCGGGCTGCGCGTTTCAGCGAGAGTGCCGACGACCGTATATGGACGACCGCCGTGGGCGTCGTCATCGTCATCCTCCCCAGGGAGTTCTGGTTCGTCGCCGTGGTCAGCGTGAAACGTGTCCCCGGGTTTGAGCCCGGTTCGCCGTGCCACCGCCGATCCGACCACGGCTTCGAACGCCTTGGCGAAACTACGCCCGTCGGTGATGCGGAAGTACGGTGGCGACGCCGGACGCATCCGGGTTTCCAGGAATTCGGGTGTCGTCCCGATGATCCGCATGCGCCGGAAACTGTCGCCTTGGCCAAGGGGTATCGCCAATGCCACTCCGGGATGCTTTGCCACGCGGTCAACTATGGCCCGGCCGATGTTTCCAACGGGTGCCCCCTGCAAGAGCACCGTGCTCAGCACCAGTTGCTGGGCATTGCCCTTGGCGCCGATCAACAGGCCGAACGGTCCGGCTGCCTGGTCAATTCCTGCCTGCACTCCACGCGAGAGGAGCGTTGTTGCCACCGCAAGGGCGAGCGCAAGGCCGATCGCCACGATGGTCAGCCCGTGCGTGATCGATCGTGCCGAGATCTGCCGCCAAGCAATCGAGAAGTCGCCCATGCCATGGATCTCCGGGCGATACCAGCACCTATGCGAGGCGGTATTCGTCCACGCGTTCGGCGCGGAGGCGCAACAGCGAGAAGAAGCCGGTGGTTTCGTCAGTGGCCTCGCCGACCTCAAGCAGACCCGTCACGGTCACCGGTTCGGGTTCGCCGGAGTTGCGGTAGGAAAAGTCCTTGAGCGTCACGAGAAGGATGTCCTCTGGCCAATCGGCCGAGGATGAACAGAAGGGACACACCCCAAGCCTCCGTCGGGTGAGGACAAAGAAGTCGATATCGGGCCTCAGGGGCGGTGCCACCCAGCCACTGATCGTGACCCTCCGGCCATTGGCTGAAAGGAGTTTTTCGGAGAGGTTGAACTGAAGCGGGGTTGTGCTTGCATCGTAGAACTCGCTGAACTTGAGGGAGATCGGTACCTCGGCTTGGGCTCCGACAGGGCTCGCTGAGAGTACGCTGATCCCGGCACCGACGACTGTGGCCGCCCAGCCCAAGATTGACCGACGATCACGTTGCTCGCTCATGGCACTTTCCTTCCCTCTGGGTTGCGCTTACCACACTTCGTTTGGATCGTACCATGGCAATATGGCGAGTCATTAGCTGGGTCGGGCCCCTCTTCCGTTGCGTCGGGAGAGGGGCAGGGGCAGTCTAGGGCTTGGCGAAGTGCGGCCGGGAGGCCGGGTTGGCGGGATCCCCGAATCGTCCGCCAGTGATCTTGCCCATTGGGCTTCGCCCGTTTGGCGATAGCGGGTCGATGCCGAGCGACGCGACGATCCCCCAGAAGAGGTCGGTGTTGTCGACGAGGCCGTTGAAGAACTCCGAACCTGGCCCAGAGGCCATCACCGGCACGTCGTCGGCAGTGTGCGTCTCCGAGTTGCCGGATGCCGGAACGGTACGGGGCATGAGCACGCCTTTGCCGGACGGTGCGCGCTTGGGATCGCCGATGTAGGTGCCTTTGACACGCGGATCCTCAATGGAGGGCCCGAGCGGTTCGGCCCACACCGTCGTGCCGTCGTCGTAATACTCAGGATGGTTTGCCCAACCCACTGCAAGAGTGGTCTTGGTCATGGGGGAGTCTGGGAACCCGTCTCCGCGCTTGCGGGTGAACGTGGGGAATACGGACTCCGCGTACGTACCCACAGCGTCCGGGCCAAGCTTCCCTTCGTACGGCGTGTACGTTCCGGTGATGCTCATCGCGTGGCTGTGGTCGGCGGTCACGATGATCAGCGTGTCAGGGTTCTTCTCCTGAAAGCGGCGCGCAACACCGATGGCATTATCGAACTCGATATTGTCGTAGACCGCCCGAACCCAGTCCATCGGATGGAGCTGCTTGTCAACCAATCCCGCCTCGACCATCAGGAAGAACCCGTTCGGATTTTTTGAGAGGGCGTCAATCGCGCGCCCGGTCATCTCTGGAAGGCTCGGCTGGTCGGTGAACTTGCCGAGGACGTTGGGGTTCTTCGTCTCTTCGCGGTCGTACCAGACCGACATGTTGCCGGTGTGGAAGAGGCCCAGGAGTTTCGTGGCAGAACCTGGAGTCGCTCGCAGTTCGGTGCGGGTAGCGGCAACGGCGTAGCCAGCCGCGCGGAACTCCGCGACCAGGTCCCGGTCGTCAGTACTGGCCCCTTGCTGTGCCTTGGGAAGGAACCACCGCGAACCGCCTCCCATCAGCACGTCTGGCCGATGTCGATCCTCAAGGTAGGTTGAGGCTACGAATGCCTGTTCGGAACGGCGGCGAGTGTGAGCGGCAAAGGCGGCAGGTGTTGCATCGGTGATATCGGCTGTCGAGACGAGGCCGGTCGCCATGCGCCGGGTGCGCTTCGCGAGTTCGATTATGTTCTCGACCTGCGGGTCGTCAGTCGGGTCCTTCGTGTTGTCCTCGTAGACGCCCATTGCGTTGACGACCGACTTGTGTCCGGTTGCGTATGCGGAGGCCGAATTCGCCGAGTCGGTCACGAGTGCGTCGTAGCCACTGGTGGTGACGGTGCCCCGGTACTCCATGCGGTCCATGTTCAGGAAGCCGTCGTACTTGCCCTCGGTTATCCCCCGGGAAACGATGCGCGTCGCGGTGATGGTCGGATAGCCCATCCCGTCGGAGATGAACAGGATCACGTTGCGGGCCTGTCCAGCACCCATCCGCAGGACCGTCCATGTAAAGGTGTCCACGTAGGCGCGTCCAGCGACCGTTGCGATGATCTGCACTGAGACGGGACCCGCGTTCGCTATCGTCACGTTCCGGTAGGTGACTTCGCCTGACTTGCCCGTGACTTCATTCGTCCGGATCGCATTCGTGCCCCGAAAAAAGATATCTGCATCCTGACCATTCAGCGTGATCTCAACGCGGTCTGGTTGCGCGCCGGCAACTTCGACCCGGAAATCGAAACGCGAACCTGCCAGGATATTCGTCCGGTCGATTGGCAACGCCTTGATGACCACGGGGACGGATTGGGCACTCGCTTCCGGTACTCCATGGGTGGCGACGATGGCAGATGCGGTCACTGCTGTGCCAAGTACTGCGCGTCGCGCAAATCCTCGTGTGGAGCCGCTGTTAAAGCTGCTAGGCGTCGGGGCAGGCACTGACTGGCTCATCTGTCTTGTCTCCTCGCCACGGCCTTAACTCAAGACCGGGTCGGCGTGTTCACCTTGATTTGACGGTGCGTTCGTTACTGGACGAGGAGCTAGTTGCCACATGACCGGTTACGTTGCTTTGACGCGGTGATTGGAGGAGAGGGTCGGCTTTGGCCCAGATCGTTCGGGATTGAACTTGACGGACAGTGTCAGGACCGATCGGAAACCCGCGCCGTGGCGCGCAACGGGCACAATGTATGGATACCGATCACGAACGGACGGACCGAGATGGCGACCGAAGACCTGAAGGCGCGGCTGGAGACCCTGGCGCAGACGATCACGCAGTTCCAGGTGCGTCTTTGACCTCGCTGGCAAGCGGGTCGAGATCGAACGCCTCGAAGGGCTCTCGCAGGAACCTGACTTCTGGAATGACCCGCAGGAGGCTGCGGCGACCCTTCGAGAACTGAACGGGGTCCGGGCGACCGTCCAGACGTGGACCGGCCTTGAGTCATCGGTCGCGGACCTGCAGGAATTCCACGACGTTGCCGTGTCCGAGGGTGATCCTGACGCCATTTCCGCGGTTGACACGGAATGCCAAGGCATCGAGGCCCAGGTTGCCAAACTTCGGTTCCAACTTGCCTTGTCAGGCCCTTATGACCGCAGTGCGGTGATCTTGGCCGTTCATGCTTCCGAGGGCGGCACAGAGTCTCAGGACTGGGCGGAGATGGTGCTTCGGATGTACACCCGCTGGGCCGAGAAGCGTGGGTGCACCGCCGAAGTACTTGACGTGACCGTTGGTGATGAAGCCGGGATCAAGAATGCGACCTTGCAGATCACTGGTGACTACGCCTATGGCTACGCTCGCTCGGAGCGTGGGGGGCACCGTTTGGTGCGCATTTCGCCGTTCGACGGCCAGCAGCGACGCCACACCAGCTTTGCACTGGTCGAGGCGATGCCAGTGGTCGAACACGACCTTGACGTGGTGATCAACCCCGATGACGTGGAAATGGACGTCTACCGCGCTTCTGGTGCCGGTGGCCAGCATGTCAACAAGACATCCTCTGCGGTCAGGTTGACTCACACGCCTTCGGGAATCGTGGTGACCTG
>CAMDTO010000053.1 GCA_945907765.1 Thermoflexus hugenholtzii JAD2 | reverse complement strand
CCCACGAGTCGCCCCTGTTTGTCGTGCGGATGACTGACCCGCGAGCTCCAACGACAATCCAGATTTGCGGGGACCCGGGCTCGGTTGTGATGGCCACCGGTGAAATGCCCTGCGGTACCGTTGCGATTGGGGTCCAAGTCTGGCCTCGGTCGGTGGAAAGGGCCATCCCGCGGTCGGATGTGACGAACGCGGTGCCGTCGGCTTCGGAATGGAATGAAACGATGTTTGTACCGCCCGGTGCCAGTCCGGTTGAGACTGGTTTCCACGACTGCCCGCCATTTACAGACCGGAACACACCTGGTGCGACGGCCGTAGCCATGAGCCACACAGCGGGGTCGGACGGAAGTTGCGCCAGAGAGATTGCTCCAGGGATCGTTCCGTATCGGTCTTGTGGCAGTCCAAGCGATGATGGGAACCACGTTGAGCCGCCATCTCGGGTGACAAAGTTGCCATGTAGCTCAGTGCCCGCGATGACATGGTTCGGATCAGCATTGTCGTAACGGATTGCCGTGATTGTCGGAAGTGGTACACGGATGGGTTCCCAGGTGGATGCACCGGCATCCAGTCGGAAAAGTCCGCCAACTCCGCTCACGATCATCGACCGAGTGTCAGTCGGTGCAATCGTGCCAGTCACCAGGCGGAGGTCGAGTGGCAATCCTCGGTCAAGCGATTGCCATGTATGACCCCCATCAACGCTCCGCTTTACGCTTGTACGAAGATCGGTACCTGGCATGGGCGATCCGAGCGCCGCAACAAGTGCCGTCGTGGATGAAGGCGTGATAAGTGTCGTGATGCTCTCCCCAGTCGCGTTGATCCTCTGCCATCCCGGAAGAGGAGAGGCAAACTGGCCTGGGGTTGCCGACGCGTGCCGCGCGGTTGCCATGAGCAAAACCACTAGGATGAAGCTTGAGAAGAAGAGCGCGACAATCTGCCTTGAAGGAGCCTTGAGCTGGTCGGTCATAGGCGCCGTCCAGACGTGTCTTGGGTTCGGAGGCAAAACGTTGAAAACCGGGGCGGGTGAGGATGGTCTCGTCATTACTCGGTAGCGACCGCTATTCACCGAGGGATCACCAAACGGTCTCCAGGGGCGAGGACATTCGGGTCGGCAAGACGGTTTGCCCTGGCGATGGTATCGACGGTAGTGTTGTAACGGGTTGCAATCTGCCACAGGGAATCGCCAGGGGCGACGGTGTGCGTGGATTGGCCCGGTACGTTCGCAAGTGCAACTGGAGTGACCGTCGCTACCGGAGGTCGGGTGAGAGCCAATGTTGCCCGAGGCGTTGCGGTCATGACCACAAGTGGTGATGTCTGAATAATCTGCTTCGTCTGGTCAACCGTGGGCAAGGATGTAGAGACGAAAACCGGGGTTGAGGTCGGCACCGCGGTGTTCATTGGAGCGATTGCACTTGCACGCTGGCCCGAAGGTTCGTTGGCCCCGCTTGGTTTGGCATCGTCACGCGGTGGCGATGCCAGTAGTCGGCCCGCCAGGTCGGCGACCGCATTCACCGAGATTGCTGCCGAGCGGATAACTGGTGACACCTTGGGGAAGATCGTAGCAACGTCGCCCAAAGCAAAAGCGGTACCGAGACACGTCACCGCTGTCACGCCGATCGCAA
The DNA here is from genome assembly GCA_945907765.1 of Thermoflexus hugenholtzii JAD2. Taxonomy (GTDB): domain Bacteria; phylum Chloroflexota; class UBA11872; order UBA12225; family UBA12225; genus UBA12225. Next base: position 15,356 of record CAMDTO010000053.1, on the reverse strand, counting down.
TTCTCATCAACCGGCGTCGGTACCCAACGTGGGCAAGCGCACGCCCACCCTGCAGGCGCTGCCAGCGTGGCGGCGGATCGGTCGCTACCTCAATTGCGGTTCGATTGCTGAAAACGAGAACCATAAATCCGCCATGGCTTGAGAACTGATGGTGCTACAGGTTTGGCACGGCCGCGCAATGGACCTACTGCCGAACACTGTCTATACGGATGACGGCACCCTGAGTTGCGGATACGGGTCGCCAGTCTTGGCCGTTCCCCGGAGGTCAGTCTGGATACACGAACACGAATGTCAGGTCGTTGACGTTTGTATTGGTCGGACCAGTAACGATCAGGTCGCCGGCGCGTGCTAGCGCTTCGTTGGAGTCATTTGCGTTCAGGGCTTCACGTGGGTCGATACCAGCATCGCGCATGCGTCCGACCGATCCGTAATCGGCAAATCCACCGGCTGCACTCGTCGGACCATCGGACCCGTCGGTGGCTAGCGCGACGATTAACGTTCTCGGAACATTCGCCATTGACAGGGCGGCCGACAGCGCGATCTCCTGGTTTCGTCCACCCTTGCCGTGTCCCCGAACCGTAACGGTTGTCTCACCACCAAAAACGACCATCGCAGGTGGTGCGAGCGGTTTCCGACGGTGGACCAACTCACGAGCAATCGCGACGGCGAATCTGGCTGCCTCTCGCGCTTCACCTTCCAGGAACGACGTCAGCATCAAGGTATTGAAGCCGAGGTTGTTGGCGCACGCGATTGCGGCGTCAGCTGCAATGTCATTGCTGCCGATCACGACAGTTCGTGCATCAGTGAACAGTGGACTTCCCGGCTTCGGTGTTTCCGGTATTTCTCCCCGTTCGCCGCGTCGGAGCACTGTCTCAATCGAGGCAGGAATGCGTCCGAGTAAATCGAAATCTCTCAAAACGCCGAGAGCATCCGCGAACGTCGTTGGATCCGGCACCGTCGGGCCAGATGCAATGAAATCGAGAGGATCTCCGACCACATCGGACAGAACAAGGGTCAACACGGTCGCTGGGTGAGCCAATTCGGCGAGGCGCCCACCTTTCACCCGCTCGATGTGCTTGCGGATGGTGTTGATCCTGGTGATGTCCGCACCGGACCGAAGTAGCAAGTCCGTAAGGGCGCGATAGTCGGCGAGGGAAATCCCATTGTCTGGAAGGAGCATCAGTGCCGATCCTCCGCCCGAGATCAAACAAATGACCAGATCTTCGGGGTTCGTGCCCTCGAGCAATTCGACGATTTTGGCCGTGCCATCCAGCCCGGCCTGATCCGGGATGGGATGGGCGGCTTCGTGCAAGTGGATGACCCGCGTCTCATCCGTATAGCCATACTTGACGTTCACGTGGCCCACAGAGATGAGTTCACCCAGGATTTCCTCAAGCGCCCTCGCCATCGGCGCACTCGCCTTTCCGGCGCCGACGACGATGATTCGTCGGTACCGACGAAGGTCGTACACGTGTCCGGCAACGAACAGAGAATCTCCATCGCGCCTGACCGTGCGACGCACTGCCTCTGCCGGGTCAACTGACGCGAGAGCCTCCTGCATGATCTGCCACGCGATGGCTCTGGCGTTCGCAAAGGTCAAGGTGGTCGTCATGGCGCCACGTGTGGCACCGTCGGCATGAGTTTGCTCGTTCACGGGCGCTACGTTAGCATCGCGCAGACGGACTGCGCTTACCGTCGACTTGGCGACGGCGCCCCAGCGGGCATGAGATCAACCGGTCGGCTCCCAGGTCCGGGTGCCGGTGAACGATCCACGGGAGGAAGCAATGGCGCGACCAGTCACCCTATTTACCGGCCAATGGGCCGACTTGCCACTCGAGGTTCTCGCTGGAAAGGCGAGCGAGTTCGGCTACGACGGCCTCGAACTCGCGTGTTGGGGCGACCATTTGGATATCGAGCGCGCGGCGCACGATCCGGCGTACTGTGCGTCCCAGCGCGAAATCCTTTCCCGCCACGGTTTGGACTGCTGGGCAATATCTGCGCACCTTCAGGGACAGTTGGTCCTTGATCATATTGATGCGCGAAACTCGGGCTTTGCCCCTGCTGAATTGCGCGATGATCCAGAGGCCGTTCGTGCGTGGGGTACTCGTCAAATGATGTTGGCGCCTCTGGCAGCCAGGAACATGGGCGTCAAGGTTGTCAACGGCTTCACGGGTTCAAGCATCTGGCACCTCCTGTTCCCTTTTCCGCCTCAGTCGCAATCATTGATCGATGCCGGCTACGCGCTCTTTGCCGAACGGTGGACGCCGATCCTGAACGAATTCAGTGCGAACGGGATCAAATTCGGTCTCGAAGTTCATCCCACCGAGATCGCCTTCGACTACTACACGGCCCAGGCCTCGATCAAGGCAATTGACAATCACCCAGCCTTTGGCTTCAACTTGGATCCGAGTCACTTCATTCCTCAGGGCGTTGATCCGGCCATTTTCGCCCGAGACTTTGCAGATCGCATTTTCCACATGCACGTCAAGGATGCCAAGGTGCACCGTGACGGTCGGGCTGGAAGTTACGGGAGTTTCCTCTCATTTGGCGACCATCGGCGAGGGTGGGACTTCCGTTCCCCTGGACATGGTGACGTTGACTTCGAAAGCCTGATGCGTGCCCTGAATGACATCGGATATGCCGGACCCCTTTCAGTGGAATGGGAGGACGCGGGCATGGATCGTGAACACGGGGCGAGGGAGGCTGCTGCCTTCTGCCGCAAGATTGATTTCCGACCGTCCAATCTGGCGTTTGACTCGGCATTCAGTCGCTGACGAAGTGCGAGTGGTTCGCTGTCGTCTCATTCGACAGTTACTGCGGCATTGTTTAGACCTATCGGGAAAGAGTTGACGATGAGCGAACAGGTCGGTTTCTTGACCATGGGGTCCGCGGCTTCAGGCGGTCCGGTTCCTCTGATTGGGATCGGGATGCTCGGGTATGCATTTATGGGCAAGGCCCATTCGAATGCGTTTCGCACAATCCCCTACATGATCCAGCCATTGGCCGCGATGCCTAGGATGGTGGCACTTTGCGGACGCAACCGGGACGCCGTGACGGCGGCGGCGACTCGGTTCGGGTATGAAAAGGTTTATTTGGACTGGCGTGAGATGCTGAAGGATGACTCCATCCAGTTGTTTGACAATGGTGGTCCGAACAACATCCACGCGGAGCCGACCATCGCAGCCGCTGAGGCGGGCAAGCATGTCCTCTGCGAGAAGCCCCTTGGTCGGTCGGCGCATGAATCGAAGTTGATGCTGGATGCGGTCCGCAAGGCCGGTGTCAAGCACATGTGTGCGTTCAACTACCGTTTCGTCCCGGCGGTTCGCCAGGCGAAGGCGCTCCTCGAACGCGGCGCGCTCGGGCGCATCTTTCACTTCCGCGCCCGCTATCTGCAGGAATGGGGGAATAGCCCGGACGTGGCGCAGTGGCGCTACCATGCCGATACCGCTGGGAGTGGGGCCCTTGGGGATCTTGGCGCACACATCATTGACCTGGCCCGGTTCCTGATTGGCGAACCGACCGAAGTCAGCGCCCTGACAGCCACGTTCATCACTGAACGCGACGATCCATCAGGTGCCGGCGGGCGTCTGCATGTCGATGTTGATGACGCATTCGAGGCGGTCGTGCGGTTTGCGAACGGGGCCGTTGGCACTCTCGAGGCGACGCGTTTCGCGCCGGGACGCAAGAACCACAACGTGTTCGAGATCAACGGCGAACACGGGTCTATCGCGTTCAACCTAGAGAACATGAATAACCTTGAAGTGCACCTTCCAAACCATGATCCGAAGGATGTTCAAGGGTTCCGGAATGTCCTGGTGTCTGAGAGTTACCACCCGTTTTGGCAGCATTGGTGGCCGCAGGGTCACATCATTGGTTGGGAACACACCTTCGTCCATGAAGTGAACCACCTCCTTGAAGCGATCGTTGGGAAGCACGAGGTTGCCCCATACGGTGCCGATTTCGTCGACGGGTACCGGAACGCCGTGATTTGTGATGCCATCATCGAGTCCGCCCGCGAGGGTAGACGCGTTGCGATCAGTTACCACGACTGATTTTGGCGCCCAGATAGTGCACATGAACCAGAGACCCCGGTCACCTGACGGTGGCGGGGTCTCGTGCTGCTGCCTCGCCGACGGGTCAGGCCACTACACCCGGTCCTGTCACGAGTCTCCGGTGTGCTCCGGCGGTACCGGGCGTGTGGCCTCCTGACCCGAAGCGTGTCCGCGTGCAGTTCGGATAATGTCGCTGAACAGGGTGCGCGCCTCCATCGTGAAGTGATCGCCATCCAGGCGGTTCTCAAGTGTGGCGAGGGCCGACGGGTCGTCGATGAGCGTGGCCAAGCGGCCAATCAGGTAGCCCGCGAATCGTGCGTGGACACGCCACGCTACTGGTCGCGGTTGGTCTTCGTCAAGCAGGACAACCCAGTCTTTGGTGACACCGCCCTGCTGGCGAACGAGTGGTGCAGGAAGCCTCGAGATACGCATCAGTCCGTCGTCGTCTCCGGGTCTGGAAACGGCGGCACTTGGGGCGTGATGCACCGCATGACGGAATGAGACTGTCCGCGAACTTCCTCACTGCAAACCCCGTTGGCCGCTTTGGTCTCACCCCGGACTCGTGCATGGGACGTCGTGAGTTTCAGTCCAAACGATGGACGGGGGAGAGAAGGGCTGCCTGAGTCGAGGCACCCGCCTCTTCGTACGAAGATGTTCGTTATTGGGTCGGGATTGGTTGCCACGCAATGCTTCGTGCCTGCTGGGTCAGCAAGCCAGTGGCATCGATCAGGAACCATCGAAGGGCCCAGTCTGCTTCCTTAACCTGAAAGACCAGCGCGACTAATGGGGTGAGTTCCAGGGTGCTGTTTGCGCTCAAGCGGAGAGGTCGCGTGTGCCACCCGTCGGTCAGAACGATCACCCGTCCTCGGTTGTCTAGACGCCACCCGAGCATTGAGAGGCGTGCGTCGGTAAGTACATTGGTGGCGAAAGCCGGAACATCGGAAACCGTATACCCGGTCTCGGGAATGCCTCCCGAATACGCGGCCACCACCAGACCGTTCGGATCCCACAGGGCTGTGAAATCGCGCGCATTCCGCTTGTCGAGTACCGACTTTGTACGAAGGAGCGCAGACACCAATCGCGGATCAGGTGGTGTTGCCGCTGGCGCCGGCGTTGCGAGAGTGATCACGGGTTTTGCAGGCCGGTCAGGAATTAAGTGTTGCTCCCAAACCGTGAGTGCACCAAGAAAGAGGACGACGCCCAGTAAAGTGACTACCCGATGCCAGTATGCAAAAAGTCCGACCGGAATACCTGAATCGCTTGATTGGCCGTAAGGCTCACCGATCATCAGCCCCGGCATCGCGATTTCGGGCACTGCAATCTCGGGTTTGCTGCCTGACTGCAGGCCAGTTTCCAGAGTTTCCGTAGGGTTGAGTGAGACATCACAGCCCGGATTGAGCACCGCTTCAGCCGGATCAACCTTCTCCGTTAGATCGGGGTGGCTAGGCACTTTGCCAATCTCGACCGCATTCTGCGGTACATGTGCAAGTACTGGCTGCACAGCGTTGACCTGGTCAGAGATTGTTCGGTCATGCCTTTGACTGACCTGTTCGTTGTCGACGCGGTCGGTCACCGGCACCCTGTTTCTGCGTGATCCACGCGGTTCATTCGTTCCTGATGTTGCCATAAGGCGCCGCTACAAGGCGTTCCCTTTGGGGCAACGAAAAGGTAGTGAATTGGGCGTGATCCCTACACTATCCAGAGTGAACAGACTGGAGAACACCGTTGAAACCGCGTCAGATCCTGGTGCCGGAGTTGGCTCGGCACCCAAGGGTCGGGCAACCTGCCTGTATGTGGTCTCGACCCCGATTGGGAACCTAGGCGACATAACCTACCGGGCGGTGTCCGTGCTCCGTTCCGTCTCGCTCGTGGTTGCCGAGGACACTAGGCACACCGGAGGCCTGCTGACACATTTCGAGATTAAGGTGCCAATGGTCAGCTATCACGCGCACAACCGCGTGGCGCGCTTGCCGCGGATCCTCGATGCGCTCGGACGAGGTGATGTCGCCCTGGTAACCGACGCCGGCACGCCGGTCATCTCCGACCCTGGCCAGGAGCTTGTTGCGGCTGCCTGGTTGGCCGGAGCGAGGGTTGAGGCGCTTCCGGGTGCGTCCGCACCTATGGCAGCGTTAGCGGTGTGTGGGATGCCGTTTGCATCGGCGCATTTTGTCGGGTTCTTTCCCAGGCGAAGTACCGAGAGAAGACGCTTTCTGTCGGAGGTGATGAACTGGCCAGGAGCAATCGTGGGGTTTGAGGCGCCGCATCGATTGGAGGCGTGTCTTGGAGACATGCTTGCCGTGCTCGGAAATCGCGTCGTGGCGGTCTGTAACGACCTGACCAAGAAGTTCGAAAGGGTGTTCCGAGGAACCATTGCCGAGGCAATGGACGATGCACAATCCCGTCCGCCCCGTGGTGAATACACGATCGTCGTGGCAAGCAGGGTGGACGGTGACACCCCACCAGATCCGTTTACCGAACCCGATAGTGTGGCCAAACTTTATGCGTTGAGAGAAAGGTTCGCTCACCTGGCTGCCGGCCAGGGTGGACCTCGGGGTGCCCTGCGAACTCTCGTGTCTGAGACCGGGTTGTCACGGAAGTTGCTTTACCGCGAATTCATAACGCGGGCGTGACTGGATAGCGCCACGCGAGTGATGAGCGATCCCCTTACGGGATCGCGATCCGAGCACAAGCGTGCGAGGGAGACTTATTTCTTGTGTTCCCCCGCCGCTATGATGGTGCTACGTGCTTCAGCCTATGGCGCGGGGACGGCTTCCTCGACGACGCCCCCGTGGCCTCCCATCGGGAGTGCTGTCAGAGGCTTCAACCGCGTCCACGATTGATACGGGTTCCGGCACTGGCTCGATGGTGGCAATTGCCACCACGTCAGCACCAGCTTCTCCCTCCGGATCGCCTGATGCTCCAGCGGCCCTGACTGGGCGCCCGCCACGTCGACGTCTTGGACGTGGAGTACCTGCCGGCGCGGTCGCCGTGTCGGTCCCATCTCCTTCAGCTTCTGGGTCGTCAGCTGCAACCGCAACAATCGCCGTGACTTCGTGGGGGATGGACGGTGCGTTGTCATCCGTCGCGGTCACGTGACTTTCCGGCATCGCCTCCGTAGCCAGTGTGGTCGACGCGATCACAGCTTCCACTACGGCCACAGTGATTTGTGGCGGCGCCACTTCGGGGGTCACAGGAGGAGCAACGAAGCGACGTAGCCTCTCCCCAGGAAGTTGGACCCGAGGCGCAGATGGCACGTTGGCGTTCGGCAAGGCTGGTGGTGCACTGACTGGCGGTGCAGTGATAGGTGATGAATTCAGCTCGATCGGAGCGCTCGCCTCAGCCTCGGTCACTTGGTCTGTGACGGCGAATTGTTCAGGTGGTTCGTCGGGTGAGGGCGGATCTATCAACACCGGCTGAGGTCTGCCCGCAAGCGGTGAAAGGCCATCACCGGCCCGGGTCCGGAAGGGACGAGGGGCAATCAATGGCGCGACGATCGGGCGTGCGATCGGGCTTGATGCCGGTAGGCGAGTTGCCGCTGCTGATCGGGACCCCCGGATGGATGAGGGGGCCGCCAATTGAGCCGCGACGGATGGTGTCTCGAAGGACGGCTGATCGGTCACAACCTGCATATCATTTGCATCGAGGGCGTCTGGGCCGACAATCGCCAATGTTTCGGCTCCACGACGTCTCCTACCACCACGGCGTCGGCGACGGGATGCCGCACTTGAATCGTCGTCCAGGAGCGCGTCTGACGAGAGCACCGGACTACTCGCCGATTGAGCCGGCATGGAAGATGCGTTCATCATGATTGACGGTGGCGCAATGCGCGACATCGCCTGCGTCGACGGACTCATGCCCGTCAGGCCTTCGCCGGGACGCCGGAACCCACGAGCAACCCGGAGGGGCGGCACGGTGACGGGACGAGAGATGGCTAGCGGTTGTGGCGCCTCACCCTCAAGAAGCTGGCGATAGGTCACGAACTCGTCCGCAAGGTCGCTCAAGGCGCTGGCAGTACGGTCTGACCCGACAACACCGGCGAAGACGCCCCGCTTTTGAGCGAGCCGCACGACCGGTATGAGGTCCTTGTCAGACGTTGCCATGATCAGCCTGGTGATTGACGGCATCAGCATGAGGAACTCGGCAACGTCCACTGCCATTGCGGTATCGGCCAGGCTTTTGGCCCCGCCGGCACCATTGCGGGCAATGAGGGAGCCGCCAAGGGGCAGCACTGGGGCGTAGACCGCTTCGACACCTGCGTTGTAGATGGCGAGTCGTTCAGTTGGGTCACGCCATTCGCCGTACGCACGCGAGACAATTAGCGTTCCTGCCCGTCGCGCCCATCGAAGAATGGGGCCGAGGTCAGTTGGGCGGTCCGGCATTTCCTGCCGTAGGCCGATGGCAAAGTTGTCCCAGTCAATAAAGAGTGCAACAGGCCCGGGAACTGGGGCGGGGCGTCGGGAGGTGCGGTCAGTAGCCACGGCGTACGGGGTGTCCTTTCATGCGGGCACCGGTCGTGGCGCGTGTTGGCGGATCCTTGCGTGCTTTGAGCGTGACGGGCAGTAGCCAGTGCAATGCCTGAAAAGGTATGACCCGCTTCTGGCGCGCGTCGAATTTGATCGCCGTCGGCGCACATGGATTGGATCGTGCGTGTTGGAGGAATGCGCAAAGTCTGCGCAGAACGGGGCGGGCCGACTTGCCAATCCCTGTGGGATCGGGAGTGTGGCGCCACGTCCTCGTCGCGGTTGTGATGTCCTGTCAGGTATCGCAGACCGTTTGGGGTGCAGGGTATCCGCTTCTCGCACCACTTCCGGCTTGTCTGGGTTTCGCGTCGCGGCGTCGTCAGGATCACGGCATCGTGCCGAACTCCGGAGCCAAGCGATTCGCGCCGGCTTAAGACCAAGTCTCTCGCCGAATCTCCATCCAAACGGGGGTGGAGTGGCGTCAGTGGTCCGGTTCGCTAGCGGACGCTGACTCTTGCCGGATGCGGTTCCTTCCCGGATCGCATCACGGATGTGAAGGTTCTTTCTGAGTATATCCGGTGATTGCTTTGCTTGATCGTCATCCGTCCAGAGACTAGAGCTCCGTTTGCCCTCGCTGGTGTTTCGCAGGTACACCACTGTCCGAGCGCCCGCTGGCGCCGGACTGGTGGTGCGAGGGCATTGGAACTTATAGATACTCATGTCCATCTGGCGGATCATCGATTCGTCCCAGATTTTTTTGAGGTCCTCTCACGGGCACGTGCCGCCGGCGTGGTCCAGCTTGTCTGCGTCGGCTACGACATTGGGTCGAGCACTGAAGCCATTAGTCTCGCAGCAACCTATCCGAACATCCATGCGGCAGTCGGTATCCATCCAAACCGCTCAAGCGAATTGGTTCCTGGCGCAATGAGTGAACTCGAGCAACTTAGCCAGTCCAATCGGGTGGTTGCAATTGGCGAATGTGGTTTGGACTATTTCCGGAGCGACGCATCACCGGCGGTCCAAAGGGCAGCGTTCATCGCGCAATTGCGCTTGGCGGATACCCGCGGTCTTCCCGTCATTGTTCACAGTCGTGACGCGATGAGCGAAACCCTCGAACTCCTCGAGGAGTTCAGCCCTGGGCGCCATGGGGTCCTGCATTGTTTTGACGGCACGGTTGCCGATGCTTTGCGCGCAGTTGCGCTTGGGTTCTGGATTTCTGCAGCTGGGCAGGTGACCTATCGGCGCGACCGGACTCTCGCTGACGCGTTGGCCTCAGTTCCCGCTGATCGATTAGTCATTGAGACAGACTGCCCATACTTGAGCCCCGCTGGGCATCGGGGTGAGCGAAACGAACCGTCCCGTGTCCTTCTGGTCGCAACTGCGGTGGCAAAGATCCGCGGATGTTCCGTCGAAGAATTGGCTGCACAGACCACCGCGAACGCGCGACGGCTATTCGGGCTCGCGACCACACGCACCCACCCCAATCTGGAACGACGGCTTTCGTCCGAGAAGGCGGTAGGCGGACTGGATCAATGACATACTTGCCAACCAAGGGACGGTCCATCCGAAGACCGTCCTCCATCGACGTTCAGAAGGTTGATCGTACGGATTTGTGCCCATCACGACGGGTTTGGGTTGACGCGCCGCGGGGTCCGGCAAGTACCGTTCGGACGTGGGAGCCATGAGTAAAGTGCGGGGCGCGCCGAATGCGACGATGACGCTGGCATCACAGTCCAACGGGTCTCAGACGATGCTTGCAGGCGACCGCACCAGCTACCAACGATTGATAGAGAAGGAGTTGGGTGCACTCGAACTGGCGGTCCAAGCCGTCGCAGAGGTTCCGAACGAGGTTCTTTCCCGAACCCTTTCGCTCGTTCTGGGTGCTGGTGGCAAGCGACTGCGCCCCGCTCTCGTCCTGTTGGCGAGCCACGACAACCCCCATGCGAACCTTCAGCGACGGATTGCACTGGCGACGGCTGCTGAACTCCTCCATACCGCCACCCTTGTGCACGACGACGTGATTGACTTGGCAGCTTCTCGACGAGGCAGCCAGACTATCAACCACGTCTTTGGCAACACACTTGCCGTTCTCACCGGGGACTATCTGTTCGGTAAGTCGGGTGAACTCGTCGCAAGCCTGGGCAGTCCACCCATCATGAGCGTCTTTTCGTGGGCGGTGATGGAACTGGTGCAGGGCGAGATGCTGCGACCGCACCTTTCAGATGACCTGGCAGCCACCGAACGGGATTATGTGGCCAAAATCCGGGGAAAGACTGCAGTACTGCTCGCAATGGCTTGCGAAACTGGTTCGATGCTTGATGCAGGTGACGACCGTGATCGCACGGCGATGCATGCGTACGGTATGAGCTTGGGAATGGCATTTCAGATCATTGATGATGTGCTGGATTTCACGGCGACCGAGGCTGAACTGGGCAAGCCCGTTGGAAACGACCTCCGGCGGGGTACCGTGACCCTCCCGTCGATCCTTTTCATGCGTCAGCACCCAAACGATCCGATCATTCGGCGGGTTCTCAACGGCGGTGCTTCCGAGGCTGACACTGAACGTGCCGTCGAGGCGGTGCGTCATTCCGAAGCAATCGAGGGCTCACGTCAATGTGCCGCGCAGTACGTGGAAGAGGCGATCGGGCACTTGTTTACGATGCCGCAGACGCCAGCACGCCTCGCCCTTGAGGCATTGGCGCAGTTCGTTGTCATCCGGCACGACTAACCGGCGCTGACCGACAAACACGTGGTGCAATCAGCCCCACTCTGGTTCCCAAGGAATGTGCTCGTGACCGGATGGATGATGCGTCGGCCTCCGGTCAGTGTTGGCACCGACAAGGCTGCGTACGTCGAAGCGATGTTCGATGGGATCGCACGCCGGTACGACTTCATGAACCGGCTGATGACCGGTGGACTAGATGTCGCTGCGAGGTCGGTCACCGTGGAGGCGTTGTACCCGGAGCTCGTTCAAACGGCTGTGGACATTGGATGTGGCACTGGAGACCTCGCGTTCGCACTAGCGAAACGTGCGAAGCGCGCACGGATCCTGGGAATAGATTTCTCGGCACGGATGCTGGACCATGCAGCCATCAAGGGTGCGTTAGGTTCCACGAGCGATCGCGTCAAATTCCTGCGTGGTGACGGGATGCGCTTGCCAGTCGCGGATGGTTCGACCGATGCAGTGGTGAGTGCGTGGGTTCTTCGCAACGTTGTCGATGTGTCTCAAGTGTTTTCCGAGGCATTCCGGATCCTACGCCCGGGTGGGCGTGTGGCCTTTCTGGAACTGACGCCCGTGCGTTCCAAGTGGTTCGGGCCCCTGTTTCGGCTCTATTTCCACGGAGTGGTACCGATATTGGGTCGGTGGCTGTCAGGACAGGGGCAGGCTTATCAATACCTTCCAGAATCGGTGGACCGGTTCCCGGATGCGGAGACCCTAGGCGAGGTACTCGCGAGCGCAGGCTTCCCGGACGTTACTGTTCGGCGTCTCGCCTTTGGGACGCTTGCACTGCATACGGGCACAAAACCTGTCAGATCGGCGGCGGTTCCCGGCGTTGAAGGTCGAGCGCGTGGGACTGACGTTCAAGCGGGTCCGCCATCGCTGGGGCGAGGTGTGGAAGCCGGCCCGCTCACACTAAGGTGGCCGGTTGATGCAGAAACTTGGAACGACTCCGTGGCACAACTCGATTCGCCTCATGCGCTCCAATCTTGGGAGTGGGGTGAGTTTCGGCGGCAGTCTGGGTGGGTGCCAAGCCGGGTCCTTTTCGAACGCGGTGGGCGCCCAGTCGCGGCGGTGTCGTTCCTGAGGCGTGCGACCCCGGTGCCGGGCTGGGGTGTCGGGTATGTCCCCAAGGGTCCTGCGGTCGATTCCCGAGCGGATGACGTCTGGCCCGAAGTGCTCGGGCACATTTCCCGGATCGCGCGTGACACCCGCTGCATATTCGTCAAGATTGATCCCGACGTCGAGGCTGACCGGACGGAGATCAGGCAGGCAATGCGTCGGGTAGGTTTCCAGCCGTCCCGGCAACAAGTTCAGTATCCGAGCACCATGATTGTCGATGTCGACGCTCCGGACGAAATCCTTCTTTCCCGGATGAAGGCCACTTGGCGGAGGTATATCCGAAAGGCTCAACGTGACGGGGTAAATGTACGGGTATCCGCTGACACGAGCGATGTTGCGCGGTTCATGGGCATCTACCGGGAGACTGCCAATCGGGATGGGTTCATCGTGCGCCCAGACAACTATTACTCCCGAGGACTAGACGTTCTCCGACCATCAGCCCGTGCTTCGATTTGGCTGGCAGAGAGTGGCAGTGAGCTGCTTGCCGGGGCTGTCATTCTTTCTCACGGCACCAGGGCCTGGTACCTCTGGGGCGCCACGTCCCAACGGGGCCTTGAAATGCACGCGATGTATCTCTTGCAGTGGGAGGCACTTCGCGGTGCAAGAGAATCTGGCTGCACGTCTTACGACATGTGGGGCGCGCCAGACGACATGGGTGACGAGGCGGACCCGCTCAAGGGCGTTGCCTACTTCAAGGCCGGGTTTGGAGCGAGGCATGTCAGTTGGGTCGGAGCACTCGACTACGTGGTGAACCCGGCACTTAACTCCTTGTGGTTGGAGGCAGTTCCTCGCGCATTCAGCGTTCTCCGGAAACTTCGCGGAGAACGCACGGGGCACGCTGTTGTCGTACCCGGCTGACATTTGCGATCCAAGACCAGTCGCGGATTGACGTACACCGTTGTGTAAATGGATGGAACTCGCACGCCTTCTCGCCACACTTCCGGATACGCATGCCACACGCGGCCTGGGTCGAACTCCGGTCCACATACACCGCGTCGTGACCGACTCGCGTCACGCCGGCCCGGGCACCGTCTTCGTGGCCGTCAATCATCGTGGCTACGCACGGGACGGTCATGATTTCGTCGCTGATGCAGTTGCCCGAGGCGTTTCGGTTGTCGTGGCCGAGCGCGTGGTCAGTGTTCCCGGGTCGGTCGTCTTCGTCACCGTGCCGTCCACTGCGCGAGCGTTGGCTTGGATGGCCGCTGCAGTAAACGGCTTCCCAGCATCCCAACTCGCGATCATTGGGATCACCGGCACCGACGGCAAGACGACCACTGGAGTAATGGCTCATGCAATTCTGGAGCGGGCTGGAATGGTTCCCGGCCTTGTCACGACGGTTGCCTCGGGTGTAGGTGGCCTGATAACCCCCAACCCGGCCCATACCACGACCCCTGGTGCGACGGACATTCAGGCTGTTCTGGCGTCTACGGTATCGGCGGGCGGGAAGTGCGCGGTCATTGAGGCAACGTCACATGGAATTGACCAGGGGCGCGTTGACGGGTGCGAATTCGATGTCGCAGTCGTGACGCGCGTGACACACGATCATCTCGATTATCACGGCACGTTCGATGCCTATTTGGAAGCCAAGGCCGGGCTTATCGACCGCTTGGCACCAACGAGTATGACGGCACCCAAACGATGGCGCGCCGAGAAGCAGACAATCCTGAACGCGTCTGACCCGTCGACCGCACGTCTCGCTGAGCGGGCGACTGGCGTTGGATCCGGGATCATCACCTTTGGGCTGCAGGGCACCGTTGGCAAACCAATGGTTATTGGCGAAGCGACCCAGGACCTTGGGTGGGGGACAACCACTCAGCTCGCTAGTCCGTGGGGGTCCGGTACCTTGGAAGTAAAGCTCCCTGGACACTTCAATGTCCTGAATGCCTTGGCGGCGGTGGCGGCGGCTTGCTCGCTAGGGGTCCCTTTTGGCCAGGCGTTGGAAGGCATTGCCACCGTCGTTCGCGTTCCGGGCAGAATGGAGAGGGTGGACCGGGGCCAACCATTCGACGTGATTGTGGATTTCGCGCACACGCCGGACAGTCTCGAGCAGGCACTACGTACCGTGCGCGCTCGTACCTCAGGCCGCGTGATTGTGGTGTTCGGCTGTGCTGGCGAGCGCGATCGCTTGAAGCGCCCAGCGATGGGCACGGTTGCGGCGACACTCGCGGAGGTTGCCGTGCTTACCGACGAAGATCCTCGGTTCGAGGACCGTCTGGCCATCCTTCGGGAAATTGCCAATGGCGCAGTTGAGGCTGGGTCGATCGAGGGGAGAGACCACTACTTCGTTCCCGATCGACGAGAGGCGATCAGCTTCGCACTTGTGATGGCCCGGCCAGGGGATGCGGTCCTGCTTGCTGGGAAGGGCCACGAAACGTCGATCATCAGCGCCGTTGATGGCACGGTCGCGACGACTTCGTGGAACGAGTTCGAGGTCGCGGCGTCCGCCCTCGCTGCATTGGGTTGGACGGCATGATCTGGCCCGCTAGGTGTCGTCTCTCACGACAGTGTTTACCGGGGCTGGAGGGAACGGGATGAAGGCCTCGCCCGGAACGGTGCTGGTTACTCACACCACACCCGCCAGCGAGGCCTTCGGATGCAACACGATCACCCGCACGCCAGATTGACCACGCACGGGCGCGCACGGCTGCTGCACGTGGTCGCGTCGGGGACGCCGGTGGCCGATGCGTGCGCCGATGCCGGCGTCTCGCGGACGACGTACTCCCACTGGAGGCAGCGCTTCGCGAGTGAGGGCCTGCCCGGGCTGGCGGACCGCTCCAGCCGGCCCCGGTGCCCCCGGATGGCGCTCACCCCGGCGCAGGAGCAGGCGATCACCGGCATCCGGACCGAACGGGGATGGGGTCCCGACCGGATCGCCCTCGTGCTGCGACTGCCCCGCGCCACCGTCCACCGGGCGATCGTGCGCCTGGGTCTCCGCCGGACCAGGGTGCCGGCCCCGCCCGCCGCCCGCTACGAGCGGGCGGGGCCAGGCGACCTGGTCCACAT
>CAMDTO010000052.1 GCA_945907765.1 Thermoflexus hugenholtzii JAD2 | reverse complement strand
GGCCGACGGCAAGATCCACTTGCCGGCCGATCACGTCGCCGGCAAGCTCGACCACGTGACGACGGCGTCGCTCGCGAACGGCACCCATGCCTCCCTGGCATTGCACCGCGACGGGTCCGGTGTCACGATCACCGGCCCGCACGACGCGCGGGATCACATCAACACCGTCATCGTTGTGCAGTAGACGCCTTCGGTAGCCCTCATCCGCTGTGGGTGAGAGCTACCTCACGGCTTCTTGCTACCCCCGTTGCGTCGACCACGGCTTCGCCATGATCCGCGCCATGCCGGCCTCGTCAAGCTCCACCCCAAGGCCCGGCGCATTTGGCACCGCGACACACCCGTCGTCACCCACCACGAACGGGTCACGCAGGTAGCCCGCTCCGATCACCGTGCGACCACCGGCGCGCGTGTCATTCACCTCGTTGTGTTCCTGCACGAGGAAGTTCGGGATCGACGCATCCAGTTGCACCGAGGCTGCGAACGCCAACGGGCTCAGCGGGCAATGCAACGCCACCGTCGCGTACGCCGCCTCGGCAATCGCCGCGATTTTCCGGCATTCAGTGATCCCGCCGGCATGCGCCAAGTCCGGTTGGACTACCGCCAGTAATCCTCGCGACAGCGCATCGAAGAAGACCCACTTCCCCATCCACCGTTCGCCAGCGGCCACCGGCACCTCCGACCCCGCCACCGCTTCGGCAAGGGCGTCGACCCGCTCGATCGGCATCGGTTCCTCAACGAACAGTGGCCGGTGCGGCGCAAGGGCGCGCAACATCTGTCGGGCAATCGCAGGGTGCGGGTTGTGGATGTCAATCGCCACGGGTACGCCTGGTCCGGCCCCCTCGCGAGCCGCGGCAAAGCACGCCACCATCCCATCGACAAGATCGGTCCCAAACGGGGTCTCTCCCGGCGAAACGTGCGCCTTTAGTGCCCGGAACCCCCACTCGTGCACCAGTTCGGCCGCCGCCGCGCGCCATGCCTCGGGACTATCCGGTTTGGGGTCGCCCGGCCCCGGATCACGACGCCCGGCACGGTACGGATCACCCGGTTCGACGACGTGTGGCCGACCACCGCCCACCGCGCGATACACGAGGACACGGTCGCGCGTCGCCCCACCAAGCAGGCGATGCACCGGCAGTCCGGCAGCCTTCCCAGTGATGTCCCAAAGCGCCATGTCGATACCCGAGATGGCGCTCATCTTCACTGGCCCACCCTTGTAGCCGCTCCCGCCCTCATACATGCGGTTCCACAGCCACTCGATGCGCGTCGGGTCCTCGCCGATGAGCAGCGGTTCGAGACGGAGGACCTCGGCGATCACGCTATCGGGATGGTTCTCCAGATACGGTTCGCCAAGACCAGTGATCCCTTCGTCCGTGTGTATCTTCAGCCAGACCCACGAAGGCGGGACCTTGATCAGTTCCAGTGACACTATTTTCATGGGACGGCAGTGTGCCACGCCGTCCGGTTCGTGTCGCCCGAGACCTGTCAGTCGACGGTCAGGGTCTCGATGGCCTGTTGGATGACGGCGGCCGATCGGTGCAGGGCCTCGATTTCGTGTGCGTCCATCGACATTGCGAGGTGCTCGCGCACGCCATCGCCGTCAATCACCGCCGGCAGGCTCAGGGCAACATCATGCAAACCGTACTGTCCCCGCAACACGCAACTCACCGGAAGGATCGTCTGCTCGTCACGCAGGATGGCCTCGAGCAGGCGCATCATTCCCGACGAGACGGCGTAGTAGGTTGCACCCTTCCGCTTGATGATCTCCTGCGCCGCGTCCCGGGTCTGCGCGAAGATGCCGTCGAGGGTCGCCTGATCGTGAGATCGACCCTGTGCCTCGCCAAACTCGTGCAGTTTCATGCCACCGATGGTCGCCCGGGACCACACCGGCACTTCACTGTCTCCATGTTCGCCAATGATCAGCGCATGGACACTGCGCGGATCAATCTCAAAATGCCGGCCGAGCAGGGCGCGGAACCGTGCGGTATCCAGGATTGTGCCGGTGCCGATCACCCGCCCCCGTGGCAGGCCGGAAATTCCCCACGTGCCATAGGTAAGCACGTCAACCGGATTGGTCGCAACGACAATCACTCCGTCGTGGTTCGCCTCGATCAATTGGGGAATGATGTTGCGGAAGATTGCCCAGTTGCGTGCGAGGAGTTCCAGGCGAGTCTCACCAGGCTTCTGGTTGGCACCCGCGGCAATCACCGTCACGTGCGAACCGTGACTGTCAGCAAAGGTGCCGGCCCGCACCCGTACCGGCATGCCAAAGGGCACCGCCTGCGAAAGGTCCATCGCCTCACCCTCGGCGCGGGCCGCGTTGCTGTCGATCAGGACGAGTTCTGAGCAGAGACCTGAAAGGATCAGCGCGTACGCTGTGGTTGCGCCAACGTTGCCAACCCCAACGATGGTCACTTTCCGTCCGCGTGCGTTCCGTCCGGTTTCGTTGCCCACCAGTTCACCCACTCCCGGGACGCGTTCCCGTCTGATCTCCATGCGCCTGTCGAGCGGTCAGAGTTTACTCGGTCAATTTCGCAAGCAAGCCGACTGTTCCACCTGCCGACCACGCAACATCGACGATCAGCATCTGTCCCGTGCGCCGTACCCTACGGACATCATGTCGGCATCCGCAGACAATCGCGGGAACTCCATTGACGGGATCCTGTCCGGACTTGGCGCGGCATCCATCTGGGGTGGCATGTACGTGATCAGCCGGATGGTCCTCGAAGTGATCCCTCCGGTCACCCTCGTCTTCATCCGCCTGGTCCTTGGAACGGTCACCCTCGCGATTGTCATCCGCCTGACGGCAGCACGATTGCCGTCCAGGGGTGACCTCAAACTGATGGCCTCCCTCGGATTGGTGGGCATGTGCATCAGTCTCGTTGCCCAGTTCGCCGGTACCCACCTCGCCGGGGCGGCGAACGGCGCCCTCATCACCAGCGCCACGCCAGCCTTCATGCTGGTCATCGCCTGGCCGATCCTTGGAACCCGCCCAACCCTCCGCCAAGTCGTCGCCCTCATCCTCGCCACCACTGGCGTGCTGGTCGTCACCCTTGTCGGGACTGACGCCCCCGCGGATGCACCAGGATCACACCTTGCGGGAAACACCTTCCTGCTCATCGCCGCAATCACCTGGGCTCTCTATTCGGTCCTCGGCGGTCGCGCGTCATCCAGGTATGACGCGCTCGTCACGACCGCCTATGCCACCGGGTTCGGAGCCCTGTTCACCCTCCCACTTGTCCCCTGGGAGCTTGCGTCCACGCCCGTGGGCACACTTGACTGGATGGTCTGGATGGGCGTCCTCTACCTCGGCATCGTCTCAACCGCGGGTGCCTTCTACCTCTGGAACCGCAGCATCGCACGCCTCGGCGCATCACTACCCGGTCTCCTGTTCTTCGCCCAGCCCGTCGTCGGGGGTCTTCTGGGTGCCACTGTCCTTGGCGAGGTCCTCAGCACCTCATTCTTCGTTGGTGGTGCCCTCGTGGCGAGCGCGGTTGTCCTGAGCGCCCGAGAACCCTGACCCCACGCCCTCGTATGCTTTGGAGGACATGACTACCACCAACGCAGTGACTGATACGCCTGCCCTGTTCCAGCCGATGACCATCCGCGGGGTGACCCTCCGGAACCGCGTCGTTGTGTCCCCGATGTGCCAGTACTCGTGCGAAGCGCGTGATGGACGTGCAACCGACTGGCACCTCGTGCATCTTGGAGGCTTTGCGAAGGGCGGCGTGGGTCTCGTCATCGTCGAGGCGACCGGTGTCGCCGCCGTCGGGCGCATCTCACCCGAGGATGTTGGACTGTGGGAAGACGCCCAAACCGAACCCCTTGCCCGTGCCGTCCGGTTCATGCACTCGCAAGGCGCCCTTGCCGGCATCCAGTTGGCCCATGCCGGTCGCAAGGCATCGACCGCAGCGCCGTGGAAGGGGCATGGCCTCGTCGTCCTCCCAGCGGATGGCGGATGGCAACCTGTCAGTCCGACAGCGACCCCCTTCAGTCCCGAGTACGCCGTGCCTCACCGTCTGACCACGGCCGAGGTTGCTGCCATCCCCGACGCCTTTGCCGCCAGTGCGCGTCTGGCCAATCAGGCCGGGTTCGACGTGGTCGAGATCCATGGAGCCCACGGATACCTGCACCACTCGTTCCTGTCGCCAATCTCCAACGACCGCGATGACAGCTACGGCGGCGACTTCGCCGGACGCACGCGCCTTCTCCTCGAGACCGTCGAGGCCATCCGAGGGGTGTGGCCGGCCGAAAAGCCCCTGTTCGTCCGCCTGTCAAGCACGGACTGGATTGAGGATGGTTGGGACGGCGATGACACCGTCTCGCTTGCCCGTGAACTCGGGGCCCACGGCGTAGATGTCGTCGATTGCTCTTCCGGAGGCGTTGCGCCACAGCAACAGGTCAAGCCAGGGCCGGGATATCAGGTGCCATTCGCCTCGCGCGTGCGTCACGAAGCCGGAACCGCCTCGATGGCCGTCGGGCTCATCACGACGGCTTCACAGGCAAACGCGGTCATCGCCGATGGTCATGCCGACCTTGTTGCGCTGGGACGCGAACTTCTGCGGGATCCGCACTTCGTGTTACGCGCATCGCGTGAACTCGGTGGGCCATCGTTTGCGCCACCGCAATACCTGCGTGCCTGAAACCCAAGCGATCGGATCGGTGGGGTTCGTGCACCGATCCGCCCTGGTTCACACCTGCGCGTTCAGCCCCCTCAGGAGATCGCAGACGAGGGCTGTCCTCGGAACGTCAACCCCGGCGCGTTCAGCGCGGGCAACGACGTCTCCGAAAACCTCTTCGACCTCCATCATGCGACCCGCGAACAGGTCTTGCGCCATCGACGGGAACGCACCGGGCGCGATCTGACCTGACCGGCCTCCCGGCACCAGTCCGGACGCGTACTCGACGTGCTCGGATGCCGTCATCTGGAGATAGCGCCTGATCGGGAACCCCACGTAGTCGCCGACGGCAACCCCGTGTGCCCGTGCCACGGCATCCGTCTCCCGGATCAGGGCACGGAAGGCCCGCACAAGATCAGGGTTCGACCACAAGGACGGTCCCGGGAGGCGGGTCAGGACTGTCACGCCAAAGATCCCGACCGCATTGCACGCCTTCGACCACAGGACCGACCGGATATCCGGTGCGACCTCCGCAGGAATGCCGGCCTCGGTCATCCGGGCGACAGCATCGGCAACCCGCACCGATGGCGGCGCATCGAACTCGCCGAGATAGGTCATGCCCAATCCCCCGATGCGCACCGCACCATCCGCCTCACGCCCGGCACCCAGGATGCTGACCGCCCCGACTGTCCGCGACGATCCGAACGCGTCCGCCAGTAGGTCATCCTTGACGAGGCCGTTCTGCACCCCGGCCACCCACCAGTCCCCCGCCCAGTCACCGCCCCGCCCAGCCTGGTCGCTGGACGCTTCGCTTGGGCGCAGTGGCAGAGTTGCAACGACCTCTGCAATGGCTTCCGGTAACTGGTGGCCTTTCGTCGCGAAGAGAATGCCCGAGGCCCTGCCCTTCCTGTCGACCCCACTCACATGCTTCGCCAAGTCCGCCGGATCGGTCGTCACCCCGACACGTCCCGGAGTACCCGGATCACCGACCAGGACCGTGCGTGTCACCGCACCGATCAGGCGAACCTCGCCCGCCTGCCTGAGACGGTTCGCAGATGCAGCCGAAGCCAAGAGGACGACCGACTGGCCACTTGACGCAAGCAAGGCGCTGTAGGCCTGCCCCAGCGAACCCGCACCGACAATCCCGATCACCGGCCATTCCGCACCCGTCGCCACGCTCTCCACTCCGTCCTGCCGTGTATCAGTGCGCCGGGGTCACCCTCAGGCAACAGCCGGCGCGTGTGGCGCCTTCGCGAGAAGTGCCCCAAGGCTGTCCCCGAGGATCAGGTCCAAGTCGGCCGCCGGGATGAACGGGCAATGCCGGCGCACCACGTCAAGGGTGTGGCGGTACGTCAGGTACTGACCCACCACCGGATAGTCCGATCCCCAATGCAGACGGGACGGGCCGTATGCATCGTAAATCGCCTGCACGATCCGAATGCTGTCGCCATACGGGTACTCAAACCGCTCCGCCGACGAATAGTGGAAGCCAGAGAGTTTCAGGTGGATATTCGGGATGCGGGCCGAATGCAGGATCTTGCCAAGTTCGGGGTACGGTGCCGCTTCGGCAGCTTTCGGGTGGCCCATGTGATGGACCAGGAACGGCACTCCTGGAAACCGTTCGGCAACCTTCTCCAGCCACCAGTGCAACCTCGGCGCAATGGCCATGCTTGCGATGAGGCCCAGTTCCTGCGCCACCCCAAAGAACGCGGATCCCTCGTCCGAGAGATACCAGGAACCATCATCATCACCACGGACGTAGTGCGTGAACCCGGCCATCGGGTAGGCACCCGCCGCGCGGCGGAGGCGTTCGGCCGCTCCCGGTGCGTGGTAGGTCGGCCACCACAGGCTGTCCACATCCGCCACCATGCTCAACTTGTCGGTATGCGTGCGAACCGCCCCGGCAATGTAGTCGTTGTTGTCCGGATTGTGGTCGTCGTTCCGCGCACAACCGATCATCGCGCGTCCGACATGGTTCTGTTCC
This sequence comes from Thermoflexus hugenholtzii JAD2, assembly GCA_945907765.1. Lineage (GTDB taxonomy): Bacteria > Chloroflexota > UBA11872 > UBA12225 > UBA12225 > UBA12225. Next base: position 10,575 of record CAMDTO010000052.1, on the reverse strand, counting down.
ATTTCGAACAGCAACTGCTCCACCTTGCCCCGGCTTGCCGAATCCGGGACTGGCGGGTCATATGGCCAGAGGCGCCAAGCGTGGCAATGACTATCGATGATCATCCGGACATCTCCTCACGTGAATCGCCGACCGGACGAAAGACCGGTCCCGACGCCGCATTATGGCCGACGCGCACGCATCGCGGACCCATTGGTCTGACATTCAGCCCCAATGCCTAGGGAAAACCAGGAATGCCCCGCCGTGCATGACCCAGGACATCAGGGCCAGGATGTGGCACGTTCGGCAGGACACTCGGCATGCGAATGCCGGGGACATCCCCGATCACGTGGATCCGGTGCAGGTATCCGCGGGGCGCGCACACGAAATCCCCCCGGCTGGCCAGGTGCGTCCCGATGCCGTCAAAGACCCACTCAATCGTCCCCTCGCGGATCATCCACCACTCATCACAGTCAGCGTGCCAGTGGCCGGCCGGCAGATCGTGCGGCTTCATGTAGATGAGGTTGGTCATGAAGGTCTCGTTGTCCATGACCCGGTGCGCCCAGTTCGCCTCGCCACGGACCAACTTGAGGGCCGCAAGGGTCAGTCGAACCCGGTTCGGCATGAGTTGGCCCGGCGCCTCATCGATCACCTGTACCGTCGGGATCACACTGTGGGCCGAACGCCGTTCCGCCGGGGTCCGTCGGTCTGCCGGCAGCGATTGGGCATTCGGTTGCCTGACGCTCGTGCGTACCCCATGGGACCCACCCAGAACATGGAACCGGGCGGCATGACCCTTCGGGACACAGATGTACGTGTCGGACTCGGCCTCAAACGTCCCGTGGTCATCAATCTCGACCTCGTACCGGCCCTCGAGTATCGCGACGAATTCGTCGGCATTCGGTCGCCACGCCGGCGCGGTCACTGACCCGGGCGCCTCGCGCAGGAGGTCTGCATAGGTCTGGGCGTTCTCGATCAGGCGGTGATGCCAGACCCCGCCACCATGCGCATCATCGATGGCCGCGATACCAACCAACGGCCGGTTTGGGGTAGGAATTGCGCGTGCACTCACTGCCATAAAGGTTCCTTCTGACCCAATGCATGTCCCGGCTTCCGGACCCTGGACCGACCACCAGTGTACTTCAGCAATGTGCGGTCCAACGCCACCAAACCACGGACTTGTCATGCCTAGCCTGGGGTTCGAACCAGGTGAGGAGCCAACTGAACGGTAGGATTCAAGGGAAACCGGACGCATTCCCGCAAGCAGGGATAGCGATACGGCAAGGGGATCGATCAATGACCGTGACCGTTTGGACAAAGACGTGGTGCGGATGGTGCGATGAGGTCGTCGACCTCCTCAAAGCCCGTGGAATCGCGTTCGAGGAACGTCGTGTGACCGGCAACCAGGAACACTACGAGGAGATGGTGCGGATTTCGCGTCAGTCCAAGGCACCGGTCGTCGACATCGACGGACATCTCCTGATCGACACCGATGCCGACGAGGTTGAGGCCTATCTCGACAAGATTGCGACCAACTGACTGGCGCCAGGAACTTCTACTTCAGCAGGACGATGATGTCATCCTGCACCGGTGTATAGACGCGGGCACCTTGGGGGCCCATCACCGCATTGAGCTCCAGCCGCACACCGAAGTCCCCGCGCAGGTAGATGCCCGGTTCGACCGAGAACGCCACGTCGGACAGCACACGGCGCGTGTCGTGCGTCTCGAAGTCGTCCAGGCACACCCCTGCCGATCCGTGGACTTCCTCCGGTCCGAGGTTGTGACCCGTTCGATGGGTGAAATACGGTCCGTATCCGGCCTGTTCAATGTGATCGCGGACAGCACGGTCGATTTCCCACCCCTGCGGCACCCGGCCCGCCCTGGCTGCTGCCTCAAGCCGGATCAGCGCTAGGTCACGGGCGGACTTCACCACGTCAAAGACCTCACGAATGCGCGTCGGAACTGGTGACGGGCCGGTCCACGCTACCCACGTGACGTCGGCAAACGGTGATCCGGGGATGTTCATGCGCGCCCACAGGTCGATCAGCAACCACGAGTCACGCTCGATCGGGAGGGCCGTATGTGCCAACGGTTCGTAGTGCGAATTCGCGGAGTTCGGCCCCACTGCAACCGTTGGCCGGTACACCGACACCAGGTTGTTCGACGCAAAGTGATCGACAATGAACTGCTGAACCTCAAATTCGTCGATGGTTCCGCCCGACCCCAACCGTTCCGCAACAAGCGCAAACGCTGCGTTCTTGGCATCGTCGACCAACCGCGCCGCAGTGTCGTGTTGCGCGATCTGGGTCTCATCCCACTGCGCAATTGCTACCTGGAGGAGGTCAGCCGAGGTCACGACGTTCGCGCCAAGTTCGCGCATCATGTCGATCGTGCCACCGTCAACACGCGACACGTACGGAAGACCACCCCCTGGGCTGTATTCCATCGCGACGCGCGCCCCGGCAAGGGTTCCCTCCGGCCCAAGTGCCGACAGTTGCCCACGCAGGCTGCCAGCATCGTGATACGTGCGCACCTCCCACCGGGGATCATCCATCGCGCTTGACTCGATCGCGTGGGCAATCACGACCTCGCGCGCATGCGGGTCGGCGGGTAGCCACGCGAAGGTCCGACGGGTCAGATGACCACCAGACGCACCCCGCCCGAGGGTCTGCACGAACAACGGGTTATTCCCGCGGAAGTCCATCAGCAGCCACCCGGTGACGCCCTGGGCAGCCATCAGTGCCCGGACCGCGTCCCGGTGCGTCCAGTAACTCATCGGGTTTCCTTCAATCGACCTGTGAGCAGATTGGGAGCGAGATGGTGGACCAAGCCCATGTATGTGTGGGACCGCGCCCCCCTCTCCCGACGCAATGGGGGAGGGGTGTGGTCCTGCCGGTGACTCGGAAAGCAACTGGCCCGGAGGGGTCAGTGAATGCGTTCGGGGACATGAACACCGAGGTGCGTCCCGGCCTTGGCGATCACGTCCCACGTGTCCGGAGCGATGGGCACACCGTGCTCGTGACGCGATGCTCGGCTCTGTGCCTCCGGACCGCCGGGGAGGAGGACCTTCTCGACACCTGGCGCAGGCGCAACGGCCTCGACCGAGGCAGACATGTTGTCGATGGTCGCGTTGAAGGTGTCGAGGGTTCCGAATGCCCGTGGATCAATGGCAATCACCACCACACCACTGCCTACCCCGTCATCCGGAGGCGTCTCCGCGGTGAGGCCGGCGCCGATCAGGGCCGCCACCAACGAGAGGCCATATCCCTTGTGGCCCGCCGCCGGCAGCAGCATGCCACCCGCGTAAAGGTCCTCGGCGTTTGTCGATGGCTGTCCATCCTTGTCGACAATGCATCCCGCAGGCAGGGGCACATGCTTTGCCCGCGCAACCTGAACCTTCCCTTCGGCGACAACCGTCGTCGCGAAGTCAACGATCACGGGTTGCGAGTCGTGCGATGGCACACCGACCGCCCAAGGATTGGTGCCGAGATGACGGCGTGCCCCGCCGAACGGCGCGGTCAGGCCAGCCCCGGGGCCGGCATTCCCGTAGATCACGAACGCAATGAACCCGCGCGACGCTGCTGTTTCGGCATAGTGGCCCAGACGGCCAATGTGCCCGCAGTTACGGATACTGACCACGCCGGCCCCGGCCTCGGTCGCCTTCCGCATCGCGACCTCGAGGGCGTACGCCGCGCCAACCTGTCCGAAACCACCGTGAGCATCCACGATGGCAGTCGCTGCCGTCTCGTGCACCACTTCCGGCCGGCCACCAGCATTGAGGCGCCCGGACTCGATCTGGGTCAGGTACGCCGGGATCCGGATCACGCCGTGGCTGTCATGACCGGAGAGGTTCGCCTTCACCAGATGGTTCGCCACTTCGGCTGCCAGGTCCGTCGGCGTTCCCGCCGCACTGAAGATCGCCGCCGTTAGCGTTTCCAACGGGTCGGGCGCAATCAGATACATCTCCGCCATCGTCACCGGTTCCTCTCACTCAGGTGGCCCACCCGGGCCGCGCCGATTATAGGCCGCCTTCCGGTCCCGCGGGCGAGGCGACGCGAGGAGCGCCTATCCAACGGTCTCCCGGAGTGCCGGTGCAAGTTCGCGCACCAGCGAGGCACCGTCCTGCGGGCGCACCATCGGGATCCACTTTTCAAGAACCGCATCGCTGGCAGCGTCGATTACTTCACCCGTTTCCGCCGCCAAGTCGCGCGCCGTCTCGGTGAGTGTTGCGCGCAAGCGGGCCGCCACCGGGACTTCGGCGCCACGGGCGTCAGCCACCCGAAGGAAGGGCCCGATCGAGCATTCCCCGATGCATGACACCGGCACGATCGCCACCGACCGGTCAATCCGGTTCGCCACGACTTCACGTCGGAGCGCACTCACGAGCGCACGGGCACCTTCACGGGTGCAGCATCCACCACCGCAGACCATCATCCGTATCTCCGGGAGTTCCGCGCGTGTTGCCACCCGGCAATCCGGGCACAGACGTGGGATCGGAGGGCCACCGCACGTCGCCGGCAACGGTTCCGTGCGTGTCCCGCATGACGTGCATGCCCATGGTTCGGCAACCCAAGCAAGTGGGTCGAACATCCCTTCGAATGAAGCGACAGCAACGGGAAGACGCCGGATCACTGGGGACGCCAAGGTGTCGGCGAGCACGCGTCCCGCCTGGCCAATCCCGAACCGCGGTCCCACCACTGGCGGTGCACGGCGCACATGCGACGGACGCCCGATGTGCCCGGCATAGCCCGTCGATTTCGCAACCGCCTCATCAAACGGACCGTGCCTACCGGATAGCAGGACATCCGGTGCCAGCGCCTGCAATGCCCTCACGACCGCCAAATGCCATTCAATCGTCCGCCCTTCAATCGCGAACCGCGAATGCGCCGGTGGTTCGTCGAAGTAGGGCGTCTGGCCGGCAACCGTCAGGGCATCGCCGGTCACGGCAATCCAGGCCACTCCACCCGCACCGTCAGCCGCCTTCGGTATCTGGACCGGCCAGCAATAGGCAACCTGGTGCCACGCCTCAGACTCCAAGGGAATCCCATGCGGATCAGGGGAGACGGGGAGGAGAGGGTCATGGCCCGTGCCGTCGGCGCGTACTTGTCCGGAGAGGTGTTCGGGCGCCGGCAGGGCGCCCACCCGGATGCCACCCGGCAAGTCCCCAGGATGTCCGGGCGTGAAGACGTGGTCCACCCCGTGCGGGATATATGCCGCGTCACCCGCCGCCCATGTCAGCGCACCGCGTGCGCGCCAACCCGAAGCCATTGGCGCAAGTCGCGGATCGGTCAGCAGGACCGCGCGAACCGGAGATTCACGAGTGACGATGGCCACCAGTTCGTCCGGCATCTCGGGAGGATCGATCAGGATCCATCCTTCTGGCGAAGCAACCGCCGTGCCAACCCGGTCGACCGCAACCCCGTCATTCCATCGCCAGACACCGGGGAGAACCTCTGCCACGCGTTCATTTTGAGCGCCGGACGCCTGCGTGCCTGTCATGCCGTCGATCCTCCAGTGCGTGCCAAGTAAATCGCAAACAAATCTGGTGCATTGGGATGGGGATTGGCCAATGTTCCGTTGGGAACCGTTCGCAAGTATGAATGCCTCATGAACATAGCAGGCCGCGCCACAAGACGGATGCCGAGGCAATCGGTCACACATGCCCACCCGGGGATCTCCAGCGCCCTCACCGGCAGGATCGGGCTCGAAGGCACCGCACCTGCGCTGGCCATGCTGTTGCTCGGGTAGACTGGGTTTCCTAACCAAGTACCCCAATCACGAGAGGACGCGCGGATGACATCTCCCGCGAGCAATCATTCTTCCCCTACCTGGGCGCACACCCATGGGGAGAGTGCCACCATCAGCCCACTCTCCGCCCTGGCACACCGCATGGGAGAGGCGGCCGCCACCTGGCTGTCGTCACTGACGCCCGGCCAGCGAACCCACGCCGTCTACACCGTTGCCGATGATGAGCGGAAGAACTGGCACTACATCCCGCGCACCCGATCCGGATTATCCCTGCGTGAACTCAGTGGCGGACAGCAGAAACTCGCGTTCCGCCTCCTTGCAACCGGCCTGAGCGACCGCGCCTATGGTCAGGCCCTCGCCATCATGTCCCTCGAAGCGGTCCTCGCGGAACTCGAGGGTCCGGCACGGACGAACCCGCGCGACCCTGATCTCTATCACTTCACGGTATTCGGCACCCCGTCAGACACCGAACCGTGGGGGTGGCGCGTCGAAGGCCACCACATCTCCCTGAACTTCCTCGTTGCCGGCGGTATCGCCAGTGCTCCCCAGTTCTTCGGATCAAACCCCGGGAAGGTCCCGGCGCACGGCCTAGCCGATTCCGGCCTCGCCGGAATGGCCGGGTTCCGCGTCCTCGCACTCGAGGAAGACCTGGGTCGACGCCTCGTCACAATGCTTGATCAAGCGCAACGTCACCGCGCAATCATCCTCCCTGAGGCACCCCGCGACATCCTGACTACCTTCCAACGGAACGTCACGAGGGAAACGGCCATCGGCCTCGCCGCGTCATCCATGACCGAGGATCAGCAGCATCTGCTGCACGCCATCATCGAGACGTATGCCCGGCGCATGCCCGAAGCCCTCGCCGACCACCAACTGGACCGCATCGCCCGCGATGGCACGGGACACATCCACTTCGGGTGGGCCGGTGGCGAACATGTCGGTGACCCCCACTATTACCGGCTTCAGGGACCAGGGTTCCTGGTCGAGTACGACAACACCCAGAATGGTGCCAACCACATCCACACCGTCTGGCGCGACTTCGACGCCGAGTGGGGCGACGACCTCCTGGCAAACCACTACGCCGAAAGGCGCCACGGGGACCATAGCGACCACGCCCACGGTGACTACGGTTCGCATGGACATGGCCCCCAGGACCACGCCGACCATTCGCACGACCACGATGACCATGCCGGTCACAAGCACTGACCAGGTTCAGATGCCAAGGGCTGACACCGAGGATCCGGAAACAACGGTTCCCACCTGCCAACTGGCGGGTGGGAAGGTACCGGACGCCCGCAACGACTTACCTGATCATGGCGCAAACCTGACCGTCTTCTATGACGGAACATGCGGGTTCTGTACCAGGCAGGCCAGCCTCATCGGGCGCCATCTTGGGGAGACAGTCAGAACCGTTTCGACTGCTTTGCCGGATGCCCATCACGCGTGGGGCCTGGATCCGGTGCGCACGTCTGGGGAAATCATCGTGCGCGACAGCACCGGACGTGAATGGGGCGGCGCCGACGCCATCGCGCGCCTGTTACGGGAGTCACCGCGCCTCGCAATCCTTGGGCGGGCCATGACGCTGCCGGGTATCCGGCAGGTCGCCCATCTCGGGTACCGCGGTGTGGCACGCATTCGCCACCGTCTCGCTCGGTGGTCATGACGCGCGCCACACCGCGCCGACGCTAGCGTGCGGTGTCGGACGGCCCGAAGAGTTCCGGGCGCACTACGCGCGCGACCGCCTCAAGTCCGTCGACGATCCGCGGTCCCGGCCTACTCGTCACGTCGACCTCACGTTGGCTCAGCGCCACCACGCGGCCATTGCGCACCGCAGGAACGACGTCCCACCCTGGCCTCGCCGCCACCGCCTCGACGCTCTGGCCGTATGGCGCATCGCCGAGGATTACCATCTCCGGCGCGAGGCCAAGCACCGCCTCGTCGCTGACACTTGGGTACTGCATCCCCGCGGCCACGGGCGCCACGGCGTTGTCTGCACCCACAGCCTTCAGCATGGCGTCGATGAAGGTGCCCGGCCCGGCAGCCATGATGCTTCCCGGGTTAGAGGCGTCAATCTCAAAGAGCACACGGGGGCGACCGGACGCCCCTTCCGCCTTTGCTTCGACGGCATCCCAGCGTTGGCGCAACGACGTCACCAACGTCGCCGACGCATCGTGCGCGTTGCCGATGGTCCCGACCGTCTCGACGTTCGCCAGCACACCTGTGAAGTCCACCGGGTTCAGGATGACAACCGGCACCTTCTGCGCCTCAAGGTTGGCAATGATGTCGGCAGGGAATCCTCGCACCGCCAGCACGACGTCGGGTTGCGCCTCGATGATCGCCTCGAGGTTTGGCTTGAACCCGCCAATCTTCGGCACGGCCTGGGCAGCCTCCGGGTAATCGCAGTAGTCGGTCACCCCGACAACCCGGTCACCAAGCCCGACGGCGAACAGGATCTCGGTGGTGCTCGGCGCGGCGGACACGATGCGGCGCGGTTCCTTTGCGATGGTGACGGCACGACCGTCGTCGTCGATCAGAGATACCGGATACGACGTCGGCGCCCGATACCCAACGGATTGGGCCACCGTTGAGGCTGGGGCAATCGGCGCACGATCGGCAAGAACGGCGGGGGTAGGCAACAACAGGGCGAGTGCGACGGCAAGCGTGCGCACCAGCGACGCAAGCGCGCCGCGACGGTTCTCAAGGGTCATCGGGAAATCTCCAGAGGCAAGACTGACAGGGGGGCACGCGCAGGCAGAACCTGCGCGATCCCAACAACGGGGTGCGTCACGGAGTGCATGACCGGCCCAAAGGTTTGGGCCAGCACGCTTGGGGCGAGGGCAATGGCGGGTGGACCATCGGCCACCACCTTCCCAGCGTTGATCACGACCACTCGCCCCGCCGCCAACGCCGCGAGGTTCAGGTCGTGGAACACGGCGACCACGGTCAGGCCTTCGTCGAGGTGCTTGCGCGCTACGACGTCGAGGAGGCCCTGCGCGTGTGCCGGGTCGAGGTGAGTCGTCGGTTCGTCCAAGAGAAGGACTTCTGGCGCCTGGGCAAACGACATCGCCAAGGCAACACGTTGACGTTCGCCGCCTGAGAGTTCCTGCACAAGTCGGCCACGGAATCCGGTGGTGTCGGTCGCCGCCAGAGCGCCGTCGATCGCACGCCGGTCCGCATCGTCGTCACCGCCCCAGAGCGAACGATGGGCGGTGCGCCCGAGGGCAACGAGGTCCTCGACCGTGATGTCAAAGGCCGGGTCGAGTCGCTGAGGCAACCATGCGATGCGCCGCGCGAGATCGCGACGCCGATGGTCCCGTAACGCCACACCATCGAGGGTCACCGTGCCCCGCGACGGTTGCACCAACCCGGCCAACACTTGGAGAAGCGTCGACTTGCCGGCCCCGTTCCGACCGACCACGGCCACGAACTCACCCGGTTCAATGGCCAGCGAGACGCCGCACAGCGCCTCGGCGCCAGAAGTGGCGTACGTGGCAGCGACACCCTCGAGGCGAAAGCCCCGGGGAACACGCAAGTGGATTGCCCCAGCCATCAGGAAGCCCGCCGCGCGCGCCGCAAAATTACCAGGAAGGCCGGGCCACCGACCATTGCGGTGAGGATGCCCACCGGCAATTCGACAGGCGCCAAGACGAAGCGCGCCAACAGGTCGGCAGTCACGAGAAAGGCGCCCCCACCGAAGGCACACGCCGGCAACAGTCGCCGGTTCGAAGGCCCAGTCAAGCGTCTCAGCATGTGCGGTACCAACAGACCGACGAAGCCAATCAGGCCGCCAAGCGTCACGGCCGAGGCCGCCAGAATCGCACCCGTCGCGAGAGTTACCCGGATGGTCATCGCCACCGGCACACCGACGCTTGCCGCTCCGGCCTCACCAAGGACCAACGGGTCAAGCCAATGCGCAAGGGCGTATGCGACACCGAGGCCGACGAGGACGACCGGCGCGGCGACGGCAAGGTGCCCCCAACCGTTCACCCCGATGCCACCGGCCAGCCACGAGAAGACAAGGCGGATCCGCACCCCCATCTGATCGTTCAGCACCAGCACCGCGGTCGTTGCCGCGGTCAACATCGACCCGACGGCAAAGCCCGCCAGCAACAGGTCGGTCAGCAGAAAGCCTGCGCCTCGTCGCGAGATCCTGAAGACCACGAAGGCCGTCGCGACCGCACCGACCGCACCAGCCGCCGGTACGAACATCGCCTGCAAGCCCGCCGCCGTCGGGGCGAGGATGCCGACCACCGCGAGACCCGCTGCCGGCCCGACGAGCAGCGCGAGGGTCGCCCCGAACGCCGCACCCGACGAGATACCCAACACAAACGGATCCGCCATCGGATTCCGGAACAGCCCCTGGAAAAGTGCCCCACTGGTTGCAAGGGCGCTGCCGGCAAGCGCGGCACCGAGAACCCGTGGAAACCGGACTTGCCACACGATGGCATCTTGCGCGGTCGTCCACGTGGGCACCACACTGGTCAGGCCAAGGTGGTTGGAGATCACCCCAACGACCACGTGGATCGGGATCACCACCGCGCCCCACGCAACACCGGCGACAACGGCCCCTACGAGGCCAATGCAGAGCAGGACGGACAGGCTGACCGTCGGTAACGCCAAACCAAGGCGTCTATAAATCTGGCGTGGATCTGCGGGCCACCAGAGGTGGCGCCGAGGAGTGCCAGGCACGGGGAACAGCGGGGACGGCAATGCGGTGTCCATGTGCAGCGTCGATCCTTTCTCGCGAAGGTACGCAGCGTGCCATGGGATGGGTAACCTGACTTTGCACCGCGGTCAGCATGACGGACACCCGACAGCTCCCACCACGATCGCACTACAGTTGCGGGA
>CAMDTO010000051.1 GCA_945907765.1 Thermoflexus hugenholtzii JAD2 | reverse complement strand
ACCAGCCCGAGACTCCTCGCCCACGTTGGCGTACGTGCCAGCAATCTTGAAAGGTCGCTTCGGTTTTGGCGGGATGGGCTGGGACTGACCGTTGCTGACCAAGTGCCTGGGAATTGCGATCTGACCGATGGGTTCACCAACTTCAGGGTGTTTCAGTACACGGGTGATGTCCGGCCCCAGCACGTTGGGGGTATGCAGGATTACCTGCACGTAGGGATCATCGTGGGTGACCTTTCCGCGGCTGCTCAGAGGCTTCAGCAGCTTGGCTTCACGATCTTCTGGGATGGTGTCGATGGTGGACGGCCGTATGACCCCGCTCATCCACCGACCCAGTCATTCAAGGTGGATGATCCGGACGGCATCGTGGTTGACGTGAGCGCTCGCCAGGACCAGTGGCCGGGAGTGAATGTGTCAGGAAGGTAGTGACGCCCACGCGGTTCAGGCACGGCCACGGCGGAGACATCAGTACATCATGCCTCACTCTCGAAGCCTGAAAGTTCTGGTCGTTTAGAGCAATCAGGAGGCTCGTGCGTAGATTCACACAGGCTTTGGAACCTCAACCACTGCCCCGTCGGCTGAGGACTGATAGGCCGCGTGCAGCAGTTCTTGCAGGGGACGGGTGGCTCTGGCGTGATCTTCGCAGTCACGTCACGGCGACGTTGGTCTGCAATGAACCGGAGGATCAGTCGTGTCTGCCCTGGAGGGTGTCGTCTCTTCCCCATCCCTGAGGTTGGCCGTGGCGGCGTCGTACACGGCACCAGTGGGCCGTGGCCGGCGCGGAGGCATGGGGAAGAATCTGGCCGTAGATGGCCGCGTTGGTCTTCCCCACAAAGGATTCCAGTATTGCCGTCGCCGTGGACATCTCAGGTCAACGTGACCGGCGCGCGGTGCCGCACGCGCAGACCCAGTGCGCAGTGACACATGAACTTAACATGTAAATAATAGATCCTAGACTTCGATCTGCAGTGCCAAAAAATAGATCTTGTCTTTGCATGAATGGTAATTGTGTAATATGTTACCGCTAAGTAATCCATTTCCAGATTGAGTTATCTGTGATTGGTGGGTGATCTTCCCTTCGAAGAAATTGGAACGTTCATGGGTTTGCTCGAGTTCGTTGTTCTGCTTTTTCTTGGGGCGTTGTTTAGTACATCCTTCGCGTTCCTGCGTCTGGCGACACCGGAGTTCGGTCCGGCATCGCTCGTTGCCGTCCGTGTCACGACAGCCGCTGCCATCCTCTTCACGTACGTGCTGGTGACCGGCCGTGCGTTGCCGGACCGGCGGGATTGGTGGAAGTGGCTGGTCGTGGGGATCACGAATTCCGCCCTCCCCTTCTTCCTCTTCTCGTTTGCGGAACTGCTGATCACGTCCTCGATGGCATCGGTTATCAATTCGGCAACGCCGTTCTTCGGGGAAATCCTCGCGGCAACGTGGCTGAGGCAATCGCTTTCGTGGCAGAAGATCGGTGGTCTGGTGACCGGACTTGCCGGCGTGATCCTGGTAGTCGGCTGGGACCAGGAGCTGCATGACCTTGCCGACTACGCCTCGGCGCTGGCTGCCCTCGGCGGTGCGGCGTCATATGCCGTCGGCACACTTCTGGTGAGACGTCTTTTCCCGAACGTGGCGTCGGTGACCTTGGCGGCCGGTCAACTGGCCGGTGCTGCCGTGATCATGGCTCCCGTTGGGTTGATCCTCCATCCCTCCCTCAACCCGGGGTTGGTCGCCTGGACGAGCGTGCTGTTCCTTGCGGTCTTCCCGACGGCGCTCGCTTTCCTAGTCTACTTTTGGCTCCTCGAGCGATCCGGGCCACTCGCAGCGATGACCGTGGCTTTCCTGTTGCCGGTCTTTGGCGTGATCTGGGGATCCGTTTTTCTGGACGAACCGCTGGGTCTGGTCCAGATTGCCGGGCTCATCGTGATCCTGGGTAGCCTGACGATGGTGAACGAACTCCGTTGGCAAGCGTTACTCCCGGCTCGCACGACCTGATCTGGGTCAATGCAATCCTGCGCCGGTTCGACGTTGGTAGCACCGTTGCACGCCGCGCCTCCGGATAAAGGCGGCGTTTACGTCCCCGCGCATCACGCGCGCGGGGATCGTTTCCATCGTGGTTCGTCCCATGCGCGGGTCACACGGCATCCCGGCGCGTCGCTGCGATGATGCCCGGCATGGGAGTCGCACATGAAGGTCACCCATAAGGCCCCGTGCTGACACGCTTGCCTTACCGCATCCCCAGGCTGAGCGACGGTCGGAGACCGCTAAACGTAAGTTTGGGTCGATCGCACCTAATGACATTTGCCAACGAGGTCGCCTCGGGACGTCTTCATTCTCGGGTCCCGACTTTGGACTTGCTCAGGGTGGGTGCCCTCGCACGATTGGACCGTCGAGGAGAGGCTGGGACCACGTGTTCTTCGCAAGGGTTTGCCAATGGTCTGGCTCCACACAACCCATCAGTCGCTCAATCCGCCCGAGAGGGGCTAGCGATGTTGGGACCCTATCCGATACGCAAGGAGCGAGTGGCGGGGCCTTGGCACTTGATCTCCAAGCGACGCGCGTCGCGAATCGGTCCATGCACGACACGGACGGTTTCAGGGACCCCGACTTGAGCCGCTGTTCGCGCACGTTGAAGCGCCTGCCACGCCACGGGCTTCCCAGTAAGGGCGTGTGCCTCTCACCAAGTGTCAGGAGCATTGGGGCGCTCGCCGTTGCGTTGGTGTGGCCACCGGCGGCATCTTCGCGCCCAGATAACCAGAAAGGCGCCGCCGACCGAAGTCGACGACGCCCGCCAAGAGGCATCCGAGACCCGAAGTTCGATGCGCGAGGCTATGCGAGGACCGGCTCTTCCACGTGGGCCGTGCTCTTGGCTACCGCAATCTGGTAGATCAACACGCCATAGCCAGCCTTCGCGATGATGTCAGAAATCGTGTAGCCAATTTGCACGTAGGCATTGACCGATCCCGCAATCCCGAGGCCAATCATGGGCAAGATGAACACGATCGGGTAGAAGCACCAAGACACGATGGTGACGTTCCGTGCGAGCTCGATCAGTCCCTTCGCCCCTTCAGGTTGCCGGGTAATGGACTCGCCGAGCCCGGTGTATAGCGTGACCACGATATAGAGGAAGGGCACCATTGCCAACCCCCACCAAAGCCAGCGTGTACCGGCGTCGGTAGCAACCTCACCGGGATACCCTAGTAACACCATGACGGCGGCGGCGCCTCCAAGCGTCAAAACGCGTGACCGCGTCTCCACGGCGGAGAGCCCCATCACCAGGATTAACTCGGCAACTAACAACGGGACTGTCAACAGCCAATCGACGTAACGGTAGGCATCGTTGAAGGTCGTACCTGTCGCAACCACTGTGCCGCCCTTCATCTCAAAGGCGTGCCCAAAGCTCTCAAACATCCGGAAGTAGTGGTAGAACGCAACCAACGTGACGATCCCGGAAATCGTGACTGCCGTTCTGTATCGCCGGTCCACTTGCGACCGGTTCAGCCAGAAAAATGCCGTCGCCGCGCCAAACGTCGCAATCCCGAAGGACAGCGAGTTCGAGATGAGACCGTACTGGGAAAGGTCCATTGCCCAAACACCTTTCGCACGATGTTGCGTTCTTCACGCACTCACAACATAGAAGCACTCGGCCGCAACAGTTGCTGCCAACTACTTGCCTCTAAAGTTGATCATACCATGTTCCTCTAAGTTCCGGGTACAATCAATGAAGTTGTTTCATGTCCGTACACTTATTTGATCGGCATGGCGATCGAACCAAAGTAGGTGGGAGACGAGGCATGGACGCCTCCCCGAAACCCGCCCGCCCGAGGAAGCCGGGTGCCGGAACGCGGTGACCGGAGCGGGTCCCGACAGTTGTTCGCAGGAGGTACGGCATGAGCGAGACCCGAGCGCCCCGCATCTTCGCCACCAGTGTCGCGTCCGTCTACCCGCTCTACCTGACAAAGGTGGAGCGTAAGGGACGCACCAAGGCTGAATTGGACGCCGTCATCCAGTGGTTGACTGGCTTTGACGACGACGCCATGGCGCGACACCTCGACGCCGGTACGACTTTCACGCACTTCTTTGCGGAGGCGCGCATCAGCCCTGGCACCGCCAAGATCTCCGGCATCGTCTGCGGGGTGCGCGTCGAGACTCTTGACGACCCGCTGATGCAGCAGATCCGTTGGCTTGACAAGTTGGTGGACGAACTGGCCAAGGGGCGTCCACTCGGGAAGATCCTGCGGTCCTGACGATTACGTTCGACTAGAACGCGCCCCACCCATGGTTCAGCCTCCATGTGGCAAGCGGTGGCCCGTTCATTGTCTGACTTTTACTCTCAATTGGCATATATCTTGACAGTTTGGCAATCGTCGTTTGATTTTTAGTCCAGACAGGTATGACACAATGACCGGTTTCACTCAACCCAAGCTTCATACGATTTGGTTTGTCGTGAGGGACATGCCCGGCAGCATGGACTTCTATCACCGGCTAGGACTGCAGATTCCGGATGGCGAAGAACATTCGCCGCATGTCGAGTACGAGAGCGCCCACGGATACTCCATCGGCTTTGACTCCGAAGCTGTGGTGAAGGCAACCGACGACCATTGGCGCGAACCGTCCGGCAGTGCGCGGGTGAACCTGCACTTCCAGCTTGAAACGCCCCAACAGGTCGACGAGACCTACGCTCGCGTCATTGCAGCCGGTGCCGGCGTGCACGCCCCACCCTGGGATGCTTTCTGTGGCCAACGTTTCGCCTGCGTGACTGATCCTGACGGCAACGTGGTGAGCCTGTTTGCGGATCTGCCAGGGCAGGGCTGACTGAAGGGCCTCAACAGGACCGAATTGGACGCTGTCATTCACTGGTTGACCGGTCATGACGACGGCGCCAGGGCGCGAAACCTTGCCGACGGTACCCCTCACGCACTTCAGTGCGGAGGCGCGCATCAGTTCTGGCACTGCCAATATCTCCGGCATTGGCTGTTGGGTGCGTGTCGAAACGCTTGCCGACCCATTGATCCAGCAGATTTGTAGGCTTGACAAATTGGTGGACGAGCGAGCCAATTGGCGTCCGCTCTAACAGGCCCTGAGGGCGAAAACTGTGAGCCGGTCACCCCAACCCCCGACGGGACTGAATGTCCTGCGTGGAAACGGAGCCGCCCGGACATCACGTGGATAGACCGGGCGTGACATCGGTGGATGCGCCGATCAGGCGTCGCTCCAGAACTCATCTTGTAGTGGAAAGGCAAACGGGGACGTCCCTTGGCGGAGCCCGGTCCAGTTCCGGTCCTGAATGGCGGCCAATCTGGGGTCGGATTGCAGGATGCGCTGTCCGGTCTCGTACGCGTCCTTGCTGTCCCAGAGCTTGGTCCAGAGCGGTCGTTCGCAATCACCAGTCAGCTCGGTGGTGGTGGCATGCACGATCCCGAGGTCTGTCCAGATTGCCTCAAGTTCCCGGGACCGGATCGTCGCATCATCGTGCCTGCCAGAGACAGTCTGGACGGTTCTGCGGGTGCGGATCATTCTTCTCCCGGAGCCGGGCTGGATGCGACGGACTCCACCAGCACGCCCGTGCGTCTGGTCATCGATCCGCGCTTGTCCAGCGGCGAACCAGCCTATCCGAAAATGTAATCCCATGCGCGGAAACGGTGCCATGGCGGTCGGCCGATTGGTGAAGCCGTGGGAGGGTTGAACACGCGCCCAGTGGGGAGGTAAGCAGGAAGACGCTCATGCTGGTCCTAGCCAGGCAATCCTTGCACCGTCTCGCGGCCAGCTGCACCGTCCAGGTCGGCGAGGCAGACCAGGCGCCACCGATTGGAGGCCGTCGCATCCTCATTCGCCCGGTTGGCCCGGTCCAGGTTGGCGCCGGTGAAGCTGGCACCAGTGAGGGTGGTATTGGTCAGGTCGGCGTGGGAGAGGTTGGCGACAAAGAGGTTGGCCCCTGAGAGGTCGGCACCGGGCAAGTCGGCGCGGGACATGTTCGCGGCGAACAGGTTCGCTCCAGTGAGGTTGGCGTCCCGGAGGTTGGAACGCGACAGGTTTGCGGCGAAGAGGTTCGCGCTTGAGAAGTTGGCGTTCTGGAGGTTGGCACGGGACGGGTTGGCGCGTGACAGGTCGGCATGGGCGAGGTTCGCGCGTGACAGGTCGGCATGGGCAAGGTTCGCGCGTGACAGGTTCGCTCGCGACAGGTTGGCGCCTGCCAGGTTTGCATTCGAAAGGTTCGCATTCGACAGGTTGCACCACGAAAAATCGGCCCCGGTCAGGTCCAGTCCGGAGAAGTCCTGTCTGCGCAGATCCTGCTTCGAGTATGTCTCTGGCATGCGGTTATCGTAACGTACCGACGAGGCGCTTCTTGGGAGTGTCAGTGAAAAAATCTAATACAAAATGTGTACTACATATAGTTCCGATGGATTGCGGTTTGGGTGAGATGCTGGAAACGCTACCGCCCAGCCATCATGTGGATGAACCGGGCGGATGAACCCCGGGCAGGCAATGGACCCAGGATCTGGCACTCTGCGGGTGAGGCTTGCAAATCATGGGTGCAACTAAAACACCTTGCTCACGATCTTCCAATGGCCGTCGAACTTGACGAGAGTGAAGAAATCAGTGAACCGGTGTCCCGTCCATTTATCCGTTTCAAGACGGACATTGGCGCATGTGCCAACGATAGTCAGTGCGGCAATCCGGGTCTTGATGTCCGTGGCCGGCCCGTTCTGGTCATTCCACTCACACAGGTCTTGTATCGGCCCCCCGAAGAGGTCTTTGCCAACATAGCCATAGAAGGTCGCATAGCCATAGAAGGTCGCAAGGTCACGGAACGCGGGCTTCAGGTCGGCACCGTGGCCGGAGCGAGCGCCGTCAATGTGGTGCTGGAGGGTCAGGGTGATTGCGTCGACTTCTTTGACATACGTGGGATTGGACACGTGTTCTCCGCGTCCGGGTCTGTGTGCGACGGACACCACCAGCACCGCCCGTGCGTCTGGTCTTCGGTCCCGTGCTGGTCCACCGGCGATACACTCTGTCCGCATTCGCAAGTCCACGCGTGGAAACGGGAAAGATCGGCGGCGTGCAATCGCCCACAGGTGGCAGCCTCGACAATGAGCGTGCCCTCTCCGGCGATGACGCGACCCCCACCCCACCCTCGCATTGAGTGGGGTGGTCGTCACGCAGCCGTCGGCTCAGTCGTCGATCGCCTTGTAGGCCACGGCACGCAGGCCATTCTGGGGATTGTCCACGGCAACCATCAACTGGGTCATGAAGAGGCCGATCAGGTCTTCCACCGGGTCCACCCGGAGGTGGGTGTTGGCCGCGCCCGCACACCCGAATTCTTGGACCGAACCTGAAACCGCAGTCGCGCTGACGTCCATCGCCACTCTCGAACCCAAACCGAACCCGTATCCCGGTGGATTCGGTGTTCCGGCAAGCGTGAACGGCTACCGGTCGGCAGGCAGATGGTTCGTGTGCATCAACTCCAGGGTCTTGCGACCGAGGATGCGCGTGCCGTCGCCCGCCCGGCCGTGCAGGAGCATCATCGCGACTCCCAGATAGTCCGCAGCCGTGGCGAACAGCCCGGTACCCCCGCGTTGGTAGGCGTCCGGTGCATCGACGGGATAGGTGTCCTGCACCTCACGGCGGCCGATCTTGCCATTCATGAAGTGGCCAAACAAGGCCCCGAACGTCATTCCGGGTGCGAATAGGCCGGGAAGGCCATGTATCGCAGACAGGCGGTGGCGTTTCGCCTGTGGAACCTCGAATGCCGTGTCCAGCATCCCAAGCGGTCAAAAGCGGCGTTCGTGCAGGAACTGGCCGAGTGGCTTGCCCGAAATCACTGCGATCAAGTGGGCCGCCACATCGGTGCCCAGACTGTAGTGCCACATCGCTCCGGGCTGGAAGGCCAGGGGAATCCGTGCCAGTTCGGCAATCATCGCCCCGAGGCTGCGCGTCGGATCGTTCATGAGACGCGCGTCGTGGTACTGCGCACCGACGGGGAAATCTTCGAGACAGTCGTAGGTCAGGCCACTGGTGTGGGTCATCAGGCCGCGGACCTGCATCGGACGTAACGGATTCTGGTCGACGAGACTGCCGTCGCTGGCAAGCACCTTGCATACGACGTCTCGGTACGGGTGGCAGACGTAGTGATCGGGGTGCCATCGATGCTGTGAATGCATCGATGGCAAGCCACGGGACAAGTGCGTCTTGGCGGTGTCTCCAGGAAGTTGCTGGGGTGCGCGTCTGGCGTCCAATCTGGAGACGTGCACCCCAACCGGGAGTCTGGGGTCGGACCCTTAGACGCCTTCGATGATGCGGATCTCGCGCACGGCACCGTCTCCGAGGACCCTGACGGCTTCCTGATAGGCGGGACTGTCGTGGGTGGCTATGGCCTGCGCAACACTCTCGAACTCGATGATCACGGTGCGCTGCTTCAGCCCGTGTTCATACACGGCGACCGGTTCACCGCGGGCCAGGAAGTGTCCGCCACCGCCGGTGATGGCCGGGCCGGCCAGCTTGGCGTAGGCCGCGAGTTTCTCGGGATCGGAGACGGAACGGTAGGCGCTAACCCAGTATCCCTTTGCCATGGTGTCGTCCTTCTTGGGTGATTGGTGCGGGTAGTTGCGTACTGTAACGTGCCGGTCAGGGCGGACCCAAGGCCGGCGGGGCCGACGCGAACGGGTATCACGACCCACACCCTGTCAGGGCACCAAGATCACAATGCGGTGCAACCGCATTGCCTCGGCTCGCCTCAAATAGCTAGTGGTCCGATCGGGGATTCGCAATCGTACCGCCAGTCGGGCGTCAACTCAGACGACGTCGAAGAGCGACTGTGCGAACTCCAGATCATCGCCGATCAATTGTTCAAGGTCAGTCTCGTCTGAGTATTCTGCCGGCAGGCAAACAGGAGCGCTGTATCCGCGCGCACGTACGATCTCCACGATTTCCCGCCATGGTGCCAACCCTTGACGACCGCTCGTCCAGTGGACGCCATACTTGGCGGCGGGTGACTCAGGGCCATTCAAGCGCCTCCAGTAGGCGTTTTTCAGGTTGACCATTCTGAGGTGGGGCCAGATTATTTCCGCTGCGTGTTCGGGAATCTCGCCGCTGAGCGCCGTGTGAGCAGGATCCCAGACCGCGCAGATCTGTCTCGGATCAAACGGGTTCAGCAATTCGCGCAGACCCATCGCATGAGAGAGATCATGCCCATTGTGGTTCTGAACCCCAATTGCGACACCGCTCCTCTCCAGGACCGGAAGGAGTGCGTGGAATTCCTTCTGGACTTCGGCAATGCGTTGAAAATATCCTGTCCCCTTGGGAACTCCAACGCAAATTCGGATGATTCCAACATTAGCATCCGCACATGCATTCACCAATTCCGAAGTTATCGTTGCCCTCATTGGTGGAGACACTGAATGGATAGTGACGCCCGACTTTCCAAGGATCCTAACTGCATCCGGCAACTGTGCCGTGACATGCTCCGGCTCGACTTGGAAGCCT
Source organism: Thermoflexus hugenholtzii JAD2 (assembly GCA_945907765.1). GTDB lineage: Bacteria > Chloroflexota > UBA11872 > UBA12225 > UBA12225 > UBA12225. Next base: position 8,026 of record CAMDTO010000051.1, on the reverse strand, counting down.
GGCCGGATTGGCAGTTCGACACCCCAGAAGCCGAGGCGTGCCACAAGCACTCCGAGATCCTCAAGGGAATGGGAGCGCCATGGCTTGGTGAATACGGTGAATTTCGTGTCAGTCACGGTAGTTCCTCGTTGGCGCGAGTCGTGAGAGGACCGCTTTGGAGGCTGCTCTAGGCCATAGTCGCCAGGCGGTCAGGATGCACCTCATGGCGAAGTTGTTCGCCGGCCGCAAATCGGATGATCTCATCGACCATCGTTTCACCCAATCGAGCGCGCCCGTCCCACGTTGCCCCGGCGATATGCGGGGTCACCAACACGTTCGGAAGGTATCGCACTGGGTCGCCGGGCTTGACAGGTTCCTCTGGAAAGACATCAAGTGCTGCTCTGAGGCGACCTGAACGTAACTCGGCTATGAGTGCTGGATAATCGATGGCCGCCGGCCTTGCCGAGTTTATGACCAGAGTGCCATCACGCATCAGTGCGAACTGGTCGGCTTTGACCAGGTTTGAGGTTTCAGGAGTTGCAGGGACATGGTTCGAGATGATGTCCGCCCAGGCGCACAGGGCATCGATAGAGTGCTCTTTGCCGACACCAAGATTGGTCGCATCATCGTCTGCTAGGTAGGGATCATAGACCCGGACATCACACCCGAACGGCTTGAGTAGCTTCAGGAATGCCCGGGCAGTCTGGCTCATGGCAAGCAGCCCGATCCGTTTGCCGGCGAGCTCATCCCCGTGACCGTCCTGTGAGACCTTCCATCCGTCTTCTCGCATCACCTCGTGGAAGGCGACCGCACGGCGCAGGCCAACCAAGGCTGCCATGAGGCACCACTCGCCAACAGACTGCGCGATCACACTTGCACCATGCGTTACCCGAATTCCCCTTTCAAAGAACCCGGGGGTGACAAATGGCTTGACCGACCCTGCACCGTGAGCGACCAGTTCAAGGCTGGTCAGCAAATCAAGAAGGTGATTGTCGAACCAAGGCATGCCCCAGCTTCCCATAATGACGTGTACGTCACGAAGGTCTGTCTCCCAAGTATCCGGCTTGCTGGAAACCGCGCCTGACCGCAACCAAGTGACGTTGGCAACAGCTTCCAACCTTTGCACTGATGACGGCTTCATCAGGTGGTCTCGCAGCGGGGGAACGAGCAAGCATAGAATGTTGAGCTTTTGAGACATGGAAACCTTTTCTACCTTTGATTGCAACATATTGCTGGAATGCTGTCAGACCCCTGCGAGGAGAGCCTGAGCAAGGATCGTCTCGGCGACCTCCATCGTCTTGACTGCATCGCGAAAAGGTGACGAGGTCACTTCCCGTCCAGTCTTGAGCGATTCGATGAACTCCCGGTTCTTTGCCTGGAATCCCCCGGAAACGAATGTCTCAGCGCTTCCGGCGACCGTGTGCGCGTGAAACTCCTGCGACCCACTTCCCCTCGCAGCGGCAGAGTGGAAGGACATCATCCCTTCCTGGTCCCCTTCTGCCGTTGCTCCGGGTGAGTGCATCTCAACCCTGAAGATGCGCCGACCACTGGCCCAGTTGCACTGCACGAAGCCAATTGCACCGTTCGCAAACTCCAGGGTGGCGTGCACCCAGTTGATGTCCGGGGTCCCGATTCGCCGGCACTTGCTCTCCACGCGCGTGACATCGGCGCCACTGTGGCTGCCGGGACCGCCACCGCAGAGCCAGCGGACCGTGTCGATGACGTGTACGCAGTCGTCCATCATCCGGTCTCGCGCACCCGTCATGGCTGAAGGGCCTGGCTTGTAGAACTGGACCATCGCTTGGGTAACCTCTCCAGTCGCGCGCACTTGGTCGCGCAGCGAAACCAGGAGTGGACTTGTGCGACGCTGGTGGCTCACTTGGGTCACGACGCCCGCGGTTTCCGCAAGATGTGCGAGCATCCGGGCCTGATGAATGGTGAGGCCCATTGGCTTCTCTATATAGAGAGGTATCCCCTGCTGGAGACACCAAGTCCAGATGTCATACATCAAGTGTGGTTGACCAATCACGTACACCCCATCGGGTGAGACACGTTCAACCATTTCTCGATAGTCACGGTGACGCTCTTCGATTTCGAACTGGTCGGCAGTCCGGGTGAGGGCGACGGGGTCAAGGTCGCTTATGCCGACAATCCGCGTGTCCGGGAAGGACGCAAGGGATGGATAGTGCACCGAGTTCGCCATGCGACCGGCGCCGATCATGGCAACCCGCACTTCGTCCTTCATGAATACCCTCGATATCTCCACGGTGAAACCAGTTGCAGATCGGGCTAGCTTGCGCGGCCTTCCTTGATGGCGGCATTCACCCGTTGGCTCGCCTGGGCCAGAAGCTCCTTTGCACTACCCTTGCCTTGAAGCGCTAGGGTTTCCGCACCATCGGGACCGTCGAGTTGGGCATTCAGAATCGGAATTTGCACGATCGGGGGTCGGATATGCGAATTAGGAAGCTGTTCAATGAATTGCTTGACCCTGCCATCGACCGAATTCCAGTACGGATCGGCGGCAACCTTCTTGATCGTCGGAAGCCTCCCACCACCAGTCTGGCTTTGTACGAGCTGGAAGGCATCATCAGACAAGTATTTGGCGAGCATGAAGGCGGCCTCGGGGGCCTTGACCCCCGCCGGCAGGACGGTGGCGTACCCGCCAGACCACGTGTGTGACCTGGCAACACCGGCGGCCGGAGGGATTGGCCAAACAATCCAGTCCATGTCCTTTTTCGCAAACATTCCTGATAGCTGCGAATTAGAGTTGATGATCGTGCTCAGGAACCCGGCCTTGAACATGTCCATCGGGACGTTTGACTGCTGAGACTTGCGGAAAGCCTCGACGGACGCAAATCCACCGAGTTCTCCAGCGCGTGCAACCTCCCATTCCAGCGCCGCGATGTTCTGCGCCTTGTCCATCGACACCTGATTGGCTTTGGGGTCGTACCAGTCGCCGCCGAAGGTCCATCCCCAGCCGTAGAGACGCCAGTTGTTCCAACTTCCCCACGGAACGAACCCAAGCCGCTGGATGGTTCCCGGAACCCCGACATTCAACTGTCGGGCGATCTTGTCGAAGTCATCAAGCGTCTTGGGTGCAGTTGCTGGAATACCTGCCTTCTTGAGATGCTCGGCATTCACGTAGATCATCCGCGTGTCAGTCGAATAGGGCATCCCCCAAAGTTTGCCCTCACGCCACACTTCATCCCAACACCAGGGCTGGTGGTCCTCTCCCTTGATACCGGCAGTCTTCGCCATTGGGCCCATGTCCATGAACAGCTTCGTCTGCGATGCGCCGAAGATGGTGTAGCGGTCGAAGACTGACACGTCCGGTGGCGTTCCGGCCGCTACCACCGTGACCAGCTTTGCATCGCGGTCCGGAGTGTCAGTCATCTCGACTTTGGTTTTGGGGTAGGCCTTCTCGAAGTCTGCAATACGCGCGACCCAAGCCTTGAAACTGGCGTTTGTCTCCCCGCCTTCCGGCCAGAACACCAGCTTTTCCGGGAACGATGCGGTCTTCGCTGGTGCCGAACCGGCTGACGTGGGTTCGCCCCCGCATGACACTGACAGGATTCCGGCTCCGAGCCCTGCGAGTGTGCCGCCAAGAAGTGACCGGCGCGAGACAGCGGTCGCCGTGCGTTTTTCGGAAAGTGGCATGGTTGCGATCCTTTTGCCGTAATCGACTTTTTTCGCTTTTATATCACCGAGTGTTCGGTGTGGCCAACCGGGATTTGTCGCGGAGCATCGGGGCGAGTCCAACGGTGCGGGCAACCAATCTTTCCTGAATGCAGAACTCCACGCATGCGGCTGAATCGTGATTGTTCCGCGTCCTGACACATACCTTTTTTGCGGAGCACCCATCCGCGCCGTCGGCATGGCCCCGAAGTAGATGCGGAAGGTGGTCGATAACTGCCTGAAGATACGCGCCCTCGATGTCAATCTCTGGAAGCGTCGTCCCGGCGGCTACGGCGTCGGCTTCCACGTCACTTCGACGCCGGAATACCGCCACGGGGTAGCCCCGGGGTTGCCCAAAGGGGTCGAACGGCGTGAACCGGAGTGATGACAGCACCAGTCCCGCATCCGAGGCCCTGGTCACGAACGTGCAAATTGAAACCGGTGTCGGCAGCGGTTCGATCCAGAGGTAGGCGCCTTGCGGGACAAGTGCGCCGGCGATCATCCGTATGTTCCGGGCACGGGGATCTTGTGCCGGTTCTGCCCTGTCATAGTGCGGGTTGGCGTCTCCGCTGTATCGGGCGATGACGGAATCGACAGCTGCATCGGCGACCGATTGGGTGCTGACGATGAGTTCGAATGGCCAAGTGGGGGATTCCCGTGGTGAGGTCCGCGACCACATAGGTGACGTTCTCGATGCCCAGACAGGTGGCATCTGAGGTTGCCACACAAATGAATGCAGGTTCGCGGTCGCAGCCGGTGTTGGTGGCACTCGGGGACTGCCGGGCGTACCACAAGGTGAGGTGTCCGGGTCCGCAACCCAGGTCAAGCATCGCGCCAGTGACTGGCAGGTACGGCAGGACCACCTCGGCCGATGCGCGCACCGCCCCGAACCGGGATGACGATGCCGGCCCGAATACCCCCGGTCGCGTGAGTGCCGCGTACAGGCGTTCCTGGGCCTCCAGGATGTGGTGGTCGCTGAATGCTTCGGCGTTCTGGTCAATCGTGTCAGCGATCTCCGGACCGATCTTGCGACGCATCCATCGCCGGTGGGCGCGGGCATCATCGAACTCACGGAGACCGTAGGTGGCGAGATGTGTGTCGATGGTCACGGGTTCGAAGGTCGGTTTGGGGATTGCCGTGGTTGCGGACGGCCTCGTCGTAGTGGTCATGGTTTCAGACCTCCAGGAAGTCTTGTGAGTGATGGTTGGTCGCTGCCTTGCGTGGGTTCAGGCCGGACTGCCGGCGGAGTGCGGGTGGGCCGGTGATTCCTCGGCGAAGATGGCCCGGTAGGCAGACGCATACGTTTCTGGAATGTCCACCGCTGAGGCGATGGGCGAACCGTTGGCACCGTTCACGCGCCGGTACTCAAGGACTGGGTACGCCTGGAGCGCACCGAACATGAGGGACGGGACCATGTCGAGAGACTGCAGCACCATCCCGGCATCGTTGGCAAACTCGGTGTAGGTCCTGACCCCGCGTAGCGTTGAAAGAGGTTCGATGGCGACATAGGTGCCATCCGGCGCGAGGACCGATGCGATGTGGCCGAGGACACTTGGCAGATCGTCAGCGCTTTCCACCACTGACTGTGTGCTGATCACCAGATCGAATGGCCCGTCGGGAAGACCTTGGACGGCGTTGGCAAAGACGAATGAGGTGTTGCCGGCGTGCGCGACGCATTGATTGGCAGTGGTGACCTCTGTCGGGGTGTTGTCACATCCGGGAACGGTCGCGCCGGGCACTTGCATTGCCCACCATGAGGTGAGGACACCAGTGGCGCACCCGACATCCAGGATGCGGCCGGTGGACGGCAGGAATTGAAGGACGGCCTCCCCGGATGCCCGCATGGCGTCATAGCGCTTGGACGCGACCGGCCCGAAGACACCCGGAGCACCGATCTCGTTGTACATCGCGGTGCGCATCAGCTGGTAATGGAACTCGTGCGCTTCGTTGCGGTACCAGTCGATGGTTGCGCACTTTGTGGCGCCGATCTTCCCGCGCATCCATCGGCGGTACTTGCGACCGTCGCTGAACTCCCGCAACCCGTTGGCTGAAAGGTGATCGCGCAGGGTCGGCACAATGGCAGGCGTTGGTCCGGGGTTCGGACGTGTGGCGGATGTGGTCATCAGAACCCCCCTTGCAAGGCGGTGCTAATTCATGGGGCTGAGAGCCATGGCGCGCCGTTCTGCCCAGGTGAACTTCGTGGTTGCGTCCGTTGGCAGCTCGGCCCCATCACAGTCCAAGGCCTCGTGGTGAGCGGGCTGTGACACCCACCGGGTGGATCTGCAGCGGTGTCCCCGGCCGTTGGCACCGCGTTTGGTCGAACCACTTCCTTACCATGGACGTCCACGTGGATGGAAATGTGATCGTGCGAGCGCGGGAAGGTTGCCGGATTGCATCCGCACCACCCGGCGGTCCGGGCAAACTCGACGGTGTCCAGGAGGCGGCATGGCCAAGGCGTATGTGATCGGCGAAGTCACCGTGCATGATGCGGAGGCCTACGCCGAGTATTCGAGGCAGGTACCGGCGACGATTGAGCAATACGGCGGTCGGTTTCTGGTGCGCGGGGGGCAGACCACCCAGGTCGAAGGTGAAGCACAAGGAAACCGCCGGGTAGTCATCGAGTTTCCCGACCGCGACACGCTGGTCTCGTGGTACCACGGTCCGGAATACCAGGCCATCCTGCCAATCCGGCACGCTAACTCGGAGGGAACCATCGCGTTCGTGGATGGTGTGGAAGCCTGACGGGGTTTGTGGTGATCTGGTTGGTGGATTGCAATCCGGGTTTTCCCGGCCCGGATCAGGACACTCTGGACAGGAAATTACGCATCGCGGGCAGGTACTGGTCAAACTGATCGCTATTGACGTTGTGGGACGCATCCGGAATATTGGCGACTTTGAGGGTCGGACAGCAGCGTTTGGCCACGTCAGCCGCTTCGGCGGTTACGAGCGCGCCTCGGTCGGGATCACCTGTCACGAGAAGCGTTGGGCAGCGGACCTGGCCTAGCAACGCTTGCCAGTCGAACCGATCCTTGAAGGTCGTGAAGAAGATGTCTCGCACCTGCAACTTGGCGGTCGCGGCGTCTTCCAGTTCGGCATCACTCCAATGCGGATTGGATAGCCTGAACCGCTCCACGATGGCGTCACGACCAAGGGTCGCAAGCATTCGGGCTTCGGCGCGCAAACTTGCGAGGGCGGTGGCGATCCAGTTTTGCGTTGCCTCGGGTGACTGCAGGAAGAAGATCGGGTCCTCGAGGACGGCAGCCCGGGCGATGTCCTGGTGATCGGTGACTAATGACAGGACGGTGTTCGCCCCCAGCGACGCGCCCCCGACGATTGGGTGGTCGAGACCGAGGGCTTGTATGAACCCGGCCAGGTCATTGCCGAGGGTGACGAACGAGTAATCCCCGGCCGGTGCATCGGTGAGGCCGTGCCCGCGGGCGTCAGGAGCGATCACGTCGAACGTGTCGGCGAGTGCGGTCGCGACCCGCGTCCAACTTCGGCCGTTTGCCGTTCCGCCATGGGCCAACAGGAGGGGCGGTCCACTTCCACCCGTCCGGAGGTAGTGGATCCGCATGCCGTTTACCGTGACGAAGTGTGCGGTCCACATGGTGGGGCTATCGTATCCGTGGCAGGTAGGGTGTGCCTCGGGCGATTTCCGGGACCCGTTACTCGCCGGTCCCCGAAAGGGTGGAGGCGTCCCGGACGCGTGCCAAGGCCGCTCTCGCTTCATTGTGGACGCGCTTGTAATCGTCCCAAGCCTCGGCGTACCGTCGTTCATACGCGGCGTCGGCGGGCGCCAGGACGCGTTCATAGGCGGCCTCTGCCTGCGCGATGATCCGGTCCCGTTCGGTGCGGGCCGTGACGGTGACGCGCTCGAACTCTTCACCGGCCTCGGTGATCAGGCGGTCGCGCGCAGCCTTGACCTGCGTCTCCACACGCTCGTATTCGGCCTCGGCTGCTGCCCGTCTGGCCCAGATTTCTTCCTCAGACAGTGATTGCACACCGCCAAGATATCGCATGCGCGATGCCAAGCACTGGGGTAATGAAACCTCTTCGCCGTCTTTTGGTACGTACCGCGTGACTTCATGTTCATATTTGCGCTATGCTGCCCTTCATCAGACCTGACGGTTCGGAACAAAGTGTTTAGGCAAAGGGGAAACAGTCATGGACTTGACCAAGCATCTGCCTCGCAGTCCCTGGGAGACCTTGGGTGGCGTGTACATGCTGCCACGATCGATCGACAAGATGAGAGGCTTCCTGGCGGGAACCGTTGGGGACTATCGGTCTCACGTAGGCATGTCTCCGATGGTGTTCACGCTGTTCGGGACGGACGCCACGGGCTTTGAACAGATCGTTCGTGCGCACGCCTCCG
>CAMDTO010000050.1 GCA_945907765.1 Thermoflexus hugenholtzii JAD2 | reverse complement strand
TGACGCGCCATCAACGACCCTGACCCATCTCACCGAGAGTGGTGATGCCTTCATGGTCGATGTCGGGCCAAAATCAGAAACGCTTCGCGAGGCAACTGCCCAGGCAACGATCGTCATGCAGGCAAGCACCGCAGCCCTGATCCAGGATGGGGGCCTGCCCAAGGGGGACGTCCTCGCCGTCTCCCGGATCGCCGGACTGATGGGTGCCAAGCGCACGCCGGATCTGATCCCCCTCTGTCATCCGATCATGATCACCGGGGCAGATGTCTCGTTCGAGTGGGACCTCCCCGACACGACCGCAAAAGATCACACGACTGGCAATCACTCGACCACGGCACGGTTACACATCCATGCAACGGTACGGACGGTGGGAAAGACAGGTGTCGAGATGGAGGCCCTGACAGCCGCAACCGTTTCCGCCCTGACGATCTACGATATGTGCAAGGCCGTCGATCGTGGCATGATGATCGACAAGGTCTTGCTGCTAAGGAAGTCCGGAGGACGCAGTGGAACGTATGACGCGTCGCACGACCCCAACGGCGAACCCACCAAAGTCTGATATCGTACCCAGCACCACCACACCGGACCAACCTGGGGTACTTGCGGTTGCCGGCGTGCCTGCGGACGCTGTTGTCGTGGGACCCCGGACCCGGCCCGACCGGATTGCCAAGGCCATCTCACTGGTCTTCCTGCCCCCGATTGTCGCCATCTTCACCCTCGCGATCCTCAGCTTGCATTTCTCGGACACCACCAAGGGAGCGGTCTGGGCAGCGATCATCGCATCGATCTTCGTCTCCATCATCCCCGTCGCGTACATCGCGTACCTGCTGAGGCACGCACACCTTGCCGGTGGGTACGAACTGATGCACCAACAGGAGCGACTGCGTCCCTACCTGTTCTCGGCAGCAAGCAGCGGTGTCGGGAATGCCGCGTTGTGGTGGATGGGGGCGCCTGCACCCGTCGTCGCCCTCACGTCGTGCTACGGGATATCTGCAATCCTTCTCGCCGTCATCAATCGCTACTGGAAGATTTCGGCCCACGCCACGGGTGCCGCCATGGGCGTGGGTGCCCTTTTGGTAGCGTTCGGCACTCCCGCCCTTCCCTTCGTCGTGATTCTTCCTGCCGTCTGTTGGGCGAGGGTCCGCATCCACATGCACAGCACGCCACAAGTGTGCGCCGGTGCCTTGTTCGGCACATTGAGCAGCTTTGCGCCGTTCGCCGTCTTCGGGATCAGGTAGCCCACCCCCCCGTTTGCCCCTAGGGGACAACTGGAAAGAGCGCGTCCACTGGAAGACGCGGGGTGTCTGAGCGTTTGCCGTTCTCTCGATATATATGGCAAACTTTGACCCAATGGTAGATCCGTCTGACGAACGCACGAACGGACCGGAACAGGGCAACAATCCGGGCACCGAAGAGAACCAGTACGACCCCGAAAATACCGAGGAAACCCTCGGTGACGACGGCTCAGACGCGCTGATCCTCCCTGTACTCACGGCACCCGCCGCGCCCGTCAATCTCGGGTCCAACAACGGCGGCGGCACGTATGCCGGTGACGTCCAACAGGTCCAGATCGAAGTCCAGATGCGCACCGCGTACCTGGACTACGCGGTCAGTGTCATCGTCGGACGCGCCTTTCCGGATGCCCGTGACGGCCTCAAGCCCGTTCACCGCCGTGTTCTCTACACTATGCTTGAAGAGAACATCCGGGCGAATGGGCCGTACAAGAAGAGTGCACGTACCGTCGGCAATGTCATCGCCAAGTACCACCCGCACGGCGAGTCATCAATCTATGACGCGCTCGTCCGCATGGCACAGCCATTCAGCCTGCGGTACCCACTCGTTGACGGGCAAGGCAACTTCGGGTCGGTTGACAATGACCCGGCTGCAGCCATGCGCTACACCGAGGCACGCCTGACCGCGGTTGCCGAGGAACTCCTTGCCGATATCGACAAGGACACCATCGACTTCAACGACAACTTCGACGCCACCGAGAAGGAACCTTCAATCCTTCCGGGCAAGTTGCCAAACCTGCTCCTCAATGGCGCCGAAGGCATCGCCGTCGGCATGGCAACCAAGATCCCGACCCACAACCTGCGCGAACTCGTCGCGGGCATCACCCATCTCATCGACCATCCCGACGCCGGCGTCGACGAACTCATGCAGTTCGTAACCGGCCCGGACTTCCCGACCGCGGGGTTCATCATCGGCCGCAGTGGCATCCGCGAGGCATACGCCACCGGACGCGGGCGGATCAACATCCGCGCTAAGGTCGAAGTCGAGGAATCGGATCGCGGGCACCTCCGACTGATCGTCTCCGAACTCCCGTATCAGGTGAACAAGGCAACCCTGCAGGAGAAGATTGTCGAACTGGTCAAGGACAAGAAACTCGACGGCATTGCTGACCTGCGAGACGAGTCGGACCGGCAAGGCATGCGCCTTGTGATCGAACTCAAGCGCGACGCACGCCCGGATTCAGTCCGCAACAACCTGTTCAAGCACACCACCTTGCAGACGGCCTTCAACGTCAACATGTTGGCGGTGATCGGGCAGCAACCAAAATTGCTGACCTTGGTCACCGCTCTCCAGTGCTACATCGACTACCGCATCGAAGTCATCGGGCGACGCACCCGCTTCGATCTCCGGAAGGCACGCGACCGTGCACACATCCTCGAGGGTCTGACGCGCGCCCTTGATCGCCTTGACGAAGTGATCGCGACCATCCGTGCCTCCTCGAGTACCGAGGAGGCGCGCACGAACCTGATCACGATCTTCGGCCTCTCCGAAGTCCAGGCCAACGCAATACTAGACATGCAGCTGCGTCGGCTCGTTCTGCTCGAACGGCAGCGACTGCTTGACGAACTCGCGGTCCTCCGGGCGACCATCACCGATCTCGAGGACATCATCGAGACGCCAACCCGTGTCCGGCAGATCATCAAGGACGAACTAGCCGAACTCGGAACCAAGTACGGCGACGCACGCCGGACGGTCATCATGCCGGATGAGGACGGTTACCTGTCCGAGGCGGACCTTCAGCCCCGACAATCCGTCCTCGTCTGCCTGACGGAACGGGGCTACGCCAAGCGGATGGTTCCGGACACCTACGTGCAGCAGTCACGTGGGGGGCGTGGGCGACGAGGCATCGCCACCAAGGACGATGATGGTGTCCGAGTTCTGACGCTTGCCAACACGCACGATTGGTTGCTCGTGTTCACCAACCGCGGTCGCGTCCTTCGCACGCGCGTCTGGGCCCTTCCAGAGGTTCTTCCAAACGCCCGGGGCACATCGATCACCAACCTCGTTGCGATCGACGCCGACGAACGTGTCACGTCGGTCATCACCATGCCCGATTCGGAAAGCACAGGGTTCCTGGTCTTTGCGACACGTCGTGGTGAGATCAAGCGCAATGCCTATTCGCAGTACGCCAACCTCCGACAGAATGGTCTCAAGACCATGGACATCGATGAGGGCGACGAACTCGGGTGGGTCGTGCGAACGTCCGGTGAGGATCGTCTCGCCCTAGTCACCGCCAGCGGACAGGCGATCACCTTCATGGAGACCGACCTGCGACAGAGTGGCCGCACCAGTGGTGGCGTCCGGGGCGTCCGTTTGCGTGACGATGACAAGTGCATCGGGTTCGTCGTGTGCCCGCCCGAAGGGTCACTCGTCGTGGTCAGCTCCAACGGCATCGGCAAGCAGACCCCCTGGGCAAACTTCCGTGTTCAGCGACGGGGCGGTCATGGCCTCCGCGCGAGTGTCACGAACGCACGCACCGGACTCCTGGTCTCTGCCGTTGCGATTACTCCGGAAGCGACGGACCTCATGGCTATCACGGCCTCCGGGATCATCATCCGGACTCGCATCGCCGACATCCGACGCACCGGCAGGAACTCGTCGGGCGTCCGGATCATCCGGCCTGACGACGGTGACACCGTCGTCGCCGCCTCGGCATTCGGCCAAGGCGACCTTGACTTCGTCGACTTCGCGGCGCCGGTCGTTCCCGACCCCGAAGACAGTTCCGTCCGCATCCTTGCGCCGGACGAAACCGAGGAAGACGAAACCACCGAAGGGTCGACAATCGACGACGACTCCGAGGCGACGCCCGACGCCTGATCACTCGCCGGGGCTGGTTACGAATTACCAGGCCCCGGCACACTCACCATCGGGTCCGCCTACCCGCCATGTCACTGGTAAAGGGCGTGTCAGCGGCTAGCCTGCTTTCAGTCGCACCAGCAACACGGCAACGTCGGCCGGAGTGACCCCGGCAATCCGCGATGCCTGCCCAACCGTCATCGGCCGGTACTGGGTCAACCGCTCCTGCGCCTCGCGTCGGAGACCTTGCATTCCCGCAAAGTCAACCGTGAGCGGGATCGCAACGCCGTCCATGCCTGCCGTCCGCGCAACCTCGTCGTGCTGTCGCTTCACGTACCCCGCATACTTGGTCTCCACCTCCACATGCGCTGCCACATCGTCTGGCAACCCGAGCCCAAACGCCTCCTGACCGAGGGCCTCGACAAACCCGATGCCCACATCCGGGCGGCAGAGGTACTCCTGCGCGGTACACGCGCGGAGAACCGGCGGGAAGCCAAGGGCTACCAAGGCATCGTTGTGGGCATGCACGACCCGCGACTTCGCCAGCGACACCAACGCCGATGCAATCCGGTCACGCTTTGCCTCGACCGCCGTGCCTCGTGACGGGTTCACCAACCCGAGCGCAACCCCATCAGGCGTCAACCGAAGGTCTGCGTTGTCATGCCTCAACAGCAGGCGGTACTCCGCCCGCGAGGTATGCAACCTGTAGGGTTCGTCGTAGTCCTGTGTCGTCAGGTCGTCAATCATCACCCCGAGATACGCCTGTGAACGGGTCACTAGCCACGGGGTCCAGGCAGCATCGCACGTCCACGGACCGTGGGTGCGCAGGGCGCGTCCGCGCAACGTGGCGTTGACACCGGCTAACAGTCCTTGGGCCGCGGCCTCCTCGTACCCGGATGTGCCGTTGATCTGCCCAGCCAGAAAGAGGCCCGCACCTGCCCGGCTCTCTAGAGACGGCAACGTCTGCCAAGCAGGCACATAGTCGTACTCGACGGCATATCCGGGGCGGAGAATTCTGGCCTGGGACAAGCCGGGGATCGTCGCAAGCATTAAAGCCTGCACCTCTTCCGGGAGGCTTGTGTTCGCCCCCTGGACATAGACCCATTCGGTATCAAAACCTTCCGGTTCGAGGAAGAACTGATGCCGTTCCTTCTCCGCGAACCGGACCACCTTCGCCTCGAACGAGGGACAGTACCGCGGACCGGGCGCGGTAATCGCGCCGTTGTACATCGGTGCCCGGTGCAGGTTGTCCCGGACAACCTCGTGGGTAGCCTCATTCGTGTGGACGAGATAGCAGGGCATCTGCGTGCGCCACCCGCCCGTGACCACTCCCGGGTACGCCGGATGCGGGATCCCTTGCGCAACCTCCGGACCCACAACCGCTTCATGTGCGAACCCAAGGGGCACATCACTCCCCGGTTGGATCGTGGACTTGGAAAAGTCGATGGTCCGTGCATCAACGCGGGGGGGCGTCCCGGTCTTGTGACGCGACAGCGTCAATCCAAGCGACGCGAGGTGCGAAGAGAGACCGACGGACGGACCCTCACCATAGCGCCCACCAGCTTCAACGGCATCCCCGCAGACCAGACGCCCATCAAGAAATGTCCCGGTCGTGAGGATGACCGCACGCGCCGCATGCCGCTCTCCGGCAGCGGTGACCACGCCAACGATCACCCGGCCAGGCAGGCCCGCGATGCCCGGCGAGGGTGCGTCGACCGTCACCAGACCAGTCACCATCCCTTGCCGGATGGTGATCCCGGGGTGTGACTGGAGAATATCGCCAATCGCCGATGCATAGAGATGCTTGTCGCACTGGGCGCGCAAGGCACGGACCGCCGGTCCTTTCCCGGTATTCAACATCCGGATTTGCAACGCGGTACGGTCGGCCGCCCTGCCCATCACGCCGCCAAGGGCATCAATCTCCCGGACAAGGTGTCCCTTTGCCGGACCGCCGATGGACGGGTTACATGGCATCGACGCAATCGCCGTCGGGGTGGCCGTGACAACGAGCACCCGCGCACCCATGCGCGCCGCCGCCAACGACGCCTCTGCACCTGCATGGCCTGCGCCAACCACCACCACGTCCCACACATCGTCAGCGGTCGTCGTCCACCAGTCCGGCGACGCAAGCGGACGGATGGCTATCTGGTTTGCGTTCATGCCCTTGCAGTCCCCGGAAGCTTCGCCTTTGCCGGCAGGAAGAGTGTACGAGGGCCATACCCGGGACCTTGGCAGACACCAAATGGTGTCAGCATGCTAGCCTCTCCGGATGGTCATGCCGCCAAAGACGGACAGCTGGTCTGAGAGACGCCTCGATGTTGCTTGAAGCCTACGTCCTTCCCGACGTGGATGGCGCCACTGGCGTCATGTTCCTGCAACCACGCCCGGAATCCCGCCAGGCAATTGCCGAGCGTCGTGATCTGCGCGGCACGATGGGCCTGTCACTTGAGGTGTACACGCCGGCACCAACAGCACCATCGGACCTTGCCCTTGCAGGAGCCGCCCTGACCATCGCAACCGGGAGCGGCGGCGTATCTACACCACGGTGGCGGGTACGTCGGGTCCTCTGGTGGCTTCTGGGAACACTTGCAACCCTTGCCTTGGCATGGCGTGCCCTCGACTCCGGTCCGGGCTTCGCCTGGATTGCGGTTCTGACCGGGTTCCTTTCGCTACCGCAGTTTTGGATCAACGACCGCAACCCACTGCGTTGGTGGCGGGGCATCTTCCGGGCAATGCGCGGACTGGGGCGATCAACGGGCGCCGGTGCAAGTCTTGCGCGTGCGCTACCAACCCTAGAGATCACCGCGGGCACACAGCCCGAAACCAAGGACCAACTGCTGTCCTTGTGGGCAATCTCCAGGCGTCTCGAAGGTTCACCAGGTGCCCGGTTCGCAGCGATGGAAACCCACTGTCGGGATCGCGGATGGCGCCACGTCGCCGCGTATTACCAATCACGCGCACGCAGCGAGAAGCACCCGGGCCCAGGACAGGGACGACCGTCTCACCCATGGATCACCTTCCAGGGGCATGCGCCGTGAGCCTCTCTCCCGCTGGGCGCGTCACCCTTTCCGGGCCGATCATTCCTGTCTACCTGGCCCCTGTTGCCTCGACCGGAAATGGCGGAACGTCAGCGCGCCACGCCCTCGTCTTGCCGCACGAGTCACAGGTTGCAATTGCCGCGCTTGGCAACGCCTTGGTCGCACACCCCGTCCAGCCGACAATCACCATCCTTGCCTCGGAAGCCATCCTCAAGGACCAAGATGCAGTCGCCACCGCTGCGCGGGATCTGGTGCGCCGTTCGATCGTCAGCACCGGCCTGCGTCACCATTCGACACCTCTCGCTGAGGCACGGACATTCGTCTCGCGAGGCCTTCTGGTGTCTGGTCTCATGCTCCTTGCCGTCGGACCATCCTTCCCGGGCGAGTACGCCCTGCAAATCGGCGCCGGGGCATGGTTGGTCCTTGGCCTGCCACTGTTCCGGCGCGCCTACCGGATCGCATCAATCCGCCTCGCGACCGATCGGATCGATGCCCTGCGCCTTGCAATCGGCGCCGAAACCGATCGTCGCCACCCGGGCGCTCTCGCACCAGTCACGGTTGCCACATATCCGACAATGGGCAACCTCGAATCACTGATCAAGGTTTCTCCGCAACATGCCTCCCGGCACTGCCGTGAACTTGGCATCGACGCCTTGGTCCCTTTCTACGAACACATCACACCCCGCCGGAGTGCATCACCAATCTGGGTGATACTTCCTGCGGCCAGTCCGACCATCGAACCCGCGTCCGACACGCCATCCAACCACGATGAACCCGTGCCGGACATGGCCACCGAGACAACCGCTGCCGGCGATGTCTCCGAATTGGCAATCGAGAAGGTTCATCCGATCCGGCACGATGGAGCCGATTTGACCCCTTCAGTCATGCCCGAACCCGATCGCTCCGTATCCGATCAAAACGACAATCCTGACGGTGAAGGTGGGACGCCATCAGACGAGGCACCATCACCATTGTCCGAAGAGACGACCCCGGATCACCGCGACCGGGATGACGCAGAATCGCAAACGGCATCCGTGCCGAAGGAGGACGGCGACGGAACTCTTCGCCCTGCCGCCAACGATTGACCCCCGCGCCCCTGGCGCTCATCCCGCTTCATGGTCCGATGCCTTCACGTCATGGGTTGACTCGGGATTGGTCGTCGCGCGTCCGATCGAGGGATCAGAACCCGGATCCGTGCGCCTGACCTACACCATTGGTAATCCTGGCGCCCGTGACCACGTCTGGATCGTTGCCGACGGAGATGGTCAAGCAGGCGCACGCATTGCCTTGGCGATCATCGAGGCACTCGTCGGCACCCGCCAATCCCGGTACCGGCAACTGCTGCTTGGGCGCGCCCGTATCTCGGTCATCCTCCCCGAAGACGCAACAACCCGGGCAATGGCGATCCGGTCAGTCCCAATCCTCGACGCCGTTCCAGCTTCCAGTGAACTCGCTCTACTACGGACGTTCGACGATACGCCCCCAACTGTTGTCTTCCACGCGCAGGACTGGGGCGACCCTGCCGACACGGCGCACGCGGATGCTCCAAGCGGGGCAAGGCTCATCGAAAGCTTCACGATCAACGCCGACCTGCATCGTCATCTTGCCGAGGGCAACCTGAGACGACGGACATTCCTGGGCCAACTGACCGCACCGGCACGTGCACTCGCTCACCATCCAGATGCGCGGATTGGCGCTGCGGCCGCCGATGCCGTCAGTCGTTCGGGATACAGCCTCCGCGACCGTCCGGCAGGACGACGTACCCAGGAGACCAGTGGCACCGTCCGTTTGGCCACCGGAAGGTACGTCCCAACTCTTACGTGGCGACGATTGGGCAACGCCTCCCTCGCCGAGTGCGCCCTGGCCCGTTACGGGGCACATGGGATCACCATCCAGACCTTCGACGGCACGATTACTGGTCGCGTCGGCACCGCACTCAGCGCACTGGAAGGCGCCCTGCTCGCCAGATTGGGTCTTTCCACCGAAGACCGTTAGGCTGCCGCGCGATCAACGTCCGCAGATTGATCCCCACCGACGCGACACCAACCGCAGTCCGTGGTGCCGTCAGGTACCGCGACCGCTACACATTCTCGCCTACGTATAGCCACCGTGAACGCGTTCGACGTCCAGGATGTCCCGCAGGTGGTCACCGGCCGCACGGACTTTCCAGAAGAGTTCACTATCTAGGTGTTCAAGCATTCCGTACGCGCCGATGCCAACCGCAAGGGTGTGGACGCGTCCCAGAAGCTTCTCAGCCTCGGTAATCGCGATCAGCATGTCGCCCAGCGCGCGATACACCGCAGGGTCATCAAGGGGGAGCAAATCGTCGTCGGACACCGCAGGAGCATAGCGGATGCCGCGTCGCATTCGCGGCACTGCGGCCAAAAAGACGCTAGAATGCGGCCTACCAATTCTCGCGGCATGTGAGCGGCCTTCCGAGTGCCGCGCATCTTCCCAGGGTCGGTTCCATTAATATTCCTGTGGGGACGATTCCAGTCATGCCAGAGATCGGTCGTGCCGAAGAACTCGAACGTGTCACCTTGGACCTGTCCCGATCCGAACTGGATGACCTGATCATTCATGTCAGGACAGGTACCCGACTCCGGCCGGGACAACCTCGTCAACAGCGCCTGCTCGCCAAATTGAGGGGCTTCGGACCATCACAAACCGATGCCGATGACGAACCAGATACGGCCGTTTGCCCGCTTGAACGCGATACCCCCGATGACGTGGGTTGGCTTGCCGGATGGGTGCACGGTCGGTTGCACGAGTTGACCGATGGCGACGACCGTGCCGTCGTGTGGAAGCAAGCGCACCTCGTGCGTTTCCTCCTGGGCCGGATGCACGACTACTTTGCCGAGCAGGACCAACAGACCCTTGCAGTCTCCGCCTTCATGGCCGAAGGCCAAGTTGCGCATATCGCGCGCTACTTGGAGCACGCCGCGTCATGCGACGCCGATGAACTTCGCGGGAGTCGCCGCGCCTGACCACAAGGGTCGGTGCGCGTCCCACATTGCGCCCCGGTAACCCTTCCGGCGACCCAGGTCGCGGCGATTGCCAGGGGTGCGGGGGGTCAGGATTGGGGGTCAGGCGTTCCCCAGTCCTGACCTTCACCTTTTCCCCGGGACGGATCAGTAGCCTCCGTGCTTGTCCACAACGTTGTGCATTGGCTGTCCCGAGACAAACCGCCTGACATTCTCGAGAAGTACGTCGTACCGCCGGTCCTCCTCGTGTGAGCCAACCCCTGCCGTGTGCGGGGTCAGGATCACATTCGGCATTCCCCACAGCGGATGGTCGGATGCCAATGGTTCAACCTCGAACACATCAAGGGCCGCGCCAGCCAAATGACCGGACTCGAGTGCATGAACCAAGGCATCGAGTAAGACTACACGTCCCCGGCCGATATTGATGAAGTACGCACCTTGTTTCATCCGTGAAAACCGTTCGGCGTTGAACAGGCCACGTGTCTCCGGTGTCTCAGGTGCGCAGACCACCACGAAATCACTCTCGGCAAGCAGGTCATCCAAACGGTCAGGACCCCACAACGCATCCACATCAGGCGGACATTCGGTGAGACGAGGATCCGTCGCAATGATCCGCATGCCGTGCGGACGCGCGCGCCGGGCGACACCGGCACCAATCCCTCCCAGGCCGACGATGCCCAACGTCATGCGGGGCAGGTCAAGCACCTTGACCTCGTCAAAGGCCCATCGTCGTTCGAGTTGACGCCGGATCATCGAGTGTAGGTCACGGGCAAAGCACAGGATATAGCCCAGAACCTGATCCGGAATCATGTCGTGGAAGATGCCCCGCATGTTGGTCACGACGACCGGGCGGGACTGCAGCTCCGGGAAGAAATAGCGTTCCAGACCGGCCATGGGGGTCTGGATCCATTGAAGATTCCGGGCAGACGCAAGGATGCGCGGCGAGATCACCCCAAAAAAGGCATCCGCCGTGGCCACCAGCACAACCGCCTCATCCTCAACAGACGTGGTTTCAACCGTGATGTCGGGAACATCGGTGCGAAGGCGCGGTGCCCAACGAGGGCCATCCGGCCCGTACAGGACTATCTGCACGGCAATCTCCTTGAAGGTTGGTCAGGCGTGCAGGCGACGTTCGAAGAACTCGACCGGATTGCCCTCCGGATCCGCAACAAAGCAGTTTTTCGCAGAAGCCTTCGGCCATTCCCTTGACGATGGGCCTGCAGTGATCGCCACCCCGTGCGCGGTCAAGTACGCAACCCACGCATCAAGGTCTGGGACCAGGAGCGCGAGATGCTGGATCCCGGCATGATTGCCCGCCGGTCGCATCGGTTCGTAATTGGGGTTCCCGATCAGTTCGATGTAGCCCGCTTCACCCATTTCTAGCAGGACAAGCGTATTGCCTGATTCGGCGACGACACGGTCGAACTCGGGCAGGCCGAGCAGGTCACGGTAGAACGCCAAGGCAGCGTCAAGATCACAAACGCGGATACCGACATGTTCGGTCTTGAGAACGGGGGGCGGGCCACCCTGAGCCATCGTCATACTCTCCTCGTCGCATCACGATCAGCGTGACGCTCGCGATGAGGGTACCCGGCATCCGGATAGGTGAGACAAAAAAGCCGGGATCCACGTGGTGGAACCCGGCGAGCTACTTCGGCTGAGAACCGGCGTCTCAGTCGCGCGTGGGAATGGCTCGGGCCGCCCGGCGTCGCACGAAAGCGAGGATCAGACCAAATCCAATCCCGGCACCGGCATAGGGGAGGTAGGTGACCGGGTCCGGACCGGCCGAAACCGAGCCATCACCAGTATTGGGCATGCTCTTCGGCAAGACCGATGGTCCGGAGGCACCCGTGCCACGGGAAACCGCTTCGGAAACACCCCCCACCACCGCACCTGCCGGCGGCTTTGAACCCTGTGCCTGAGGCGCAGATCCGGCAGGACGCGTTGCAGGAACCATCTGCACCGGCGCAACCGCAATCGCGATGGGTCGCGATCCAACGTTCACGATCTTGGACTGTTCGAGACGCGCCATGTCAATCACCGAGACGGTGTTGTCCTGGTTGTTCGCCACGTACCCGTAGGCACCATCCGGCCCAATCGCGATACCAACTGGGCGCTTGCCAACCGCAATCGTCGCAACCGCCTTGCGGGAGGCTGGATCGACGACCGTGACATCATTCGAGATGCTGTTGCTGACAAATACCCGGCCATCGGGTGCAATCGTCAACCCGAGCGGGGTCAGCCCAACTGGTACCGACGCGGCAATCTTTCCCGAGCCGGTCTCAACGATTGCCAGTGAGTTTGTCTCTGGAATGAGGGCGTACAGGGTTCCGCCGTCTGACGTCAATGCCATCGCAACCACTGGATTGCCCATTGGGATTGGAGCACCGACCCGGTCACCATCATCTACTGGGAAGACGTTGACGTTCCCCTCGAGTGCAACATAGGCGCGGTTACCTGACCGGTTTGCAACGAGAGCGATTGGCTTGCCCGGAACCTGAACTGCCTTCACGCGCGAACCGACGGCATCGATGGTCACGATTTCACTACCCGGACCTTCAGCGACCATCGAGAACGTCGCATCGGCCGGCGCAACGACTGCTTCAGGAGCCTTGCCAACCCGTGTCGTGTTCGACACCTGGTAGTAGTCGCGGTCAATCGCCGAGACCGTCCCATTCCCACTGTTCGCCACGAACGCAATGCGTCCGTCCGGCGTGACGGCAACGCCACGGGGCGCCGGTCCAACGGGCACGGTCACAAGCACCGTATTGCCTACGTGTTCGATGACCGAGACCGAACCCGATCCTTCGTTGGCTACATAGACCGTGCCAACGCCATTCGCTCCTGCCGGCAGAACCGGGAGACCAGCCGCTGCCAGACCGGCAACTGCAGCCAGAACCATTCCGGCACGCGTGATCTGTGCCCGCACAAAGCGTCCGTTTCGCGCCACGGTCTTCCTCCACCGATGAACCGAATGACCGGGTCACCGAGCTACTTCAGGATACCTGCGAAAGCAATGCACTCAAAGGTGCGTTGGGATCACCGGTATCGTTTGGCGCGGGCGACCCAGCCGCACGCGCCTGTTGGGCATCAAGTTCGTACAAGAACACCAGGAGTTCGGCAATCGCCGTGTACAAGGCTGGCGGTATTGCCTGACCGACCTCGAGATGAGAAAGGGCCATGGCCAGTGCCGGATCATGTTCAACCGGAACACCGTTCGCCTTGGCCATCGCCACGATTTCGTCCGCCAGGAACCCCCGACCGGACGCGGCAATCACCGGGGCCTCGGCGCGACCGTTCGCACCCGGGGTCCACGGCAGCCCTCCACGCAACGCAACCGCGACTTTTCTCATTGAACCGCTGTCTTACTCATCCTATGGTCGGCAGAAACATGGACCTCTGCAGGGGTATCAGACCTCGCCCGCCACATTCCGGAAACTTGCGATCGCCTACAACCCCATGTCAACCCGGCGGACTACGGCACGTCCAGCATCAGGCGGTGCCACCACGAGCGGCCGGTAGTCCAGTCCTTCCACGGAAAAGCCTGCTCCGCGAAGCCGGTCGAGCAAGCCATCACCATTCTGTTGCAGGAGTGCGTACGTATCCTCGCGATCCGCAGTCAACCGGCAGCGCAAGCTTGTGCCGATGATCCGTATGTCAGCACTGACGCGACCTAGGGATTCCATATCAAGACGCATCCGGGCGTGCAATCCGGTGCTTGGCTCTTCGTGTCCATCCTGACGCCGCCCGCCATCCCGCCACACTGCCAGTTCGAGGGTGGTCAGCTGTCCGGCAAACGCCAACGGGATCGAGAAATTCAGCGCATCACCCGGGGCAGGGATCGGGATATTGGTCGGAAACGCAGCTGGCGTGCCTTCCGGGCGCACACCTGAGGTGGATGCCGCCGGTGTGCCTGCGGTAGTGCCGGCCGGCGATTGGCCAGATGAGGACTGGGCATCCCATCCACCACGCAAAAGCGTCGCCGAGTTTCCGAGTTGCTGGTATTCCAGCCGGTCATGCAGGACGCGGGCAAGCATCGCCGCTGGTGTGCCACCACCGCGGTCCGGGGCCGCCCCCGGTTGCCCCGGAAGGGTCTGCGGATTGGTTTGCGGGTTTGCCATCGTCGAGGATGCCGGTCCCGGCGCCGTCGGCAGGCTTGAAGCGCCACTGCCCCCAAGCATCGTCAGCAGGGCACCGAGCACCGTCCGCGCATCCGCACCCGCGGTTGCCCATGTCCCAACACCGATCGGGATTGCACCCATCATCGCGATAGGCATGGGTGGCACCGCGCCTGGCACCGCGCCTGGCACCGGCATTGCCGGAACGCCGGTCGAAGCGATGCCACTTCCCAACGGGGGCGGTGTTCCCTGCACGACCGTCGATGCCGTGCGGATACCGGCACCAACCGTCCCCGCGGGGCCTTCGACAGTACCGCCAAATCCCACTTGCACCCCGCCAAACCCAACCACCGTGGTTGAGGTGGCACCAGGAACCGGCCCGGTAACCGGATCATCCGTGGCGGTCAACGCCAGCAACCCCGCCGGAATCGTGTCTGGTGGAACCGATCCCGATGCTAGCGCCGCACCCGAACCAGTGGCACCGGCCCCGGAAGCAAGTGCCACACTGGCCACCGACGAGTCAACTGCCACCGCGATCAGCCGGGCCAGACGCGCCTCCGGTGCACCCTGCAACACCGATACAACCCGTTGAAGTTCGGATCCAGTCGGCGACTGCACGACCATCGACAAAAGCAGGCGCATTAGTGCGCCGCGGGTCGACTCACCGGGCACACCGCCAAGCGTGCCTGTACTTGCCTGACCGGTCACGGACGCAGGAGTTGCATTTCCGGACGATGCTCGTGACCCATTACGCGAGCCATCAGGCGAGACCTCAAGGGAGGTATCGAGTGCACCCGGCGGTGCACTGTCTATCGCGATGATCAGCTCGCGAAAGAGGTCACCCATTGGTGCCGCCACCGCGCCAGATGCCCCGGCACCACGCGCCAACGACGCACTTCGCGCCGTCACCGGGATGCCACGCAGCATGGCATCGACCGCCCCCCGGGCGTTTGTCAGTTCCTGGCCACTGTCACGCGCCACTACCGCCCGGAGGGCCACAATCGTTTCCCGCGTCAAGGGTTGACCACGTTCAACGAGCGCGGTCACAACCGCCCGTGTCGCCGGCGTGTCGGGAAGGTCGAGCGCCCGAAGGACCGCACTGGGATCGAGCGGCGCCGTCGGTGTCCGGGTGGGCAATCCACCCCCCTCCACCAATCTCAAAACGAGACGCTCAGCAGACACAGTAGAGACAGACAGGTTGACAACCTGGCCCTCGTGGAGACCATCCGGAACTTCGGCCGCGACCCGCTGGCCATCCATGAGCAAGAGGGCGCGTCCCGCCGCTGCGTCCGTCACGAGCACCTGCGCGGAGATCTGTTGCCCAACACGAAGGTTTTGGAACGGAGATCCGCCGGCACCATTCAGGCCCGCGCCAGCAATCGGGGGAACCCAGAGCACAGCCGGCGACGAGGCACTGATGGCCCTGACACCACCGACCAGACCCGGCGCCGAGGCCGTGCCAGAACCGACGGACACCCCGCCGCTCCCAAGGCCAGGCGTCATCCCGGATAGACCGCGGGAGGAACCGGTTGAACTCATGACGCCGTGCCCAGCGCGCGTCGCGATGCTTGCACCGCGCGCACAACCAGATTGGTTGACAACGAAAGTCTCGCCGTTGATTTCCGCGGTACATGTGATCGCGTCATGATTGCCACGACCTCACTTGCGCAAGGCACGGACGACAACCCGCGAGTCGTAGCGGCGCGAAACCGGATTCCACTTGCCCCCGCAAGTGATAAGCGTCAGTCCATACGCCACTATCGGTTCGAACACCGCCTTGGGGGTAGCCCCGTCCGCCGGAAACTCACGGTGCCACTCAATGTCGTACTTGTGTTCCACACCATCCGCACCGCGAATGATCACCGGGTCTCCAGACTTGGCCGACGCAAGTTTCTGAAACACGCCGGGCGCGCCCTGCCAGTCAAGATGCCCGGCAAGGATCGAGTTCCCCCGTAGCCCGGGGCGCGGGCTGTATTCAAACCACCCAATCTCGCCGGCGCGCTTCGGAACGTCCATCGAGCCGTCATTCGTCAGGCCAACGGCGACTACCGGCGCGTCAACCCCGATTGTGGGGATTGCCATATACAACGGCAACTCCAGGTGGTCAATCGTCTTGGCTTTGGCGGTGCTTGACCACGTCTTGATCCCCGGCACCGGTGTCGGCGCGGGCGCACTCGCCGTCTGGGTCGCTGGAGCTTTCCGCGACCACGGCAGCCCACCTCGCGCTACCAGCACACCACCAGCGCCGAGAAGCGCAGCAACTCCCGCCGATCCACCGATCAGGGCACGGCGCGTCCGCTTGTCATCCCATCGGGACGGCTTGCGCGGTGGAGTGGTCTCTTGGTTGGTCATTGCCATGGATGGCTCACGCCGCATGACTGCATGCGGTTGACCCCTTTCCACAAGTATCGGGTGCAATCTCAGGGTCTGAAGTGGCGGAGACCGGGTTGACCGCACCAAAAGCCGATGGGCGCCACCTCCGAAGAGATGGCGCCCGTCTATTGCGCTGTTTCCCGCGATGACGCCCGCGGAGGCGAGGGCCACTACCGCTTGAGGTTCACGAGGTCCTGAAGCATTTCGTCGGACGTCGTGATGATGCGGCTGTTGGCCTGGAACCCGCGCTCGGCGCGGATCATGTCGGTGAACTGCACCGCGAGGTCGACGTTCGACAACTCGAGCTGGCCACCGTTGATCTGGCCACGCGCTCCGGCACCCGGGACACCGACCTGCGGGATGCCCGAGTTTGCGGATTCCGACATGAGGTTCTGGCTGACGAGCGAGAGGCCGCTGGGGTTCGCGAAGGTGGCGAGGGCGATCTGGCCAAGGGCCTCCTGCACACCATTCGAGTAGGAACCGGTGATCAAGCCATTGGATCCGACCGTGAAGGAGGTCAGGGTACCCGTCGGGTGTCCGTCATTCTCCACCGCCGAAACAGTGTTACCGTCCTGCAACTGGGACATCCGGGTGAAATCGAGCAGAAGCTGCTGGCCCTGAGACTGTCCGTTGGCGAAGTTCAACGTGACACGTGAACCCGTCAGGTCAGTAGCCGTCACTGGTGCCGTTGCCCCGGCAACGGTTGAGGTCGTCGCCGACTGGAACTTGCCACTCGAGTCAAATGTGACGAACCCAAATGCCTGACCAGCCGCGGTGTCAGCCTTGAGGGTCGTTCCGGCATCAAGGTTGGCAACCGTCCACTTCCACGTGTTTGAGAAGACAGGACCTGCCCCTCCTGCTGTTGGCACCTGCTTCTGGAACTTGACCGTGAGCTCGTGAGCCATGCCAAGGGTGTCATAGGCGACGATCGAGGTGGTCATCGACTCAAGACCGGTCGAGGCACGTCCCTTGAGCGCAGCGCCCAGTTCGAGATTCGAGCTGGGGGACGAACCGAAACTCAGGGACTTCGCAGCCTTGAAGACGAGACCGCCTTCAGCCGAGACGCTTGCCGAGTCGGAAGCGGTCACCTGGACCACATCTGTCTCGCCACCAGCGACCAATGCGGCGTTGATCGCCGTGGCCA
>CAMDTO010000049.1 GCA_945907765.1 Thermoflexus hugenholtzii JAD2 | reverse complement strand
AGTTGGTAGAACCAGTACGGGTCGGTCGTGTCCAGCGGATACCACCGGCCAGTGATGGTGATGTTGATCGGGGTCAGTTTCCCCTGCTTCTCCCAGACCACCACGATGCGGTCACCCACATCCAGGCCGATCTCATCGAGACCGGCGGTCGCCATCATTGCCTCGAGGTCGCCATTTGGCAGCGGTTCCGGGTTCGGCAGGCGTCCGGCCAGCAGCTTGATCTTGGTCTCGAAGTCCCGGATGAACGCGATGTACCCGTACCCGGCAAACTCGCGTCCCTGCAGGCTCTGGTCATCGGTTCGCGATAGCAGTGGCAGCGAATCACTCTGCCCGTACGTCACGTAGAGGGTGCGCGGGATGCCGACCGTCGAGACCGCCTGATCTGCCAGGTAGGCGTTCGCCTTGTTGTACTCGTCCAGAGTGACGGGTTTGTACGCATTGCCCGAAGCCGTCACCACCGGGCCGCTCCCGGTCTGGGCCACCGCACCCGGTGCCGGCGCCGCCGTCGATGACGTGGTGCCGACCGATGCCTCCTCGAAGTGGCGCATCAGGATCGCGCTCTTCGGTTGCACCTGTTCCGCCGATGCCGTCAGTTGCCGGTACAGCAACTGTTCGCTCATCCCTTCGGAATACAGCGGGATGCTTGCAACCAGGGTCACCGTGATCACCAGACCCACGACGGCCGCCAGCATGAGGCTCAGGTTGTTGATAATCCGCTTGAGGACCATCGTCAGGATCGAGACAAGGCTCACGGTTGCTTGGCCCTGACCCTTCGTCCGGACTTCCCTCTCGCATCACACCGTGGAAGAGCCACAGCGAAGCGCATCCAGATGAGGGGGGAACGGTCGGATGGTGAGCGGTGGCGTCCTGCCGGCAACGCGGTGGTGGCTGTCCCACTCTTCGTCGATCGGGAACGACTCGTTCTGGTGCCGGGAGAACCCTTGGTTGTTCGGGGTGACATGCCTAGGTTCCCGCAAGAATGACCAGGCCATCCTCCAGGCCGGACAGGACTTCCGTCTCCTGTTCGGTCGAGATGCCGACCTCGATGTTCTTGGAACGCTTCACCGATCCGTCCATGTATTCGACAAACCGGCGCTTGCCAACGGTCCGGATCGCCGAGGTCGGGATGATCAGCACATCCTTCTTCTGTTGCACGATGATCTGCACCCGCGCAAGCATCCCGATGTCGGCACCGGCGCGTGTCCACTCGACCGTCAGCTTCGTACTCTTGTCCGCCACCACACCTTGTTGCGTCACTACGGTGCTTGGCAAGTCGCGCACGATCCCGTTCAGGACCGTCCCCGGAAAGACATCCAGGCTGATCATTGCCTTCTGCCCGACTGCAAGCTTGGCCATGTCACTTTCGTTGACCTCGGACCGCACCAGCAATTGCGCCGGACTGGAGATGCTGATCACCGGATTGAAGGCATTGACGTTGTCGCCAGGCTTGCCGTTGGTCTTCACGATCTTGCCGTCGTACGGCGCGATGATCCGCGCATCATCGAGGTTCGACTGCAACTGGTCCAGATCCAGTTTTGCCCGGCCAACCGCCAGTTGCAGCGACTGCAGGTCATACCCAATGACCGAGCGGTTCGCGTCCAGCGTCTGTCGCTTGAGATCAAGCCGTGCCCGCGCCAGTTCAAGGGCAACAGTTGCGGCCTCGATCTTGTTATCCGCATCCTGCAGGTCGAATTCCGTCGGCCCGCGCTTGACCGCCTCAAGGCGCGCCTGCGCCGCCCGGACAGCCGCCTGGGCACTGGGCACGGCCACCCGGGCACTCTCGATGGCCACCGAAAGCGCGTCCATCTGGTTCATCAAGGGCGAGAGTTCCTGGTCGGATGGCCCCTGTTCAAGCTGCGCGAGACGTGCCTGCGCCACCTCGACCGCCAACCGCGCCGCCTGTTGATCAAACGGTGCCGTTACCTTGGACCGGGCGACCGCATTCTCGGCCGCCATGACATCCTGCTCCGCCAGACGGAGGTCCCACGGATTGACCTGCTGGTTCTGCAACTTCTTGAGGTTGTTGCGAGCCTTCTCAACGTCAATATCGGCGAGGCGGGTCGCCGCTTCGCGTTGCGCCATGGTGATGTAGGTCTCGCCCCGAACTCGTTCCGCCGTCACCTCGGCCGTACGGATCGCAAGTTCGGCGTTGGCGATGTCCTCGGTCCGTACCGGAGGCGTGTCACGTACCTGTGCCAGACGGACCTTTGCCCGTTCCAGTGCCAGTTCCGCACTACGGATGTCCTCGGTCCGAGGCCCCACTGATGCCTGGCTGAGCTTGATCTTCGCTACTTCGATGTCCGACCGCGCCTTGTCCAGGTCAGCCTCGGTCGCGCCTGCCTTGCGGTACTCCAGATCGGTCCGCTTCGCAACGAGGTCGGCCTCACGCGCGGTCAGGTCTAGGCGTGCCTTGTCGAGCGACGCCTGCGCCGACACCACCGCCGCCTCGGCATCGCGCACATCCTTCTCCGTCGCACCGGAACGAAGCCGTTCCCGGGCCAGGCGTGCACTCGAGACGGCAATCTCTGCACTTTCGACTGCCTGCACCTCAGACGCCGAGTCGTCGATGACTTCGCGCGCCTGACCCTGTGACAGGCGAATCTGTGCGTTCTCGAGATCCGCTTGGGCCTTGCCAATCCGTGTCACCAGATCGCCAGTCTCCAGTTCCGCAAGCGGTTGCCCGGCGGTGACCTTCTGACCCGTTTCCACGAAGAGGCCACGAAGCCTCCCCGTGGTCTTGAAGTACAGGTCGGCCTCCTGCGAACTGATCACCCGGCCAAGGACCTTGATCGACTCGGTGATCATGCCAGTGCGGACGTTGGCCGTCGGGCGCGACTGGCTCGTGGACGTCTTGTCCATGACCGTCGGTTGCGCTTGCGCGCCCGCAGCAACTGGTGTCTCAACCGCGGCCATCGTTCCGGTCACTCCGGGAATCGACGGCGCCTCGCAACCGGCCAGGATCATTCCTGCCGTCACCGAGACGCCAACCGCCGTCCGGACCGCCACTTGCCAGTTCAGAAGCGCCATCCTCATGTCATGCGCCAGTGTCACAACCCCACCTCACCCCGCCTGTTTCACATACGCTGCGCTTGGGGCAGGAGGAACGAGGCGGGGGAATCCACCACTGGTTGCTCGGTTGACCGCAATCCCGACGCGTGTCCCAAGATCGCGGATCCCTGGGTGGCAGTGTAAAGACGGGGTACCAACAAGTCAATGACCTTGGGATTGTGATCCCTGAACCGTCAGGTCTGCGGGCAACCCTGCCTGCATCCTTCGGCCTTCAAGCGCCAACCTCAGGACCGCACTCTCGGTGGCTACAGGTCGATGACCCCATCGCGTCCCTCGGAGACCGCATTCAGGATCTGCTTCGCAACATGGTGCGCGTCGGCCGCCTGCTTCGGTATCGCGAACGGCACCTTCTGCCACAGCGGTGTCTGCACCGCACCAGGGCGAATCACAAGCACGCGCCGACGCGCCTCCTTGCGAAGCACGTCCGCAAAGGCCTCCAGGGCCACCTTCGCCGATGCATAGGCAGCGAGGCCCGGCAACCGGAGGCGTTCGTGCACCGCCCCCATGAGCACGATCGGTGCCCCGGGCGCAAGGTACGGCAGTGACGCCTGAACGGTCAAGAAAGCCGCCGTCAGGTTGTTGTCAAGGATCCGGTGCCAGGTTGCCAAAGACATCTCCGGAACCTTGGCACTCGTAATGTCACCCGCGGCGAACACGAACAAATCGAACGCCTCAGTCACCGCGGTTGCCTGAAGCACCGCCTGTCGGACCGATGCCTCATCGGCAAGGTTGGCATCAACGCTGTACCGAGTGATCGAGGCCAGATCGGACGCATCACGCGCCACGGCGACGACCGTGTCGCCATCACCCGCCAATTCCTCACATACCGCACGGCCAATGCCACCGGCCGCACCCCAGACGATCACGTGCTTCATGCCTGCCTCCCGAAATCAAGCGCCGGGCCTCATGCTGTCGGAACTGCTTTGCAGTCGGTCAACATGAGCCCGAAGTTGTCTTCGCGAGTCTCGCACCGCCACCGCGCTCGATACGGGTCTATACCTCGGGAACCGGGATCAATCCCGTTCACAACGAGAGGCTACCTATGCACGGGTCACTCCCCGCTCCCGCCGCAATGGGGGAAGGGTGGTGACGGAAAGCTGTCCGGATGAGGGTGATAACGCGACGGCCGCGTGGTACTTTGGTCCGCGGGCATCCCTGCCCGACAGTACGATTTTGGTTCCCGCCGTGATCTAAGTCGATACACCACCCGTCAGGTTTCACCCATGCTCACCCTTCCATAGCAAAGCTTCCTAATCGGGGGTGTGCAGCGGGACCGACAAGGAAAATGCGGGCAAGGATACCCGCGGACCATGGTGGAACCCACCCCAGCGGAATCCCGGGCGGGCAAGAGCCCCCTTACCGGTCGCACGGCGCACGACGGATCAGACTAGCTGTGGTCGACGATTACAAGTCGCGGGGAACTGGGTCCGCCGGACGTGCCACGGTCCACGTCGCCAGATTGACCCCATAGCGGTCACCAGCCACTGTCAGTCCAATCTTCTGGTCACGGTCAATCGTGATCTGGCCCCGGTTCCCGAAACTGTCCGACACCGCGAGGGTCCCGTACCCACGGATCCGAGTGCCTCCGAAGATCGCGAGGGTCAATTCGCTGGTGATCGTTCCGTCAAGTGTCGCACTGTAGCCCGGCGAGGTGAACGTGAAACGCGATGGCGCCGGCATCCCGAGGCCCCGCAGGCCGAAGGTCGTCCCCAGAATCTCCTCGCTGCCGGAAAAGGTCTCGCCACCCGGCAGGACCGCTTCGTAGTCGATGGCAATCCGCGGACGCAGCGCGACCACCCTCGCCGTCACCGACGCACCCGTCTCCGGGTCGGCCTCACTCTCCACATCGCCAACCTGGTTGAAGACCGGTTGGTATCCCGCCCGGCCGTATGAAGTGGAGGAAAGCATGGCGTAGACCGCCACGTGCGCCAGCGCTACAGGAGACTGACCAGATTCAGCCATCGTCCCGACAGGCATCAGCCACCGGGTCTTGTGCATCCGGCGAACCACGTAACCAAGCAGGGAGATTCCCTCCGCTGGCAATTCGTAGTGCGTCGTCTCCATCATTGGCAAAGCCTCAAGATCAGGGGTGATTACGCAGCAGCCAGTTGGTCACCAGACCATCCCCGCAACGTGTCACCGATCTCCCGAACGAAGCATATTGCAATCCGGGGCGAAGGTGGGTGCCAAGCGCAGCGACTTCCAATCCGGGGGTGAATACGCAGCGGCCAGTCGGTCACCAGACCATCCCGGCATCGCGTCACCGGTCTCCCGAACGAAGCATATTACAAACTGGGGCGACTGTGGGCGCCAAGCTCAGCGCCTTCCAATCCGGGGCGGAGTAGGGGCGGTGACAGGACAGCTACTCCAGCGTCGGGCCCGCCGCTGCCGGCGCGGTGCGCAACTGCAGGGCCAACGGATGGTTGTAGATCGTCGTGAAGACGTACCCGAAGGAAATCAGCATCACGATTGCACCGAAGCCACCCGGGGCCGCTGTGCCATATGTCTCCAAGATGAACCCGCCAATGATCGGTGAAACCGCGCGCATCGCGCTGTCAATCGACGTACCGAGACCAAGCATGCCGCCGATCTCCTGTGGCCGGACAGACTTGGAAAGCGTGGATGACATCAGGGTTGTCAGCAGTCCAAAGGAGAGCGCCATCGGGATCTGGTTCAGGTTGAACAGCAACAGCGTTGGCGCCAGTGCCCAACCCACCATTGAAAGGGCCATCAGACCCACGCAAGCCGTGATGAGCACATCCTCGCGAACCCGTGCATTGATGCGACCCGCCAGGAAGCCCTGCACGATCACCGATAGGACACCCACGTAGGTGAGCACGTAGGCGATCTGGCTTGGAGTCAACTCGAATTTCTTGATCATGTAGAAGCCGGAGACGGTCTGCACGAGGCCACCGGCCAGTGTCACACCAGCTCGGGTGATCAGCAGCGACCCCACGAATGGACGGCGCAATGCCGAGGTCAGTGCCTCCAGCGAGAAGATCGGCCCGGGTTTTCCGGCCCCGAGGCGCCGCGCCGCCCGCTCCATAGAGGAGAGCGACTCCGGTAGCCAGAACAGCACCAGAAGCAGGTTGAACACGCACAGGCCGGCCGCCACATACGACGGGAATGACACATCAACCAAGTCGGCCAGGATGCCACCGGTCGCCGGACCGAAGATGAACCCGAGTCCGAACGTCGCACCGATCAATCCCAGACCCTTCGCCCGGTTCTTGGCATCGGTCACGTCCGAGATGTACGCCTGCGCGACACTCAGGTTTCCTCCGCTGATCCCCGCGATGATCCGGGCAAAGAACAGCAGTTCCAAGGACTTCAGGTAGGACGTCGACAAGCCCATCAGGATGAACCCGACGGCGGTCCCGGCGATCGAGAAGATCAGGATGGGACGGCGTCCGTACTGGTCGGAAAGCCTACCGAGGACCGGTGCGCCAATCATCTGCATGACGGCGTATGCGGCGAACAGCAACCCACCAGTCGTCTCCGCCGCCCCGAACATCTTCACGTAGCCCGGAAGCAGGGGAATGATGAGGCTCAACCCAAACAGGTCAATGAACACCACCAGAAGAATGGAGAAAACGAGTTTGCCGTTCATGCCGCGATCCGTTCCTTCACCTGCCGACACCCGAAAGATATCCGGCAAGACCGGCATGATCGGAACTGGGCAGCCATCTGGAAGTATAGGCACGAACCCAGACAAACTGGCAGTCACGTATTGCAAGGACCGGGCACAGCCAACGTCGCGCCGTCAATCAGGGTGTGGAGTCCCGGTAGGATTGGCAGGGATGCGACGGGCACGATGACTGCGGGGGCGAAGCCGAAGGATGCGGAGGGCCCGGATGGGCCAATCAAAGCGTCTTCAAATCCGGGACGTCCGGGTGGAGCGGATAGCCCCGAACCCATTGCCTCAGTGGAACCAGCGACCCCTCTTCATCCCGGCGATGCACCCGACGAACCGCGCAGTCCGTGCCTGATGCCCCTTGCCGATCTCAAGGCACGCCTGCGCCTCGTCCCCACCCAACCCGGCGTCTACCTCATGCGCGATCCGCAGGGACGCATCCTCTACGTCGGCAAGGCCGGTGTCCTCCGCAACCGGGTCCGGTCGTACTTCCAGAAGCAGGACGATCTCGGCATCAAGGTGCAGCACCTCGTCGCACGCATCGCCTCATTCGACTGGATCGTCACGGCCACCGAACAGGAAGCCCTGATCCTCGAGAACAACCTCCTCAAGGAACACCATCCGCGCTACAACATCAAGTTGCGGGACGACAAGCAGTACCTCTACCTCAAGATCTCGATGAACCAGCGATACCCGCGCATCAGCACGGCGCGTCGCACCAGTCACGATGGGTCGAGGTACTTCGGCCCCTACTCCGATCCGACAGCCCTCCGCGAGACCGTCAAGCACCTCCAGCGCCTCTTCCAGTTCCGGACCTGCACCCTGGACATGGATCGCACCTACCAGCGCGCATGCCTGCTCTTTCATATCAAGCGGTGCAGCGCGCCATGCGTGCGGGCAATCGACGAGACCGCCTACCGCGCATCGGTCCAAGACCTGATCCATTTCATGGAAGGACGCGGTCGCAATGCCCTGGACAGCCTGCGCATCGCGATGGAAGCCGCCGCCGGCGACCTCCAGTTCGAGCGGGCCGCGGCCCTTCGCGATCGCATCCGTGCCGCCGAACAGGTCATCGAGAAACAGCGCATCACATCGGTCGGTCGGGGTGACCTCGATGCCATCGCCTACGCCGCCGATGGTGACGAAGTCGTCGTACAGGTCTTCACCGTCCGCGATGACAACGTCGTCGGTCGCGAGGAGTTCGTCCTTTCCGACACCGCCGGGGCCGAGGCGGGCGAGATCGTTGCGCAGTTTGTCCAGCAGTACTACGAACGCGCCACCTTCGTCCCACCCCTCGTCCTCGTCCAGGCTTCACCAATTGGCGAACGGACCCTGCGCGAATGGATGGCAACCCGTCGCGGCGGGGCCGTCCAATTCGAGGTACCGCAGCGTGGCCCAAAGAAGGACCTCCTCGACCTCGTCGACAAGAACGCCACCCTGGCTCTCAAGCGCATGCAGGTGGAATGGCTTGCCGACCGGCGCAAGACCACCGAGGCCCTGCGCGAACTCGCCGAGGGCCTCAACCTCTCCGACCCGCCCCGTCGCATCGAGTGCTATGACATCTCCCATGTGCAGGGAACAAGCACCGTCGCCTCGATGGTCGTCTTCGAGGATGGCAAGCCCGCCCGGCACGCATACCGACGGTTCAAGATGAAGGCCGGTGACCAGAACGACGACTTCAAGTCGATGTACGAAGTCATCGAACGACGCTTCCGTCGCGCCCAAGCTGCCTCGCAGGTCGAACCGACGACGACGCCTCCCCCCACTAGCGAACCGGGGGACGGGTTGGGGTTGGGGGCAATCTCTCCCCTCTCCCGTCGCAACGGGGGAGAGGCAGGGGGTGGGGGCCACCTATCACCCCCTACCCGCGCCGGGCTTATGCCCGTGGGGTTAGGCGGGCAATCCCGTTCATCATCGGAGGGCGTGGATGACACCGTTTCCCTTCCCGAAGATGCCGGCGAAGCCGGTCTCCTTGCGCCCGACGACGATGGCCCCGCCGACCAGACCGATGTCGATTCCTCGCCATCCGCCGACGGCAAGGGGTGGGGTGTCTGGCCGGACCTCGTCATCATCGACGGTGGCAAGGGCCAACTCGGTGCTGCCGTCGAGGCACTGGAAGCCCTCGGGGTTGCCGTTGGGACCGGAGGCCTGCCGATCGTGGGCCTCGCCAAGCAGTACGAAGAACTCTTCCGTCCCGGCTACAGCCAGGCAGTCCTTCTGCCCCGCACCTCCCAGGCCCTTTACCTGATCCAGAGAATCCGCGACGAGGCGCACCGCTTCGCCGTGACCTACCACCAGTTGGTTCGAAGCAAACGGCAGATTGGTAGCCGCCTCGACCGTGTCGATGGAGTCGGGCCGAAGCGAAAGAAGGCACTGATGCTTCGGTTTGGCAGCCTTGCCGGCATCAAGGCCGCCACCGACGCCGAACTCCTCACCGTCCCCGGCATCACCGCGTCCGTCATTGCCCAGTTGCGCGAGCAACTCTGACAACCCGCGCGAGGAGCTACCTGTCGAACGCTACCCGTAACCCGAACCCCACGAGTGCAATGCCAGAAACCAGTTCCATCCACTGGCGCACCCGCGGACGCGCAAACATTTCCCGGGCCAGGCTCGCTCCCCAGATCAGGAGGCTATACCACGCTATCGCCTCGAGGTTGTGGATCCCTGCCAGCAGCAGTCCCCCAATGACCGGAGGCACGCCCTCTGGAAGGAACGGCGCAAGCATCGCCACGTAGAACAGGCCGACCTTCGGGTTTGTCAGCGTGATAAGCAACGCCCGCGCGAAGGTTGTCACCCACCCCGCCCGGGTGCCATCACCCGCGCCAAGGTCTGTCGACTCCACGGGACGGCGCGCGTCCCAAAGGATCCGACCCCCCGTATGCAGCAGGTATCCCGCACCCGCAAGTTGCAGCGCTTCAAACGCCGTCCGCGATGCCTCAAGAAGGGCACCGATGCCCACCGAGGCAGCAACTCCCCAGACGAAGACACCACAGAGGATCCCGGCAAGGGTGGCGTAGGCCATGCGCGGTCCGCCAAGCGTCGCCGACCTCAGCACCTGCGCTGTGTCAAGGCCAGGCAGCATCGTCAGCATGCCTGCCACCACGGCAAATCCGATCAGGCCATCCATCACCGCGAGCTGTCCATCATCGCCCCGGAGGGTAGCGATCCAGTGCCACTACCCTCCGCCAACGACAGACCACGACTGATTGCGCGCTGGCTTGGCGCAACTAGCCCCGGTGTCTTGCCACGTAGGCCAGGGCAGATTCCCGCAACGCCTGCACCTTGAGGCCAGCCGCCGTTGCAATCTCCACGGCTTCGGCTTCGGAATGACCCTCGTCAAGGATGAGGTAGGGCAGAACCACCGCACCCACCCGGTTTGCACTCTTGCAATGAATCAGGATCGGGCGTCGTCCGGAATCCCGGAGGACTTCGCGGGCCTTGTCGTACGCCGCATCGTCGGGACCGGCTGGCCCGACCGGGATGTTCAGGTACTCCATCCCTGCATGCGCAACAGTTGCTGCCTCGTCGTACCCACGCTCTTCCTCCGGCAACCGGAGATCAAGGACAGTGTGGATGTGCGCCGCCGCGAGGAGCGCGACGTGTTCCGGTTCCGGTTGTCCGCCTGAAAGGACGCCATGCAACGCGTGTGCCCCGATTGGCAACTGCGCTGCCAAGGCATTCATCTGATCCTGTTCGCTCATCGGCCCGATCTCCTTCGTGGTCACCCAACCGCGTCGCTCCGCATTCACGCAACCAGTGGTGCGTTGCGCCGACACAATGTCGTCTGGTCCCACGTAACGATAGCCTCCCACCGGTCCCGGTGATACTTGGCACATCCGGCAACGTCCCGCGTGCCAAAAAATCATTCGAGGTGTCTCCCAATCGAGGGCGACCTGGTGGGGCAAGGATCACAGGAATGACGATGCAGGGTTCAATCGGGTGCGACGGAAGCAGCGCAGGCACGTCACGCCGCGCCCTCGTCCGGCAGGCGACCCTCGGAACCACTGTTGCCTCGACCGTCCTCGCCACCGCCTGCAGCCCGGCCGATATCTCCCTGCCGTTCAGTCCCACCGCCATCCCGCCGGTCACGATCAAGATGCAGGTGTGGGATGACATCCAGGACAAGGATGTCTACGACGCCATCGCCGCCGATTACACCGCCGCCAACCCGAATGTGAAGGTTGCCAACGACCACCAGGTGAACGGCAACGGCAATCCGGGGTATTACGACAAGTTCCAGAGTGGCGTGGCATCCGGCAACCCTCCAGACCTGGCCTACTTCCAGGGATGGCAATGGCAGTCCTATGCCGTCTCCGGTGCCTTGCAGGAACTTGATGACCGGGCCGCGCGCGACAAGTGGACCGCGCCCTGACCGAACGATGATGCCTACGAACTCCAGACGAAGTTCCGTGCCAAGCGCTACCTCTCGCCATAGAACATCGGCACGATGGTGATGTTCTATGCAAAGGGACACTTCGTCCGTGCCGGGGTCACGTATCGCAAACCGGAGTGGACCGTCACCGACTTCCAGGAAACTGACCGGAAACTGACCGGAACCACCGATGGTGGCCCCGTGTACGGTTACCAGTGGAACCCCGGGTACTTGCGGAACACGCCATGGTGGCGCATGAACGGGCGCCTCGAGTGGGACCGCATCGCCGAACCGAAGCAGGCCATCTGGACGGCACCTGAAATCGTCGAGGCCCTCCAGTACCAGTTATTCGACACGCAATACACCCTCAAGGTCGCACCCACGCAGGCCACCCTCGAACAGAATCCCGAGGCAAACCGTCTCGAGTTCGGGAACGTCGCGATGAAGGTCGAAGGTTCGTGGTTCCTGCCCCGCATGTGGGGTGACAAGGCCAAGCGTCCGGGAGGCACTGCATTCGATGTGCAGGTGCTGCCGACCGGCCGGACCGGCAAGAAAGTCCATTTGAAACTGGTGGAGGGGCAGGTGATGACCAAGGCGTCCAAGGTTCCCGACGCCACGTGGGGCCTGATGAAGTGGATTGCCGGTGACGCCGGACAGAAGCGCATCGCCGAGGACGGACGGATGTGTAATGTGCCAGAGACCAATCGCCGGTTCTGGCTTCGACTTGCGACCCAGCGCTACAACGTCGGCAACGCCGAAGCCTTCCTGAAAGCCATCGAGGGATCGACGATCAATCTTGTCGGCGCCGTCACCGAAGCCGTCCTCGACCGCGACGCCGACCTGTCGCGCACGCTTGACCGGATGCGTTTCGGCACCCTCCCCGCCAAGGACGCCCTCGAGATCCTCCAACCCCGAATCCAGTCGGTCATTGACGCTTGGTGGGTGACGCAGGGAGCTAAATAGGCCGACCGCCTGAACGAGATCGGAATCCCCGTGATTGATCTGGTATCAACGCAACCGGCGCCATCATCACATGTGCTAACTTAAAAACGACGTTCTCGCCACAGCAGCACCTGATCGGCCATTTCATGATCGTGCCTGACAAGTCGCCAACGGCCTCCCCGGAACACTCCCTCCATTCCCGGGCCCTTGACCTCCTATGCATCGGCACGGGAAATCCCAACGCCACCTTCCGCGATGGCCAGTGGGATGCCATCCGCCACCTCGCCGATGGGGACGGGCGACTCCTCGTCGTCCAGAAGACCGGGTGGGGCAAGAGTTTTGTCTACTTCATCGCCACCAAACTCTTGCGCGAGGCCGGTAATGGCCCAACCCTCCTCATCTCACCACTCCTCGCCCTGATGCGCAACCAGATCGAGGCGGCTTCCCGGATGGGTGTTGTCGCCGAGACGATCAACTCCACCAATCAGGATGACTGGCATCAGGTGGCCGAGCGGGTCAGTCGCCATGAGGTCGACATCCTCCTCATTTCCCCCGAACGCCTCGCGAACGCCGAGTTCCAAGCTACCGTCCTCGACACCATCGCCTCGAGCGTCGGCATGGTCGTCATCGACGAGGCCCACTGCATCTCCGACTGGGGCCACGACTTCCGTCCCCAGTACCGGCAGGTCGAACGCCTCCTGAGGCGCCTCCCCACCCAGTCGCGCCTCCTTGCCACCACCGCGACCGCGAACAACCGGGTCATCGCCGACCTGCGCGAGGTCCTCGGTCACGACCTGACGATTACCCGTGGCGACCTCGCCCGTCCGTCCCTCACCCTGCAGGCGATCAGCATCCCCAACCGGGCCAACCGCCTCGCTTGGCTTGCCGACCACCTCGGTGACCTGCCCGGCAGCGGCATCATCTACGCCCTCACCAAGTCCGACGCCTACCGCATCGCCACGTGGCTTCAAACAAAGGGTCACGCCGTTGACGCCTACACCGGCGGTGACGAGAACGACCGTCGCATCGCCCTCGAACAGGCCCTTCTGGAGAACCGCGTCAAGGCCCTCGTCGCCACGTCCGCCCTCGGCATGGGTTTCGACAAGCCCGACCTTGGCTTCGTCGTCCATTTCCAGGTGCCCGGATCGGTCGTCACGTACTACCAACAGGTCGGTCGCGCCGGACGGGCACTCGACGACGCCTACGGCATTCTCCTGCATGGCCGGGGCGACACGGATATCACCACGTGGTTCATCAACGCCGCCTTCCCGGCGCGCAAGGACGTCGAAGCTATCCTAGACGCGCTCCGGAACGCCACCGGCGGTGCGTCCATCCCCGATCTCGAACGCCTCGTGAATCTCGGCCGCGGACGCATCAGCCACGCCCTGCTGTTGTTGGGTCTTGAGTCGCCGTCGCCAATCGCGAAGGAAGGATCACGCTACTTCCTCTCCCCGGCCCCCTTGCCAGAGGCATTCTGGGATCGCGTCAACCGCATCACCGACATCCGCGAGGCCGAACAGGCGCAGATGCAGGCCTACGCTGCCCTCTCGTTTGGCGACCACATGCGATTCCTCATCGATGCCCTCGACGGTGATGCATCCGAGGTTCCCCCAACACGCCTGCCTCCCATGCCCGAAACCGTCTTGGAAACAACCGTCCACGATGTGGTGACCTTCCTGCGCCGCACCCAATTGCCGATCGAACCACGACGCCAATGGCCGGCAGGGCCAAGTCCCGCATGGGGCCTGAAAGGCAACGTCCCCGACAGATATCGCGCCGAGGAAGGCCGCGCCCTCAGCCTCTGGGGCGACGCCGGATGGGGCGACACCGTCCGCCGGGGCAAGTACGAAGCCGATGAGTTTGGCAACGACCTCGTGGAAGCCTGTGCCGGAATGATCCGCGAGTGGAGGCCTACTCCGGCCCCTACGTGGGTCACCTATATCCCATCCCTGCGACACCCCAGCCTCGTGCCAACATTTGCCCGGCGCCTCGCCACAGCCCTCGGTCTGCCCTGCATCGACGCGATCACCAAGACGATCGACCGCCCTGAACAAAAACACATGTCCAATAGCGCACAGCAACTGCTCAACCTCGACGGTTCACTTGAGGTCAACCAGAGGGCGGTTCAAGCCGGACCGGTCATCCTCGTCGACGACATGGTCGACTCTCGATGGACCTTTACCGTTGGCGCGTGGCTTTTGCGATCATCTGGCAGCGCCGAGGTCTTCCCAGTCGCCCTCTCGCAGACAGGTTCCGACGAGTGACCACCGCCGTCTCACCAGATACCCAGGTAACCCTCCTCCTGACCGCTCCTCTCGCGACCACGGCAAAGGCACCCGCAGACTCCCTTCTCAAGCCCGCCGAGTTCCGCAAGGTGCTTACCCGCGTTACCGACTCCGGGCATGCCCTCGGCGCCTTCCTTGGCAGGGATGCCTCGCCCCTCATCGACGCCTACGACGACCTCGTGCCCACGTCACGACTGCACGACCTCCTCGGTCGGGGCTTCCGCCTGGCGCAGGCTCTCGACCAGTGGGCCGCGCGCAGTATCTGGGTACTCGGCGTGACCGATGAGGCGTATCCATCGCGCCTGCGTACCCACTTCGGCAACGACGCCCCGCCTGTTCTTTACGGGTGCGGCAACCCTGACCTTCTCGATGCCGGTGGCCTTGCCGTCGTCGGGTCGCGCGACTGCGACGAAGACACCCTGGCGTGGACCACTGAGGTTGGCCGTCGCGCTGCACGTTCGCGGTGCCAGATCGTTTCCGGTGGCGCGCGCGGTGTCGATATCACCGCGATGGCCGGCGCCCTCGATGCCGGTGGCACCGCGTGCGGGGTCCTGGCCGACACCCTGTTCCGCGATGTCCTCGACGCAACCTACCGCGACTACCTACAGAACGGCACCCTTATCCTCATTTCGCCGAATGACCCGCGCCAACGTTTCTTCGCTTCATTGCGGATGCAGCGGAACAAGTACGTCTACGCCCTGTCGGACACCGCCCTCGTCGTCGCGACCGGATTAAAGCAAGGTGGCACGTGGTCCGGCGCGGACGAGCAACTCCGGCGACTGCGCCACGTTCCCGTCTACGTCCGCGTCCCTCCGCAACCGTCACCCGGACTGAGTGCCCTCGAACGCCTCGGCGCCAGCCCGTGGCCGGAACCGGCGACACCCTCGGAGTTCGCGCGCCTCGTCCGCAACACCGCGCCGGGATCACCCAACACCCCCGAGACGCCGACCGCATCAGATAATGCGCCGGACGAGGCACCAGCCACCCGCCCGGCGGTTATCCAACGATCGCTCTTCGACCTTTAGTCATCAGAAAATCGTAGTGGGGGTGGATAGCCAAATCTGGACTTCGCCACTGCCTCCATTGGTCGGTGCTCGCGAGGCGAACGTCAGCATCATCCCTCTGCCGTGCACAGCTGAAGGGAGAACACCATGGCCAAGTACTGTGTCGCGATCCGTCATCCCGACGACTTCAACGCGATGGCCGTCGAAGACCCGGAAATGGACCGCGCCATCGACGAACCGAACGATGCGATGGTCGCTGCGGGCGGGCGCACCTTCGTCGGAGACCTGCAGAAGTACACCCTTGCGAAGTCCGTGACGGCGGATGCCAACGGGCGCGTGACGGTCACGGATGGAGCCGTACATGAAGGGGACCGTACACGTCGCCGGCTTCTGGGTACTCGACGTTGAAAGCCCAGAAGAAGCCCTGGAGTGGGGGCACAAGGCCACGATTGCCTGACGCGGACCCGTCGAGGTCCGCCCCTTCCACTGAGCCAGCGAGGTTACGCCTCTCCTATCTCTCGCCGCAGCGGGGCAGGGGCAGGGGGGGGCCGTCCGTCCGAGCCTCGGCGCGACCGGCGCGCAATCCATTCCGCGATGGCGGCGTTGAACACCCACGCGTTGCCCATC
The DNA here is from genome assembly GCA_945907765.1 of Thermoflexus hugenholtzii JAD2. Taxonomy (GTDB): domain Bacteria; phylum Chloroflexota; class UBA11872; order UBA12225; family UBA12225; genus UBA12225. Next base: position 2,357 of record CAMDTO010000049.1, on the reverse strand, counting down.
AGCCACCCACATGCCATCGCGTCCGGGGGCCCGAGAGTAACCTCGCCGACGAGAAGCGTCACGACCTGCGTGCCCGCCCCGAGGCCGATGGCGTACCCGCGCACCATCCACGCGCCGATGCCCGGCGATGTCGCGTCGACGCACAACAAGGTCCCCTCTCACGCCCGTTTGGGGGCACCTTTCCACCCGCACCCGGCGGCGCTATGATGGCACCGCGCGCCGACGAACGCGGCGCCACAGGGAGGGTCCCCTCATGGTCATCGCCTCTGGTCCGCGCGTCGACGTCCAACGCTTCCACGACGAGGGCTACCTCCTCATCGAAGATGTCTTCGATCCGATCCACGACCTCGACCCAGTCGTCGCCGAATACGAGGCGAAACTGGATCGCGTTGCAACGCAGTGGGCCTCCGACGGCACCATCGCCTCGACCTACGCCGACATGCCGTTCACGCAGCGGTTTGCCCGCGTCCTCAACGACGCAGGAAACACGGGCTACCGACCGTTCGACATCTGCCTGGGCGGGCCGTTCCGCACCGACGAACCCCTCGAGGCGTCCATGCACGCCGGACCGGCCGTATTCGACCTTATCCGGCACCCCCGTCTTCTGGACGTCATCGAACGCCTGATCGGCGGCGAGATCCTCTCAAACCCGATCCAGCACGTGCGCATCAAGCCACCCGAGGCGATGCTTCGCGAAGACCTAACCAAGCGCAACACCATGATGGCCGCCGTCGCATGGCACCAGGACCAAGGGGTCGCCCTGCCCGAGATAGACGACACCGACATCCTCACCGTCTGGTTCCCCGTCCTCGATGCCACCGTCGAGAACGGGTGCCTGTGCGTCGTCCCCAGGAGCCATAAACGCGGGATGCTGTTGCACTGCCCGTCCAAGCCCGACCAGTCGTTCGACCTGCGCATCCCCGATGAAATTCGCGGTGCCGGAGGGTTTCCGGTCCCGATGAAGCGGGGCAGCATCCTTGTGATGCATCGCCTGACCATGCACTCGTCACTCAGCAACAAGTCCGACGGCGTGCGGTGGTCGTTCGACCTGCGCTACCAGCCGACTGGGCAGCCGACTGGGCGCCCGTGGTTCCCGTCGTTCGTCGCACGCAGCCACCAGGACCCATCGTCGGAAGTCCACGACTGGCACGACTGGGCAACTCTCTGGGAGAAGACCCGCCTGCGCCTCGCCGAGGACACTTCGGGCATGAAGCCTCGGCGCTGGACCGGCCAGGAAGAACCCTGCGCCTGATGCGCGGCTGACACGGACTTGCAAGCCAGACTACGCCCGGGTCTCTCACGCCGCGCTATTCGAAAAGCGCAGCATTTTGCACCAAATAGACGAAGAGGTGGGTGACCCGGACAAGTCAAACGTCAGGGCGCAGGCGTGGCGGCCACCGTGGGCGTCCCTCCAGGGATTGAACGAGCCGGCATAGTACTGGTCACGGTTGCCGTAGCCGTCAGTGCCAACGGCGGCGTGGCAGCAGTCATAATCGCGGTCCTTGTCGCACTAGGCACGATTCTTGCTGGCGACGATGTGCTTGGCGTAGGTGCCGGGGTCCGCGTATCTGTTGTCTCCGTGCGCCTCGCCACCGGAGCAGGCACCGACCGAAGCGCCGAGATCGTGCCACCAGGGACAGCGAAGTTCGGCGAGATCGACACGAACCATTCGTGGCCAAGGGTCGCGTCCGTCGCAGTGATCATGAACGCGCCGGACGCCGGCATCACCGCCGTGAACGAGAAAGTGCCCGTCGATGACGTCGACGCAGACCCGGGATTGACCGACTCGAAGGTCACCGTATTGTTCGGCGGCCAGTCGGCACCCTCCACGACCACCGGACACGACGACTGGTAGCACCCCGGTTGCTGCACCGTCACGGAAAGCGTCGGAAACGTTGCCACCAACGTCGACGCGGGAAGTGAAATCCTGACCTGTCGCTGGGCATACGATGCGTTCTTGGTCTCCTTCACTTCCACCCAGGCGTACGCAACCCCATCAAGCGCCGGCACCATGAGCACTGGGCTACGGAAGTCGGCGAGGGCCACTGAGATCGCAACAGGCATGCCGACCAGCGATCCCGACCCGGCGCCCTGATAGAGGGTGGCCGTAACCACACTCGGGGGAACCCACGCGTCGGTACCAGTCCCCGTGACCCCGTACCACGCGTCCACAGGCCGCACCACGATGTACGACGCCAGCGCCACCGTTGGGTAGTGTCCCGGGAAGTGTGTAAGAAGGGTTGGGTGGCGACGGGGGAAGCCGTCAGCCACCGGTCAGGTCCGTTCCTTGGAGTTGCACACCTTCAAGGGAGAAAGGAAGCCGACACGATGGCTGACGACATGAGGATTGCACTCGA
>CAMDTO010000048.1 GCA_945907765.1 Thermoflexus hugenholtzii JAD2 | reverse complement strand
TCGCCACCCACATTTTTTTGGACCATGCAGGGACAGACTGGTCAGCGGGTGAAGATGGTTCCCCGCACGTAGTCGGCATCGGCGCTGGCGAGGAATGCAAGCACCTTGGCGACGCCTTCTGGTGAGGCTAGGTGGGCATTTGCCAAGGCCGCTTCGGGGTCGTGACCCGATGCGATCGCGCCATCGCGCACATTATCGCGCTTGAGGGGGGTGTCGATCGAACCAGGACAGATTGCGTGGATGCGGATGTTCTGCGGTGCTAGCCGGGATTCGAGGACCATGACCATGCCGTGGACGGCGGCCTTGCTGGTTCCATAGGCGATTGAAGAACTGCCACCCTTGACCCCCGCTCCCGAGGCGATGCAAAGGACGACCCCACCACCGGTGGCGGCGATTTTCGGCGCGCAATGTTTGACAGTCAGGAAACTTCCCCGGACGTTGACGTCCTGCACCCGCTCAAATGTTTCCAGCGGGAAGTCGTCAAGCGGGACAAACGCACCTTGCAGGATGCCGGCACACGTGACGAGGCAGTCGACGTGACCGAACGCCGCAACTGCGCGTTCGGCGAGGTTGGCGCAAGCTGCCTCATCGGTGACATCGGTCTGTACGAATACCGCTTCGCCCCCGTGTGCGTGGATCGTTACAAGTGTCTCCGTGGCATCTGCTTCACGAATGTCAGCGATGACGACGCGGGCTCCGTCGGCGGCGAACTGGATCGCCGTTGCCCCGCCAATTCCGCGGGCTCCACCGGTAATGATGGCCACCTTGCCTGAAAGTCGTCCGGTCACTTGTCGTCTCCTGTCGCACTATTGTCGGACACAGATCCCGAGAGGTGTGCGCAATCTCTGGTTGTTTCTCAGTCAGGTGGATCGTCTTAGGCGACCCAGTGCAGTCCCATTTCGTGGACGATGCGGTCGACGGCCTGCTTGGCGGCCGGGATCCGTTCGTCCGGAAGGTGTTCGATGAGGGCGAAGCCATTCGGCCGGATTGCCTCGTAGGCGCGGAAGAATGCCGGGAAGTCGAAGATGCCCTCGGACGGGGCACATTCCTCCACCTTGATTGGCATGCCGTCACTGACCCGCAGATCTTTCACATGGGCACAGACGATGTAGTCCGAAAGGTGATGGAAGATGTCGGCGATCAGCGCCGAGGTGTCATAAGCCAAAGGGAATGTCGAGGCGAAGTTGACCGGATCGCAGTTGTAGCGAAGTGCGGGTGATCCAACCGCGTCGATCACGCGCCGGACCCGCGCGGGTGTATCGAGGGGCGAGATGCTTCCACACTCAAGACCGATCGTGACACCTTCGGACGACGCAACTGTGCATACAGCAGCGAGGCTTGCCACGAGACGGGCCTCGGTCTCGGCGGTGTGGTTCCCCGGATGCGGGCGCCAGTCCCCCGTCACGTTGAGACTGCCAGGGCGGATCAACAGGAAGTCTGCATTGAGGACGTAGGCCCCGACGCACGCGCGCTGGGCCAGTCGGATCCCCTCGGCACGCCGTTCCGGGTCCGCATGGACGAGTGATGGATACCTTGCGTTCGCCTGCGCCACATGGACGCCAGCGTCCGCAAGGACCTGCCGTGCGTGCGCGAGGACATCCTTCGAGAACCCATCGGGATCCGGAAGCATGACACTTGCGCCTGTGAAGCCCAAGTCTCGGATGACGGCGGCGTGCGCGGCCGTGATTTGGGCGGGGTCGCCCGGCAGAAGTCCAACTACACCTGATCGCATGGCGCGCAGGATATCCGCGAACGTGGTGTGGCGCCACACGCGCGAATCGGGCTTGTCGAGCGACAGATGGGATTATCCTGCGTGGCCCCCTCCGGGAGGCGAATGACGTCGAAGGTGGCAAGAGATGGATCTTGGATTGCACGGGCGCGTGGCATTGGTGACCGGTGCGGGTGGCGGGATTGGTCAGGCAACGGCACGGTCGCTTGCCGGCGAGGGTGTGGCCGTCGTTGCAGCCGATATTCGCGCCGAGTTCGCCGATGCGACCGCGCGGATGGTTCGTGACATGGGTGGCGAGGCGCTCGCATTGCCGGTAGATGTCACCGACGAGGCAAGTGTGCGAGACGCGGTTGCGACGGCCGAAGGATGGCGCGGTTTGATTGACATCGTGGTGAACGCCGCGGGCATCTACCGGGTCGGGCCATTTGCGGAGGTCACGTTCGCTTCCTGGGATCTGGTGCACGACATCAACCTGCGCGGAACCTTCGCCGTCTGCCAGGCTGTCCTTCCCGGGATGATTTCGCGGCACCGGGGCAGCATCGTCAATCTGGCAAGCATTTCCGGTCGGACGAAGGCGACCCTCGCTGCCCCTAGTTACGTGGCGTCAAAGGCAGGAGTGATTGGGTTGACCATGTCCCTGGCGATGCAGAGCGCGCCACACGGAGTGCGCGTCAATGCCGTTGCACCCGGTCCGACAGAGACGGAAATGATCCTCGGCCTCGAGCCAGAAATGGTCGAATCACTCGTCCGAACAATTCCGATCGGACGGCTCGCCACCACCGACGAGGTCGCATCGGCAATTGTGTTCCTTGTGTCTGACCGCTCTGGGTCAACAACTGGTGAGACGCTCAACATCAACGGCGGCGCCTTCATGATTTGAGCCTGTATGCGGCACGGTCAGTGACGGCTGGATGGCCTTGGCCCTTGCAGTCTGTCGAGGCTGATCCCGAGGATCACGGCGAGTGCCCCCGGTGCAAAGTCCCCGATGACGAAGAAGAACAGTCCGGTGAGCATCACGAGGATGCCGAGGCACCGTGCGAGGCTGCGGGAGACGGTAAGGGCGGTCTCAAAGCGGCCGGTTAGCCGCCAAGTGATCGCTTCAACGACGAAGCCTCCATCAAGTGGAGGTACGGGCAGCAGGTTTATGGCGCCGGCGAGTGCATTGATGCACGCTGCGTCGGTGAGTGCCAAGGCAAGCGCCTGGGCGAGAGACGGGGCCCCGGCGACCGGACTAACGGACAAGACAGCGGCTTGCCACCCCAGGAAGAGCCGGTTTCCAGTTGACGGGTCAAGAACGTCTGCCAGGGTCCAGAACACCACGGCAACAATTCCGTTCAGGGACGGGCCCGCGAGGGCAGTAAGGGCGACGCCTCGGGGACCAAGGGCGCGCGCGTCGGTCGTCATCGCGCCTCCGGCAAGGGCGAACCGGAACAGGACTGCCCGGGCTCCGAGGGCGCGAGCGGCCATGGCGTGCGCCGCCTCATGCCCAACAAGCGATGTGCCAACGAGCACGGCACTCAGGACAGCGGTTGCCCAGACGGCGCTTTCGGGCCAGTCCGGGCGTACCGACGGCACCCGCTGGATGCCGAGCGCTGCAATCAGGGCCAGGATGGTGAAGATCCAGGTCCAGTGAACCTGGATCCGGAACTTTGCCCCACCCCATCTCTCCCGATGCGCAGACGCTTCGCTCAAGGGTGACCGGCGCGACCGCTCCGACGAGGTATCACCCCGCACTCCATCGCCCCTGAATGCAATATTCCACAATAGCTGGCTTCATCCCGGAACAGTGTAGGTGGAAGTACGGAAGACGGCGAGAAACCTTGACCTTGGGAGGCTTCGGATTCGGCTCGCGTGCGACTCACGCAACCAGAGTTGCCGTGGTCGTTATCCTCTGCACGTGCGGACCGGTCGTTACGGCTCCGCGGGGAGCGGGTTCCAAGCGTTTCCCACAGTGGGTTAAGGTAGGACGGCTCCTTGAAATTGCGACCGAATGGGATAGTTTTCTTTCCCGAGTTGCCCGCAAAGCGGCCGGTTGGTAGCGTTCTGCTGCGTGGTACTGAACTATCCGCGGTGATTCGGGTGCGAGTGAGGATTGCGGACGATGCGACGGCCCGAGGCAAGCATGGACACGGCAAGGTCCTCGCAGCGTACTTGGACGCTGGTGCGCGGTCTTGGCATGCTCGTGCTCACGGCGTGTGCCCTGCCTGGACTTGACCCGTTGCCAGCGCGTGGCGACCCGCCATCGGGAAGTTCGACCGTCATCCTGACCGTTGGACCGGGACCAACGCCGACCGAAGTGCAGGGACCTCAAGCCAAGGACGTGGGGCAGCAAGGGCCAATCCAGGCTGCCGCTGCCGTGGCGGTCACCCCATTGGCTGCTGAGGCCCCTCCACCGCCTCCCCCTCCGCCGCCTCCCCCACCGCCAACGGTTGCGCCGGCTGCGCTCGAGGCAGCCACCGCCAATGCTGCCACCGCGATTGCCAGGGGGACGAACGTTGCGGCGACGGCCACGGCGCTTCCGGCCCAGCTGGTAATCATACGCGGGATGGCATTCGAACCGCCAACTCTTGCAGTGCCTCCCGGTACGGCCGTGACGTTCCGGAACCTTGACAGTACGACCCACCAGATTGTCACCGGTGAGATGGATAGTGGCCGCTTGCAGCCTGGCGAACCCTGGACGACCAAGTTCCAGGATGCCGCGTCGTCGCATACCTTCATCTGCCGGTTGCACCCGACCATGAAGATGGCGATCACCATCAGTGATCCATTGAACCGAACCCCTGTCGTACGCATGAGTTCCTAGCGGGAACGATCACTTCGCTGCACCATAAATGCAGACGCGTCGCTTTGGACTGGAAGGGTTGAACCGATGCCGATCTACGAGTACGCATGTGATCCATGCGGGCGCGAATTCGAACTCATGCGCCCAATGAGCCAATCTGGGGAAGCGGCGTCGTGCCCAACGTGCGGAACCTCATCGCTGCGGGTCCCATCGGTGTTCGCGAGCAAGGAGAACTACATGGTCAAGGTACCGCGTAGTCCCGCCCTCCGTGCCAAGCGGGCTCCTGAACCTGTTGACCCAGCAAGTGCCTAGACGATAGGCTTCACGGCTTGCCGGGGTTGAGCCATCCACCTTCGTCGAAGACTCGCTTGACGCACGCTTGGGTTGCGCGGTCTGCAGGCGACATCACCCAGTCCAGATAGGCGGCTTTCTCCAATCCGACACCGTGTTCGCCCGAGAGCGTGCCCCCAGCGTCGATGCAGGCCCGAAGGATCTCCTCGCCGGCCTTGATGACCCGTTCGGTGAGCCCCGGAATCCGGGCGTCGTACAGGATGTTCGGGTGCAGGTTGCCGTCTCCGGCGTGGAACACGTTCGCGATCAGGAGGTTTTCGCGCTTGGCAAGGTCCTGCACCTTGGTGAGGACTTCCACAAGGCGTGACCGGGGCACGACACCGTCCTGGATGTAGTAATTCGGTGCAAGGCGTCCGAGTGCGCCCAGGGCTCCCTTGCGTCCGCGCCACAGACGTTGCCTCTCGGCGACGGATGCTGCGACACGAACTTCACGTGCGCCGTACTGGGCGAGGAGCGCTTCCACCTGACGGGCGTCTTCGGCGCAGGCTTCTGAAAGGCCTTCGACCTCGACAAGGAGGAGTGCCTCGACGCCCTCTGGGTACTCGGGGAACCCTCCACCTCGTAGGGCCCCGATGGTGACACCATCGACAAACTCGAGCGCCGCCGGAATGATGCCCGCCTGAATGATCGCGGAGGTAGCGGCACCGGCATCGTTGAAGGTATCGAAAAGAGCCAGAACCGTCCGGACCGTTTCTGCACGAGGCATCAGGCGCACGCAGACCGCCGTCACAAAGGCAAGGGTTCCCTCGCTACCGGTCAGGATTCCGGGGAAGTCATATCCCGGGGCGTCTGGCGAACTTGCCATGGTCCCGCAAGAGACGATGGTGCCGTCGACGAGGACTGCCTCCATGCCGAGGACATGATTGGTGGTGACGCCATAGGCGAGACAATGCGGGCCACCGGCATTCTCGGCAACATTCCCTCCGATCGTCGAAGCGGTCTGGCTTGAGGGGTCGGGTGCGAAGTAGAGGCCGAACGGTTCGGCGGCGCGTGTCAGATCGATGTTCACCAGACCTGGCTCGACGATCGCGCGCATGTTTTCCGCGTCGATTTCGCGGATCTTGCTCATGCGTGACGTTGCAATGACCAACCCACCGTGAATCGGCGTTGCCCCACCTGAAAGACCGGTTCCCGCGCCTCGGGGTGTGACCGGAAAGCCGTATAGGCGAGCTAGTCGGATGGCATCCGAGACCTGGCCGGTAGTGGTTGGCAGGCAGACCGCGAGTGGCCTCGATCGCGCCATGTAGCCGTCGCCCTCGTAACTGACCAGAGCGGCCGGTTCGGAGACCACGGCACCAGCGCCGACAATGCCACGCAATTGGCTCAGGAAGCGGGCGCGTGTCAGCTCGTCCGGGTGCGGGATAGCGCCTCCGTAGGCCGGCGAGCCCGGACCGAGCGACGGTGTGTGGACCAAGTCGGGTGCCAGGGTCGCCCCGTGGTCAGGCTGGGGGATTCTCATGCTTGATTGATCCTGCCACACCGGGTCCATGCGTTGCTTGCGCGATGTCGGACCTCAACATCGCGTGGGCCTCCTGAAGTGGCTGAGAGGCGGCCTGGTCTGGGGTGTATCGGTGCCATACGCGTGGTCGGCACGCCTACAATGCGCGGACAGGCCGTCAGTCGCAACAGGGCGGATGGAACGAGGACTTGAGACATGGATCTGGGACTTACGGGACATGGCGCGATTGTGACCGGTGCAAGCCGAGGCATTGGCCGGGCAATCGCCTTGGCGTTGGCATCGGCAGGATGTGACGTTGCCATTGCGGCGCGCGGCTCAGAGGCACTCGAGGGCGTGGCGCGTCAGATCGAGGCGTTAGGCCGGCGTGCCCTTCCGGTTGCGATCGACTTGACGCTGCCGGGCATGGCCGAGATGCTGGTCGCGAAGACCGCCGAGGAGTTTGGGCGGATCGATATCGTGGTGAACAACCTTGGGGGCAGTGCACCGGCCAACAAGCCGTTCATGGAGACTGAGCCGAAGGATTGGCGTGGTGTCATTGGCATCAACTTGTACCCCGCAATCGAGACGAGCCGGCTTGCAGTGCCTCATTTGCGAAAGCAGGGCGGTGGGAGCATCGTCATCATCTCTTCCATCTACGGACGCGAGGCGGGAGGCTATGCCGGCTACAACGTGGCGAAGTCTGCAATGAACAGTCTGGCAAAGTCGATGGCGCGTGAATTGGCACCTGAGGGGATCCGCGTGAACGCGGTGGCACCGGGGTCGATCATGTTCCCCGGGGGCACATGGGAAAAGCGTCAGCAGGCGGACCCGGAGGGAATGGCTGCCTTTGTCAAGCGCGATCTCCCGTTTGGCAGGTTTGGTCGCGCCGAGGAAGTTGCCGATGTGGTGGCGTTCCTGTGCTCTTCGCGCGCCTCATGGGTGAGCGGGGCATGCATTCCCGTCGATGGGGTCCAAGGGCGATCGAACATCTGATCAGAGTGTTCGGTCCACGATCTGGTGCCGTCACAGCGTGGTTTCGCGCATGGTGGAGAGCGTGTTGCGTTATCTGCCTTGGTGGCGAGGGCTTTTGTGTTGAGGGGGCAGAAGTCTAGTGACTGACGAGGAAGTACAGGGAAGTCATCCGGCCGAACCGATTCTGGACAGTGAGGTAGACGTTCCCGGTGACTGAGCGCCGGGAGACATGCCTCCCGTCAGCACGCCGGGTGCGACCCTTGTCTTCGCTGCCTTGGCGGATGGGCCGATGCATCGGTACGGCCTCGCCAAGGAGATTGAGCGCTGCAGCGCGGGCTCCTTCCACACGCGCCGGGGAAGCCTTTATCCAACGTTGCAACGACTCCAGCCTTTTGCCCTGATTGCCGGCGAGTGGTCGGCGCCAACAGAAGGGAACGGCCGTTGGCGCACTGTCTGCCAGTTGACGCCGTCCGGCAAGGCCGAGGCCAGGCAGACGGCTGGCCGATGGCGCGATTTCGCCGAAAATCTCCTCAAGGTACTCGGGGCCGGGGGACGACCGGAAGTGATTGTCGATGGAACACGCATCTGACGCCCCCTCGGGGTGGGTGCGACGTGTTGGGCCGTCGCTTCCAGTGGAGCGGTACCTGGCCGAACTCGATGCAGTGCTGGAAGGTCAGGCCGACACGTCACTTGTCGTTGAAGGGATTGATGCGCCATTGGGCGGCGTGGGCCGTGCGGTCATCGTCGGGTCGATTGGTGCCAATCTCGAGGCGGCGGCCCAAGACCAGATGCTCGCCGGGGTTCCCCGTAGTGAGGCCGAGATGCGGGCAATCAGTGACCTCGGTCCAGCCCCTGAATTGGGACGCGCACTGCTCGGGGCGCGTCGTCGGCAGACGATCATGACGGTGGAGATGTCCGACGATCCATGGTCTTGGACGGAGCCACTCCTGCAAGTCTTGTTGCTGGTGGTGGCAATCGGGGTGGGTGCACTTGCTCCCGTCCTCGCAGTAACCTTCGCGCTCGTGGTTGAGCGCCAGGCCGGCGTGATCGCCGTGATCGCCGTGATCGCGGTGATCGCCGTGATGCTGGTTCCAGTCCTCACTGCCGTCCTCGGATGGGCCGCCGGAGCGGTTGCGCCACCCATGGGAACTGGCAGTCCCGCACGGTGACCAGTCAACCCGATTTGTGCTGGCAGTAGTTTGTCGAAGCGATCACTTCCGGATTATTTGAGGCGACCCGAACCTCAATCGAGTCGAGCCCTTCAATATCGCTTGTCCAGTTTGCGAGGCGGCTGATGGCATCGCTCGGGGTCCCGGAATTGACCTCGATCAGGCCTTGGCCATGCCGCACCGACACGGTGAGAACATGGGGCACCGATTCGGTATCGGTCCTGATGGCGCGCCGGAGGTGGGAGACGAGTGCCTCATCTGAGACGACAGTGACGAGGACGTGCCAAACATCGGTGACTGACCGGGCGACGTGGGAGGCTTCAAGCGAACCGGCGTCGGTGGATATGCGCCCACCAAGGCAAGCGACACCGTGCCGAACCGTGCACGTGACCGGCTGTGCGGCCGTGAGGGGTTGGGAGGCGAGCAGGGGCAGGATGGCACTCGCTGCCGCCGTGTCATTGGCTGGGGAGTGTGGCCGGGGTACGTCGCCTCGATGGGGGTCGGGAACCAGTCTCCCCATGACGCGGCGGTAGACGCCACGTGAAATCACCGTGGCGAGAGGAACTGACAGGGTGTGCCACGAGGTTGTGCCGAATGGCTGCTCGCTCGAATAGACCATGGTGGCGCTGGCGACGACGTACTGGCGTTGCGCCCAGGCGCGCTCAATGACGAGCAGTATGCCACTGGTCGGGTGCAGGACGTGTTCGATGATCCCGACAGGACGGGAATCACTCGCGATGAGGATGTCGCCCGGTTGGAACCCTTCAGTCACGTCCATCAATAAGGCCTTGGGCTGTTGCCGATGCTCCCGAGGTCGCTGGGTCAAAGCTCTTCATGCCCGATGGTAGCGTTGGCGGACAGGTTTGGACGGTACGAAACGGCATGATGCCGGGTAGAATGTCGTGAAGGCACCCGGATTGGTACGGGTGCGACGTCGATGGCGTTGCCGTCATCCCGGACGGGGTGTGCGGTGACGCAAGGTTCTGGAGGAGTTCGACCTTGTCCGAAACTGCCGCTCCGACAATCGTGGCGTATCTCAAGCCGGTATGCGGGTGGAGCAACAGCGTCCGCGCGGTGTTTCAGAAGCACGGCCTCGTGTTCGAGGACCGCGACATCATCAACGACCGGTCCAACTACAGCGAGATGGTCCGCAAGAGCGGCCAGCCGCTCTCCCCCTGTGTGGAAATCAACGGCGTCATGCTCGCTGATGTGGCGGGCAACGAAGTTGAGGAATACCTTGTTGAGCAGGGACTGGCGAAGGCTGAAGTCGCCGCCGTTTGACCTCTTGCCGCCCCGCTCTTGCGAGGGAAAAAACCGAGGCCTCGGACTTTCGGGAGGATGAAACCGCCCGTCATTCCGGGGCATCGGTGCGTCATCGAACGACTAGACGTGCTGGGGCCAATGCATGTCGAAGACCATTTCCATCTCGGCCCACCACTCATCATCGGTCGCTTCGGGCGAGCGTTCCTGGAGAGTGCGCATGATCCGGTCCCACTCCAGGACACGTGGGTGGGGAGGGGTCTCTGACGGCTTCCCGGGATTGTAGTCATCATTTGCGGCCATGTACATGAACATTCGCTGGCCCCTCAGGAAGATCTTCATGTCGGTCACCCCACCGCTACGCAGTCCCTCCAGGACTTCCGGCCAGACCTGTGCGTGGTAGCGAATGTAGTCTGCAACTTTCTCCGGATCGTTCCGGAGGTTGATCATGCGTCCGAAGACTTTCACGAACTGAACCCCTTCCAGTCGATGGTGGCACAGTGCCGGCTTGTCGCCGACTGGGCCTATTGTGGGCGGCGCTTGACGAAGGCGACCGGTCCTCGGTGCAATGCCGGGTCATCGGCGGAATGATCCGGTTCAGCCACGTAAATGGTCGTGCCATCAACCACGACGGTTGACGTCGGGGAGAGTGCTTCGGCCCGGCTGATCGCCTCGTCGAGAGGGATGGTATCCCGGTTCCACCCGACAGTGGCGTGACCGTTGTCGGTGAGCGTCTTGAGGAAGATCGGGAGCTGCCACGACTGGATCGGGATGACATCTCCGGTTGCCTGGCGTGGTTGTGGTGAGGCAGGTTCTCGGTTCTGATCGCTCATCTTGTCGCCCTCCGGGTATGTACATGCGTCTTTGGATGCTCGGTGGTTGGGTGGATGGATCAATTCTGAACGGTAATGCACCCCGTATGGTTCGTCCCGTGTGCCAAAAGGTAACATTAAAGCAGGGCTGGACGTGGGTGTCCAGATAGAAACTTGGGACTAGGCGGGGACTCATGCCAAATCACGTGATCGTATCGACACTCGGATGGGCAGCCAAGTCGTTAGAGGCCGCGTTTGCTGGCATCGGCGATATGGAAATGGGCCAGGCGGAACTGGCCATCTTTCAGGCGTTCGGCGATCTGCGACCGAAAGCCCTTGCAGATGGTGGGCGCGCTGCCGTGGAAGCGTCCGCGGTGCGCATCCGTGACGCCCTCGCGAAGAACTCCATGAAGCGCGTTGCCACAATCTATACCGGAGTTGGTGACGGACCCTTGCCAATTGTCGAAGAGGTTCGACGAATGCTCGCCGTCGCCGATCTTGCCGTTGAACTTGGCGTTGGCTTGATCACGACATTGAGTTCTCCGGCTGGCACGCCTTTCGGGGCGGCCGTGGCACGTCTGCGTTCGATCACGGATGCGGTTTCATCTCGTGGCATCCAGGTCTGCATGAAGACCCACCGAGGGCTCGTTGGTGAAATGCCGGGTGACGCGGCACGCATGTGCGAGGCGATACCTGGACTTGGCCTGACGCTTGAGGCAAGCCATTTCTACGTTGGTGCAAACCAGGGTGAAGTATTCTGGGAAGTCATCCCGCATGTTCGCCACGTCACCATGCGCGATGCTCGGGGCATGCCCGCGGCCCTGCAGATGGTTCCGGGGTACGGTGAGGTGGACTTCGCAGGCATCGTGACCCGATTGCACGAGCGCGCGTACGACGGACTGTTCGCAATCGAGTACGTCGATCTCCGGCCGGTCGAAGGCCCAGATTACGTGCAACGCGATGTCGTCAGTTCGATCATTGGAATGCGGTCGCTTTTTGTCTCGCTTGAGAAACAGTTGGGCGTCAGGTAGGGCACCCGCCGATGGGTGCCTCCGGGTTCCTAGTTCACCTGACGGCGGTATAATGCCAGCGTCGGTGTCTGAGTTGCGGGGATGTTCTGCCACTATGCGCTGATGGCGCGTGTCCACTGGAGCCATGCATGACGATCGAAGAGTTGGCAGATTTTGTCGGGATATCCGTCCGGACGGTCCGCTACTACATCTCTGCGAGGCTGTTGCCAGGGCCAGGCACTCGTGGTCGGGGCACGCGCTACACCGAGGCCCATCTGAGCCGGCTTCGGCTCATCCGTTCACTTGTTGACCAGCACGTTCCGATCAACGAGATCCGTGACCGGACGATTGGGCTCAGTGGGCCGGAAGTTATGCGCTTGCAATCCGTGATTGAACGGCAGCAGCGGGCACTCACGCGTGCGAGTGAGTCTGCTTCTGGCCATGAGTACCTTGAAGCGCTGATACGGCACCGGTCCGGATCCCGGGAAACTTCATCGCCCGCGATGAAGGAGCCGACATCTTCCGGGGTCGACAGCCGTCTGACGGCACGGTTGAGCAATCGTGCCAACCTGCTCGGGTTTGTCCAACCGTCTGACGTGTTACCAGAGGTCCCTGGTTCCAATTTTCCAGGCTTAGGTGAGGCTTCCGACGCGACCGCATGGCACCGCATCTCGGTTTCAGACGGGGTGGAGGTTCACGTCAGCGACGCGCGGTGGCGGTTTGATCGTCAGGCCATCAAGGAGACCGTGCGACGCCTTCGCGGGGACACCTGAGTTGCCGTAGCGGGTATGACGGTCTATCGGACGCGGGGCGGGTCCAGGTTCTCCTCATGGACGATTGCCATGAAGTCCATGGCGGTCGCTAGAGGCATTCCGGTCTCGTTACTCAGGTGTTCTGCCCCAAGCCCCTGCCCGACGATGTTCTGAGCGATCCCGTAAATGCGGATTGCCTCACTAGCCTCATCAGAATCGTGTCCCTTCTTGGTGGAGATTGCTTGCCAATCCAACCCCATCAGATGCCATCCAATAGCGTTGCGTCGTCGCCATGAGGTGCGAATCTCGGCGAGTTCAGCTTCGGACGCCGAACCCGGGTAGGCCTCTCCGGACTTGATTTGCTCTGCGACGTCGGCCACGTATCGCACGGGTCTCGGGAACACCGTGTGGTAAGCGTGCATCGACACGGCCCGGTGGGCATCTGATGACGCCACCGCGCTTCGTCCTTGCGCCGCGATGTAAGAAAGTGACGCCTCGTCTAGGTCAGCGCGCCGGTCTGGTGCTTTGGAAAGCAGGTCGTTGCCGTTCCATCGTTCGATGGCGGAAATTGATGGTGGCAAGTCGGGCAGGTCGAACTTCAGTGGCCCGGAAAGCGCAAGTTTGACCAAGTCACGGAACGGGTGTGCCTGGATTGCGACCCATCCATCGGGCAGGTGCCGGGGCATTGGCATCATTGACTTCCATCCCCAGTCGTCCTCCACGCCTTCGCCGAACACCAAAACGTGCCCGAAGTCAGCCGTTGACAGTTCCATCCCGACGATCACCACGAGGTCGTCCCCTGACGCCTTCGCGATGTTGCGCGCCTCGACTGCACCAGTTGCGGTGTTGTGGTCGGTGATTGCAAGGAAGCGACGACCGGAGGCGCGGGTGTACCCGACGACTTCCGACGGGGTCATGTATCCGCATGATGACGCGGTGGTGTGGACGTGGAGGTCAATGGCAGTTCCAACCGAAGATGGTCGCGTTGGACCGTTCGTACCCGTCACGTGTTGTCCCCTGCCTCGGAGCGTTCACCCGCGTCATCGGACATGCCGGGATGCGTGCGCAGTCGCAGGATGCCAAACGCGAGGATGGCGGTCACGGTGGCGAGTGGGTAGGCGCCGACGCCAGCAAGCAACCCGATCGCAGCGGCGATCCAGAGGCTTGCCGCCGTCGTAAGACCGTGGACGAAGCGTTCGGTCGGAGCTTTCCAGATCGCGCCGGCACCAAGGAAACCCACGCCAGTCACCACCTGGGCGGCGATACGCGTCGGGTCAGTGTTTCCGTCTGCGGTGACCACCCCGCCGATCGTGAATGCGCACGCGCCGAGGGCAACAAGCAAGTGCGTACGAAGTCCGGCGGGATGCCTGTGGGTTTCCCGATCCCATCCGATCAGGAGTACCAGGATCACCGAGGCGACAAGCCGGAGTGCCATTTCGGCATTCGTCATGGTGTCCGGCGAGAACATGGTGGTCATGGTCTTGTCCCTGTCGAGGTCGGGTCTGACGCATTATGCCGTCCCATTCCTCATGGGTTTGGCATGAACGGCGGCAGGGAAAGTCAAATGGTCTGGACCCCTGCTAGAGTTTTGCACTTGAGCGCGGAACCCGGTTGGACCCACCCCCGCAACACTCCGACAGACACCTTAGATGGAAACTGAAGTCATCAGTGGGGTGGTCACCCTTGCGTTACTCGGGTCACTCGCGGTCTTCGTTGCGTTGGAGTGTAGTCCGCGTGCCCAGGCCCGGCGAGATGCGGCCCGCCGTCGGCGACAGGAGGGGCTGAACGCCCGTGAACAGGCGCGGGAACGTGCCGCTGGGCTGACTGCGCTCGACCTCCAGCGCCTTGGCGCGTTCCGGCAACGGGCACTTGACCTGCACGGTGAACCGATCGGCCCGATGACCTGGGGCCGTTGGTGGGGACATATCCGGCGACGGGGATACGTGGCGTGGATCGTGACATCTTTCGTTGGCGCATTTAGCATGGCGACGCACTTCGCTTTGCTGTGGTTCGTCTACGGAGGTGGATGGGTCGGCGCGACGGTGGTGACCATCGGATCGGCCGTTGCCATGTCCGCCGTCGGGGTGATGGTCGTGATCAGGATTGCCAATCGTGGCTAGAAGCGAAGTGTCTGCGTTGGTTCGCGAGTATGCGGTCGCGGTGTTTGTCGCCCATGAGGGTGCGGTACTGCTCCATTTCCATCGAACGCTCGGGCGGTGGCTACCTCCGGGTGGACACGTCGAACCGAACGAGCTGCCGGACGAGGCCGCGCGTCGCGAGACAATCGAAGAAACGGGAATCCGGGTCGATCTGATCGACGCGTCCAATCCATTGTTTGTTGACGTCCCTCGACCAGTGGGGGTGCCTCCACGGTTGGTCCAACCGATCGGGATCCAGTTGGAAGGTATCCCGGCGCGTGGAACCAATCCAGCCCACGAGCATATCGATCTTGTGTACGCCGGGAGGATTGTGCCGGGATCGATGGCAGTTCCCCGAGCGGATAGTGATGATCCCGAAGCCAGGCCGGGTTGGTTCAAGCCGGATGAGTGGGGGGATCTTGGGTTGACTGCCGAAGTGATTGCATGGGCACGGGCGGCGCTTGCGCTGGTTGACGAGGCGCGTTGACGCGACCCAGCGATGCGCCTATAGTAGGCGGCATGGTCACAGTATCACCTAGTCAACACTCGGTTGCTTCGGGGTCCGGTGCCGCGTCACCGTCTCTCGACCGGCATGGTCTCTCGGATAGCCAACTCATCGATATGTACCGGACGATGCTCCGCATCCGCCGGTTTGAGGACCGGGTGAAGGAACTCTTCCTCGAGGCGCGCCTCTATGGCAGCGTGCATCTCTATATCGGTGAGGAGGGGGTCGCAACGGGTGCTTGCTCCGCATTGCGCGCGGGCGATGTCATCAGTTCGACGCACCGTGGTCACGGTCATTGCATCGCAATGGGCCTGGAGCTCGCGCCGATGATGGCGGAACTGATGGGCAAGGCCACCGGCTACAACCATGGCAAGGGCGGGTCGATGCACATCGCCAGTCTCGACCACGGAATGCTTGGCGCAAATGGCATCGTGGGTGCGGGCATCCCGATCAGTACTGGTGCTGCCCTCGGCTTCTGGGTCACCGGCCGGCCCAACGTGGCGCTGTGCTTCTTCGGTGATGGTGCAGCGAATGAGGGTGCCTTCCATGAAGGCATTAACTTTGCCGCTGGCCTGAAGTTGCCGGTGGTGTTCATCTGTGAGAACAACGGCTACGCCCAATTCCAATCGGTTCAGCAGGACACGCCCATCCCGGATATCGCCACCCGGTCCATCTCCTATGGCATTCCCGGGGTGATCGTTGAGGGATCGGACATCTTGGCGATGTTCGGTGCGGTCCGTACCGCGGTCGATCGTGCGCGGGCGGGCGAAGGTCCGACCTTGATCGAGGCCAAGACGTACCGGTTTGAGGGGCACTTCCTCGGCGATCCGGAACCGTACCGCACTCGCGAAGAGGTCGCCCACGCACGTGCGACCCGCGATCCACTCAAGGTATTCAGCGCCCAGTTGCAGGAACTCGGCGTGGCGACGACAGACGACCTTGCGCGGATTGACCGCCAAGTGCGTGATGAGGTTGAGCGTTCGGTGGAGTTTGGAGAGGCGAGCCCGGAACCATCCGAGGACATCCTCCTGACGGACATCTACACCGGTGCGGATTCGCACGGGCGGACGCTCTAGGGCTCCGCCCGACCGGCTTCTTCGGCACAGGGCACGCCAGCATTGGTGGCTTGCCCGATGCATGGACATTTCGTGAACGCACGCCGGGCATCCCGGTGCGAGGAGAATGACTTTGGCAGTCTTGAGCGTTTCTCAAGCACTCAATATGGCCCTCCGCGAGGAAATGGGGCGCGATGACCGCGTGTTCATGATCGGTGAGGACATCAAGGACAGCACGTACGGCGTCACTCGCGGGCTGTGGGACGAGTTCGGACCCAAGCGCGTCATTGGCACACCAATCTCGGAAATTGCGATTGCTGGGGCTGTCCTTGGCGCCGCGTCCGTCGGCATGCGTCCCGTGGCCGAGTTCATGTACATGACCTTCATGATGTGTGCGATGGACCAGGTGGTCAATCAGGCCGCGAAATCCAAGTACATGTTCGGAGGCAAAGCGGTGTTGCCGATCGTGTACCGCACGATGGCAGGCGCGGGTCGGGCGAACGCGGCGCAGCACACGCAGTCTCTGGAAGCCTGGTTTGCCCATGTTCCCGGACTGAAGATCGTGATGCCGTCGACAGCTTATGACGCCAAGGGTCTGCTTAAGACATCCATCCGTGACGATAACCCGGTGATTTTCATTGAGAACAAGGTCCAGTACGCCACGACCAAGGATGAGGTGCCTGACACGGACTACACGGTTCCGTTCGGGGTTGCATCAGTCCGGCGGACGGGCAAGGACGTCACGATCATTGGGTTGCAGCGCATGGTGGAGATCGCACTCGAAGCGGCGGATCACCTTGCTGAAGAGGGCATCGAAGCTGAGGTCATTGATCCACGAACCATCGTGCCGCTTGATCTCGATACGATCATCAAGTCGGTCAAGAAGACCCACCGGGTGGTGATCGTGCATGAGGCGCATGAACGCGTCGGTTTCGGCGCGGAACTGGTTGCGCAGATCGTGCAGCATGCGTTCGACTATCTGGATGCGCCGCCGGCGCGTGTGGCAAACCCGAACGTTCCTACTCCGTTCAATCGCATCCTTGAAAACCTGTCCATCCCCTCCGCCGCCCAGGTTGCGCAAGCCGTGCGCGGCCTGATGAGGTAGCGATGGCGACCCTGATCAAGCTGCCCCAGTTCGGGGTCACGATGACCGAGGCGACGGTCGTCGCATGGCTCAAGTCGGTCGGTGACACGGTCGAACGCGGCGATGCCGTTGCCAATATCGAGACTGACAAGCTCAACCAGGAGGTCATGGCGACCGCATCAGGGATCCTGAGACGCATCGTCGTTCCCGTTGGTGGGGTTGCGAAGGTCATGGAGCCGCTTGCGGTCCTGGGGACTGCGAGCGAACCCGAGAGTGCGATAGATGCGGCACTTGGTATGTCCGCGCCAGTGGTGCCAACGATCAAGCCCGAACCAGCCAAGGCAACGGCCTTGGTTTCTGCATCGAGTGCCCCAGCCAGGGTCGAAGCTGACGGGGCGACGGTTCGGGCATCGCCTTTGGCGCGGCGCCTTGCCGGTGAACTCGGGGTCAACCTCAACCGTGTCCACGGTAGTGGTCCCGGCGGACGCATTGTCGAGGAGGATGTGCGCAGTGCGGCAGCCTCCGGACAGGCCGGTGGGTGGATCCTTGCGTCGCCGTTGGCGCGACGTCTTGCGAAGGACGCGGGGATCGATCTGCAGTCCGTCGTAGGCAGCGGCCCGGATGGCCGGATTGTCGAACGCGACATCCATGCCCAGATTGCGTCCCACGGGGAGACAGTTGCGGCTCCTTCACATGGTCCGGTCCAGACTGTCCCGATTCACATACCGAGTGTTGCTGCAGGTGGTCTTGTTGCCTCACCGGCGGTGGCGGGCCTTACCCGGCGCGAGACTGTCCGGATTGACGCAATGCGGCGCATCATCGCCGAACGGATGAGAGCCAGTCTGCAGACGACGGCACAGCTCACCATGTTCGCTGAGGCAGATGCAACTGCCCTCGTTGAACTTCGCGCCCATCTAGTACCGGCGGCAAAGGTTTACGGACATCGGCCGCCAACCTACACCGACATCATCGTGTCGATCGTCGCACGCGTTCTTCGTGATCATCCTCGGCTGAATAGTTCACTCGTCACTGGTGATGCGGGTACGCCAGAGATTGCCGAATGGAACGAAGTGAACATCGGTGTCGCGGTTGCGCTTGACGCGGGTCTCGTGGTTCCGGTGATCCGCGATGCCGACCGCAAGCCGCTCCAGACCATTTCGCAGGAGCTGGGTGAACTTGCAGAATCGGCGCGTGGTGGACGACTTGCCCCAGACACTCTTCAGGGTGGGACGTTCA
>CAMDTO010000047.1 GCA_945907765.1 Thermoflexus hugenholtzii JAD2 | reverse complement strand
TGGATGGACGCCAAGGCTGCGCGTCGCATGGATCCCTTCACGCTGTTCGCGGTTGCATCGGCGGTCGAGGCGGTCCAGATGTCGGGCCTGCCGATCAACGATGCCACGCGCGACCGGATTGCGGTCATCTATGCGACGGGCGTTGGCGGACTCCAGACGGTGGTCGAAAGCGAGACGACGCGGGTCCAGCGGGGCCCACGGCGGGTCAGTCCGTTCTGCGTGCCGATGCTGATGCCGAATGCGGCCGCTGGTCACATCTCGCTCACGCTTGGGGTCCGTGGCGTCGGCATGGCAATCGGGTCGGCGTGCGCGTCATCAAACGATGCGATCGGGATGGCCGTGGCCGCTATCCGGTTGGGGTGGGCCGACGTGGTGATTACTGGTGGGTCCGAAGCCGCCCTGCAACCGGTGGCGATGGCGGGCTTCAACCAGGCCGGCGCCTTGGCAACGAAGTTCAACGACGCCCCGACCAAGGCAAGCCGTCCGTTCGACCTGAACCGCGATGGCTTCGTGTTCAGCGAGATGGGGACGACGCTCATCCTGGAAAGTGAGGCGTTCGCGCAGGCCCGCGGGGCACGCATCCTGGCGGAGTTGGCTGGATATGGCGCCTCGATGGATGCGTTCCATCTGACGGCGCCACCGGCGGATGGCAACGGTGCAGTGCGTGCGATGCATGCGGCAATCGCTGATGCGGGCCTCGTGCCCGACGATATCGACTACATTTCCGCGCACGGCACGAGTACTGGCCCGAATGACCGGACCGAGACCCTTGCGATCAAGACCGTCCTTGGTGATCGTGCGTACCAGGTTCCGATCACCGGGCTGAAAAGCATGACCGGTCACTCGGCGGGCGGATGCGGCGCGATTGAGGCGGCAGCGGGGATCGGTAGCTTGCTTGACGATATCTTGCCGCCGACGATCAACTATGACACGCCCGACCCGGACTGCGATCTGGACTACGTGCCGAATGTGGCACGCCGCGCGAGGGTCTCGACGATTCTCTCGAACGGGTTCGGCTTCGGCGGACACAATTCGTGCATCGTGATCCGGCGCTACGCCTAGCAACGCAGTCTTCCGCGACCGACCCGCGGGGCCCGGCGATGATCCGCGCCATGCGGCTGAATGGCGGCACGGCAGCCCGGGGAAGACCCCAAGGTATCGGGGCCGGTTGACCATGATCCTGGCCTAGGGCGCGGACCGGTTCCAGACGACGCCATTCATCTCTGGCCCGCCCGCGTTGGAGGCACGTGACGATGGATGACCAGCACGTTGTGTCTGCCGGGACGCATCGGTTCACTTCCGAGTGGTTCTCAAGCCTGCCAAGTTCCCGATCCGCCAATCGCGCGCAACTCGAGGATTTCCTGCGGGACGTGCGCCTGCCGACGCCGTGGGTGGGGATCGGCATTGCGTGCGGGGTAGGACTGATGAGTGACCTGTGCCCGGAGGTTGCAAGCCGGATTGGCGCAAGGCTTCTGGGTACGGTCACGATCGATCGTGACCTGAATGCGCTCGAGATAGCACGTGAGCACCTCGCCCGCTATCCGATCGCGCTATTGCAAAGCCTCGGGCAGTCACTCCCGCTGCCAGACGACCTCGGCAGTTATGTCGTGATCGGGAACGGCATCCACAATTTCGGGGCTGACGAGAAACCGGCCCTGTTCAAGGAGGCGTTCCGGGTCATCCGCCATGGTGCCGGGCTCTTCTTCAATAGCGCGTTCTACGACGGCTCGGTCGTCCAGGGGACCGAACGTTTCTATCTGGAAACCGTCAGGCGTGCGGTCAGGATTGCCACAGGTCTGACCAGCTCCAAGACGTCCCGGGCCGCGAACGTGGTCGCCGTCAAGCCGGAGGCGATCCGGCAGATCGATCCTTCAACGTACGCCTCACTCGCCCGCGAGGTGGGGTTCGATGACGTCCGCGCCCGCGAGATGCTCGTGCCGATGGATCGGGAGCTTTGGGAAGCGATTGCCGACTACTCGGACTATTCCCAAGGTGCGTTGCATCACAAGTTCCCAGCTGACGTCGCGTGCGAAGCGATGAAGCAGGCGACGCGGGAGGTGTTCCAGGACCCTGACTTTTCCCGGAAGGTGGACGGCGCCGTAACGGTCGACGGCAAGGTCGCCGTCCCCAGGCGGTGGTTATGGGTGACCGCGCGGAAACCGTACAGTAGCGATCATGTTGGCGCCACCGGGACTGGCGTGCGAACGCTGGTTCCGGCACGGCAATCCGGAGGGATCATGGGCCGCTACTTCGAGGAGTTCACCACCGGCGACGTGATCGAAAGCCCGTCACGGACGGTCACGGCCGAGGACATCGATACCTTCGTGCGTCTCACGGGGGACAACAACCGGCTTCACACCGACGATGCGTTTGCGCAGTCGAAGGGGTTCCCTCGGCGGATTGCGCACGGGGCACTCGTGCTGTCGCACGCCACCGGGCTGGCCTGGCAAACGGGCATCCTGGAAGACACGACCCGGGCATTCCGGGGCATCACGGATTGGAAGTTCACCTTGCCGGTCCATCCCGGCGACGCCATCAAGATCCGTGGAACGATTGCCGAGCTGAAGGCCTACCCTCGCATGAAGTCCGGGGCGGTGTCCATCGAGCTCTCGGTGATGAACGACGCAGGCCATACCGTATGCAGCGGGTCACTCAGCATGCTGATGGCCATGCGCCCAACGGACTGAGGAAGGTCTTGCGACTTGGGCTCTTGGACAGACCTTCCCGCAGGAGACCAGCGGGATGACCGGTGATAGCACAACCGCCCGGGGACGCCCGGCGAACGAACGGTGGGACGGCGGGATGGTCAATGGCGGCTGGAAACCTCGTCCGGGCGCCTGGCCGATTGGTGACCTCCAGTGGATTGCGCGGATGTCCGACAAGGCGAGGGCAACCGCACGGGGCACGAGTGACGGCTACATCTATCCTTGCCCCGTTGACCGCCGCTGTCTGGGAGCCCTGGAACTGGACGCAATAACCTTCCAGACACTCGCTATCGGGGCACACGACGATGCGGACCTCGTGCGTGTGGTGGCGAACGCAAGTCCGGCGCTCCGGGAAGGCCGGTACGCGTTCGAACCCTCGATTTTCCGTGCGTTGGCGACGTGGCTGCGGTCACTGTGGAACCCCCGGCGGGCGGGCTGAATGCGCCACGGACGCCGGAACGAACCAGGTATCGGGACAGTTGCGCGGTACACTGGGATGTGACCCATCGGTCTGGCCGATGCTTCATCACCAAGAGTTGCGCAAAGGATGATCACAATGACCACGGCACAGGCTCACCCGGAAGCGGCGAACGAACGTTGGGACGGTGGCGTCGTTGACGACGAGTGGAAGCCACGCTCACGTGGATGGATGGTTGGTGACCTTGAATGGGTCGCGCGGATGTCCGACAAGGCGCGGGCGCAGGCGAACGGCACCATCGGCGAGTACATCTACCCTTGTCCGGCGGACAAGCGGTGCCTCGCGGCACTGGAACTGGACCCGGAAGCCTTCAAGGCGATGGCAGTCGCGGCCCATGGTGACGACGATCTCCTGCACGCGGTCAAGTCGGCAAGCCCGGCAATCCGTGAGGGCCGTCACGAGTTCAGCACTGCCCGCAAGTAGGATGGCAATGCGGGCCGGAACGGACACAGACCTCAGATGAACATCCGGGGCATCGACTTCGTGGTCGTGAACGTGGCCGACGTTGATGCCTCGTTGCGTTTTTACCGGGAAGTCGTCGGCATTGATGCACCGCTCACCGAAGAGTCCCCGGACTGGGTCGAGTTCGACACGGCTCCGGTTGCACTGGCGCTGCGTAGGGACGTGGGCGGCGCAGGCGTGAATGCAGCCATCGCGCTTGCGGTGCCTGATGTCACCGAGGCGGTGGCGGAACTCAGGGCCAAGGGACACCTGGTCATCATCGAGCCAACGGAAGCGGAAACGTGCCACTCGGCCCTGGTGGCGGACCCGGACGGGAACCTCCTGATCATCCATCGGCGGAAGGACGGGACCGCCGGATAGGCGGATACGGACCGACGGAATGAAGGTACGCACCTACCGTGAGACCGATGAGCATGCGGTCCTCGATCTCTGGGAGCGGGCGGGTGTATCCCGGCCATGGCTTGACTTGCGCGCCGAGATCCATGAGAAGCGCAAGCGCGATCCGATGCTTTTCCTCGTTGCGGGTGACGACCGTCCGAAGGGCACGACCGGTCCCGGGGTGATTCTCGGATCAGTGATGGGTGCGTACGATGGGCGTCGCGGTTGGGTTTACCACCTGGCGGTCGAACCCGATCACCAAGTCCGGGGAATCGGACGGGCACTCATGGCCGAACTCGAGTCACGGATGGTGGCACAAGGTGTCCGGAAACTGAACCTTCAAGTGCGCGCCGATAACCTTGGCGTAGCTGCCTTCTACGAGAAAATCGGGTACACGGACGAACACCTGACGAGTTTTGGCAAGTGGCTGAAACCTCCAGACCGGACCTGACCATGCTGGCGACGTGAGATGGACGCCACCGAGGACGGTCGCACATCCCACCAACCTAGCTCGCCCGAACCCGGTCGTACACTCGCGTCATGGACGCTGATGTGACCCTGGCGTGACCCTGATGTGACCTTGGTGTTTCCCCCACTGCACACCCTTGCGATCTTCATTGGTGCGTCGCTTGTGCGGTTACTCACGCCGGAGCCGGCGGTGGTGTACATCGTGGCGCGCGGGATCAGCCAAGGATGGCGGGCGGGCGTGACATCCGCACTGGCAGGCGGTGGGGGCAACTTCGTGCATGCGCTCGCGGCCACCGCGGGTCTCTGGGCGCTGCTGGTCGCATCGGCGGAGGCATTCACCGTCGTCAAATGGGCGGGGGCGGGGGCGGGGGCGTATCTCGTCTGGATCGGTGTCCGGACTCTCGTGGGGAGCGACGCCAAGGCCGAACAACCGGCACCACCAGTCCAACCGCTGTCGCGGATTGCCCGGCAGGGGTGTGTGGTTGCCATGCTGAATCCCAAGACGGCGATCTTCTTCCTGGCATTCGTCCCGCAATTCGTCGACCCGTCGCACGGTTCTGTGGCGTGGCAGTTCCTGATCGTCGGTGCCTTGTTCGCCGCGCTGGGGGTCGTGACGGACGGTGCGTATGGCGTCCTTGCAGGTGCATTGCGGGGATTGGTCTCCCGACGGCGCGACGCGCAACGCCCCGCACGGTTGGTAACCGGCACCTTGCATGTGGGTCTCGGCCTCTCAGCCGCCATGGCCGAACCTCCACGATAGCCCGCAGGTCCCTGTTACGCTTTGGTCATGCAGTCGTACGCCGGAAGCGTGAATGCCCCCGAATTCCCCTCAGGATTGACGTGGGTCAATACCGACCGGCCTCTGCGCATGGCCGACTTGCAGGGCCGGATTGTCCTCCTGGATTTCTGGACCTTCTGTTGAATCAACTGCCTTCATGTGCTTCCGCAGTTGCGGGAGATTGAGGAACGGTACCCCGACCGCGTGGTCGTGATTGGCGTCCACTCGGCGAAATTCCCGCAGGAGAAATCCACCGAGGCGGTCGCACACGCGGTGCGTCGCCACGGCATCCGGCATCCGGTCGTCAACGATGCCGACTTCGCTGTCTGGCAGGCGTTCACCTGCCGGGCATGGCCGACGCTGATGTTCATTGACCCGCGAGGCAAGGTGATCGGCCGTCACGAAGGTGAGTTCGAAGCCGGACAACTCATGCCTGTTCTTGACCGAATGCTTGCCGAGTTTGACGATAAGGGATGGCTTGCACCGGCCATACCGGACTTTGGCCCAGTTGGCGCAGCGGCGCAAGCCTCCATCGGAACCGACCTTGCCTTTCCCGGGGGAATCCTGGTTGATGACCGGGGCCGGGGTCACATCACCATCGCCGATAGCAACCATCACCGCCTGGTGGTGGTCGGACTGTCGACACTTGGCGGCCCGCTGCACCACATGGTCGGCACGGGCGAACCGGGCTTGCGTGACGGACCCCCGGACGAGGCGCAATTCAACTGGCCTCAAGGGTTGACGATCGATGCGCGCACCGGGGTTGTCTACATCGCCGATACCGAGAACCATGCGATCCGGCGCATGTCCCCGGACGGAGGAACGATCACCACCATCGCCGGGACCGGTCGTCAGGCGCGCACCCGAGGTACCGGTGGTCCGGCACGCGAGATTGATCTCTCAAGCCCGTGGGACGTGGTCTTCCTTGCTGACCCAGGCGCGCCACCCATTACCGACCGGGGCCCCCATGATGACCCGCACGATGACCGTGGGCTCCTGTTCATCGCGATGGCGGGTACGCACCAGATCTGGGTGATGGATCTCGCCTCCGGCCGGGTGATCCCGTTCGCAGGTTCAGGAAGTGAGGCCCTTGCCGACGGGCCGGTACGCGAGGCCGCGTTCGCGCAGCCGTCGGGGCTTGCCATCGACGGTACCGGGGAACGACTGTGGGTGGCGGACAGCGAGACAAGTGCGATCCGCCAGATCAATCTGGGAACCGGTCAGGTATCGACGCTTGTCGGGCAGGGACTGTTCGACTTCGGCGATATCGACGGCAACGCGGCAAGTGCCCGCCTCCAGCATCCGTTGGGCGTGACCTGGTGGCGTGATGACCCGGAAGGGGAGTCACTGCTGATAGCGGATACCTACAACCACCGGATCAAGCGACTTGACCTCTCGCACGGCACCGTGCGCACGTTCATCGGTGGCGGCCCCCCCGAGGGACACCGTGACGGGCTTGGCGCCGACGCACGGTTCTCGGAACCGGGTGACTTGGCGATCGCACGCGGTCGCCTCTTCATCGCCGACACGAACAATCATGTCGTGCGTTCCGTCGACTTGACGGTCCCGGCGCCCGAACGGGTCGTCGGGACAATTGCCATCGACCTGACGACCCACGCCCACTGACGACGGGCGTGAGTGCTACTCGGCGGTCGCGGTCAGATCGATCTCGAGCCGGATCTCGTCCTTGACGGAGAGGACGGCGGCGGCCCGCGGGATTGTCATGCCAAAGTCACCGAACGTCACGGTGGCCGTGGCCTTGCCGGTGATCGTCGCACCATCACGCTTGGCCGTGACCCTCCAGGTGACTTCTTTCTGGACGCCGTGGATGGTCGTCATGCCTGTCATGGTGAACGAGGCCTCGCCTTTGGCCGGCAAGGGCGACGGCATGCCTTCGGCCTTCGACAGCGCAAACGAGGCGTTCGGGAACTTCACCACCTCAAGGGTGTTCCGCTTGAAGTAGTTGTCCCGGCTTCCGGAGTCGGTCTTGAGCGTGTTCAAATCCACAACGATGAGCGACCTGTCGGGTGACAGGGTGCCGTCATTTGCGAAGACCAGCTGCCCGGAGACGGCCTTGGTGGTACCGACCGCATCGTTGGGCAGGTCCCTGCCGGCGAGTTGCTCATTGACGCGGAATGATGCCGACGACTTCTCGGCCTGGATCTTGAACTCGAGCCCTTCGGTGACCGGCGCGGATGCCAAGGTGGGAACAACGGTCGAGGCCGTTGTCGCCACCGCGGCGGGAGTGGAGGCAACGGTCGCGGTGGCCGGCGTGGTCGCAACCACTGCGGGAATTGCCGGCGCAACCGTGGCGACCTGCGTCAGGGCGGGAACCTGGGTCGGCACCAGCACGGCCATGGAGGTCGGGGGTGCGACGGTCGCGGTGACGGTGATGCGCGGTCCGGCGCCAGGCGATGCAGTGGGCACGGCGTAGGGGTCCCGGGTTGTGACCGCGGTGGCGATGCTGGCGACCGTGGCGCCTCCGACCGGCTTGGCTGTGGAGGCAGCGGCCGAAGGTGCTGGGTCGGACCCACCGCACGCCACGAGTGTCAGCAGTGGCAAGGCAACAAGAAACGCAAGAACGGAGTGGCAACGCCGAGTGGTGAGGTCCATTGTCGGTCTTCCCTTGTGCACCAATCCGTCAGGTCGGTAAACACACGCACGCCCTCGCCAGATGGCATCGGGATCGTTCAGTTGACGCTACCACAGGAAGCACAAAAAACAGGCGGCCACGACCGTCGATGAGATTGCAAAGCGTCTCAGTGGGGTACTGATCGCCCTAGCTGTCAATCCATGGGCTACCCGAGTGAACGACGGATCAGGATGACGAGGATGATGAAGAAGATGATCCCCATGCCGAGGGTCAGCACGCTTAGAATAAAGGACGCCGAATCAGGATCCTGGAACGGGATGAGCATCATTGATGTGATGATCATGAAGAGGGCCGCGGCGATCCCGGTGCGCCCGGTCTGCGGATCCATTGGCGGTCCCGATCGGTGGCGGACCCACCGGCATTCCGGCGGGCTCCAGATGATGACGGCAAAGTGTACGCGACCGTCCGGCACTCCGGTCAGACGGCAACGGGTGCTATCTGCAGGTACATCCCACAGTGAGGCAGAGCGAAGCGAGGGTCCGTTCGCCGGCGAAAAGCACAAGGTGCCGCAACGCCAGATCGACACGCACTGGCGTGCCTGGTGCAAGCCATCCCTGGTAGCGGGTACGAAGGACGAGGTTGCCATGGGGGGCGGATCGGGGTCGGACGTCGTACTCGACATCCGGCCCCCGGGGTCGACCTTCACCGACGACGCTTTCCCCGCGAGGGTCCGGGTCGATGATGACCTCTTCCGGGCGCACAAGCATGACGGCGTCACCCGCCTGCACCCACGCAGCCGGATCCGTGACCGGTACCGACGGGACCGGCCACCCGCCGGTGAGTTCCACGCGTCCGGAATGAACGGCAACCGGCATGAAGAGCCCGTCGCCACCGAAACCGGCGACGAACCGGTTGGCGGGTCGGTTGTAAAGCGTTTCTGGCGGGCCGACCTGTTCCACCTGCCCGCGACGCATGACCGCGACACGTGACGCGCACGCAAACGCCTCGGACTGGTCGTGCGTTACAAGTAGGACCGAGACTCCTTCATTTGCAAGAATGTCTAGCAAATCACGACGCACCTGACCCCGTAGGCTTGCATCCAAGGTGTTGAATGGTTCGTCAAGCAAGAGTGCCCGGGGACGCGGCGCCAGGGCGCGGGCAAGGGCGACACGCTGCTGCTGGCCTCCGGAAAGCTGGTGTGGGTAGCGATCACCGAGTTCGGCAAGGCCGACAGTTGCGAGCAGGCGCGTGACTCGTGAGACGCGTTCGGGGCGTGGCAGGCCTTCGATGCCGAAGGCAACGTTCTCCGCAGCACTCAGGTGGGGAAACAGGGCGTAGTCCTGGAAGACCATCCCGATCCTGCGGTGTTCGGGGGGGACCCACCTCGGGGTTCCCTCGTTGAGTGGTCGGACCGACGTGGCGACACACACACCGTTGATCCAGACTTCGCCGGCATCGGGCCGGTCGAACCCGGCGATCAGGCGAAGGGTCGTGGACTTGCCGCACCCGCTCGGCCCAAGCAAGGCAAGAACCTCGGCCGCGTGCAGATCGAAACTGACCCCGGCGACGGCTGACACGGTCGAACCGGGATAGCGTCGCGCGAGACCCCGCACGGAAACGACCACGTCGTCGCGCACCGGCGCCTCGCCGGGTAACACCTCATCAACCGTTTCACCGGGCCACACGGGGATCACGGCCGGAAGGTCCGTCCCGTCGCATGCAACGCCTGACGAAGCAGCCCCATTGCCTTCGGCCCCATCCCGTGAAGGGATGCCACGTCGTCGTCGGACCCAAGGGCCAAGTCAACGAGGTTCGCGTACCCGGCGCTGGCCAACGCACGCAAGGCTGGCCGGGAGATACCGGCGGGAAAGGCCTCACGGATGCTTGCGTCCAGGCGGTCGGCATCCTGCCTGGCATCAGGACCGGTCACACGTTCGCAGACGTGCGTGGCTGGCATTCGACGGCGTGGCACCTGTTCCGATCCCTCCCCGGGAGAAGGTACCACCGTTCGCCGGCATGACCGGACCCTAGGGCCGGTTGCGACGGTCGGCAATGCGGGTGGACGCTTCGGAGCGCCAGCTAAGCCAGAGGGAGACCGACCATACCGTGCCAAGAAGCAGCAGAAGCAGGAGGGCAACGGCGGCAGCGCGGGGATCTGGCCCGACATCCATCGTGTGGACCCAGATCCGCACTGCCAACGTGTCGTACCCGGGCGGGCGCAGCAACAGGGTCGCGGCGAGTTCACGGGCCACGAGGGCGAAGGTAAGGGCCCAGGAGGCAAGCAAGGCTGGCCCAGCCAGTGGCAGGACCACACGCCGGAACGCACCCCACGTGGAACTGCCAAGACCGCGGGACGCACTGACCAGGACCGCAGGCACGGCATCGATGGCGGCGGTACACGCCTGGAAAGCAGGGGCGGCGAACAGGATGACCGACGCCAGGATGATCGGGACGGCGGTATCCCCCGCCCACGGCGCCACGCGCAGGACGAGTGTGACGATCGCCAGGGCGAGGATGATTCCGGGAAGGGCATAACCGGCCTGCATCGCCCACGTCGCCGGTTCGATGAGTGTGGTACGCCCGCGGGCAAGCGACAGGGCAAGCCCAAGGCACACCGCCACCGTCGCACCGGACGCGCCGATCACAAGGGTATGCCCGAGATGGGGCACCAACGACCACCAGAAGGTTGGCAATCCGGCGGCGCCAAGGGTTGATGCCAACCAGGCGAGCACCGCGATTGGCAGGGCGAAACCGAGAGAGACAATCACGAAGGCCCCGAGGGCCGCCGGCCACCTCCACCGGCCCAATGTGATCGGCGGCGAACCGGAGCGCCCCCGGGCATCGGCGAGGACCGCATCGCCGACACGGGATCCATCGCCGCCGCGGGTTGATCCGGCACCCGATCGTTGGATGCGTCGCTGAACCGCGAGCAGTCCCCACAGGACGGCGACCAAGGCCAGGGCCAGCGTAGCGGTTGCCGGATGCGAGTATCCGGTAAGCAGGTAGGTGTAGAGGGCGGTCGTGACCGTGCGCGCCCGGAGCAGGGAGACCACACCGAAATCAACGCACGCGTACAGGAAGACCAGCAGCGCACCCACGAGCAACGGCGCCCGCAGGAGGGGCAAGGTAACCCGGCGGAATGTTGCCACTGGCGAGAGGCCGAGACTGCGCGCCGCGTCCTCGAGGGACGGGTTGGTGCGCGAGAGCGCGCCGTGCACCAGGATGAAGACCGATGGTGCGCCGGCAATCCCGAGGACAAACGATGCGCCAGTCGTGCCGAAGATGAGCCCTGGCCACGCAATCTCGAACGTCGACATCCCCAGAAGCGTCGCGACACCGCGGTGGACCACCCCGCCGGGTGCGAGCAGGACCACGTAGGCGAGGGCGAGAACGTACGGCGGCACCGCAATCGCAAGCGGGGCCACGATCCGGACAACGCGTCGCCCAGGCAGGTCGGTGCGGGCAACGAACCACGCCAAAGGGACCCCAAGGACCAACGCCCAGATGGTCGCACCGAGGGCGAGAATGGCGGATTGGGCGAAGAGCCCTGGCAGGTCGAGGCGCGAAAGCGACGAGAAGAGGTCGGCAGGCGGTACCTCGAACACGGTCATCGCGAGGGTGAGCAGGGGAATGCCGACCAGCACGACAGGCAACAGGCCAAGCATTTGGAGCCCGGTGCCCACCAAAGGAGAAAGACCCGGCACCGGGACGGGGCGCGGCCCGGTCGATGCCGACGAAGCGCTTGTTCGCATCACCGGCTACCCATTCCCCTTCACCGCACGGTCATGCGTGTGCGGATGATACGGGCGTACCCTCGGCGCGGGCCGGGGATTGTGCAGGTGCGGAGGCACGGTCGGCACCACCGGTCGCGCTGGTCACGGGACCCGGTTGCGACGGATTGGCCATCGTGTGCGGGCGGATCACCTCGGCGCGGACCGATCGGCGGAAGGTCACCAGGAGCAGGACAAGTACCGTCATGAACATCCCATTGGCCAGAAGGGCAGTGGGAGCGCCGAAGATCTCGCCGGTGTAGCCGACCGCGAGGTTCACGAATGGTTGTGTCCCGAAAGTGACCGTCGTGCCGATGGCGGCGAGGCGTGCCCGCATCGTGGGTGGCGACATCATCTGCTGCAACCCACCCGCCATCGAGAGGACGATGGGTCCGGTCGCGCCAGAGAGGAAGGTCGCCACACACGCCGCGAGGACCACCGGGTCGGGCAGGCCAAGCGCCCCACCTGTGACCTCGATCAACGCCATCACGGGAGGCAGTGAGATCACCCACAGGAGGCCAAGCATCGCCCCGAACCAGACGAGGAGGGCGGCACTCAGGAGGCCGGTCCGCCGGACATTCTGGACGAGCGGCAGGACGAGGAATGACGTGACCAGGTTGCCTGCGCCCCACGCCCCGACGATGGTGCCGAGGGCGCGTGCGTCACGATGGAGGACGTCGCCGACGTAGACCGGATAGAGGGTCATCGTCGAGGCCGCCCCGAACATGTAGAGAAGCGGGTAGATATAGAAGTTGACCAGGTTCGGGTTGCCAAGGATGTGGCGCACCGCATCCATGGTCGTACCCGCGCCAGCACCGGACCTCGCACCACGTTGCCCGGACGTTGCCTCATTGGTAAATCGCACACGCAGAAGCGCAAGGATCACTGCAAGAAAACTGGCGGCGTTGACCCAGAACGCGGTCGCGCTGCCGTAGAAGCCGACGAGGAGGCCGGCAACGGACGGGCCGACCATGCGCGAGACCTGGAAGCCCATCATGTTGAGCGAGACCGCCTGGCGGATCAGCGTGGGGCCGGTGAGGTCGGCGGCGAAGGCCTGCAGGGCCGGGCCATCGAGGGCGGTGACGATGCCCGTCACGACGGCAAGGACATAGAGGTGCCAGATCTGGATCAGGCCGGTCTGGAGGAGGATGGCCAGGGTGGCGGCCAGACCCGCGAGGATGAGTTGGGTGCCGTACAGGAGTTTCCGGCGATCGATCCGGTCGGCAAGCGTGCCCGCGTACGGACTGAGGAAGAGCAACGGCAGGGATCCGAGCATCGCCACGGTTCCAAGAGCAGCCGAGGAGTGGGTCAGTTCATAGACGACCCACGACTGGGCGGTCATCTGGATGAGCGATCCCATCGTCGAAACGGTCTGTCCGGCGAGGAACATCCGGTAGTTCGGTACGCGCAAGGGCGCATACATGTGGCCAAATCGGCCGGGGGAACTCATGCGATCGGGTCACCTTCAGGGGAATGGATGGCGAGCCACCACCCCCCGGAAGTCTACGGCGTTGGCATCACCCGCTGGTTGCCGGTTGGTGACAATCAAGTAAACAGGGGCGTATAGAGTTCGAGCGCACGGTCACGCGCCGCCAGCAACTTGTTGATGTCGAACGCCGCTGGCCGACGGATCTTGTCGATGGTGCGGACACCATCGGCGCCATGGTCTCCCAGGGGAATGCCGGGGCGGAGCGGGAATTCGCCCTCCTGAGTCATCATCGGCGCGGCCCCCTCGGGCGAGAGGACAAAGTCGATGAACGCCCGCGCAACGTTCGGGTGCGGGGCAGACTTGAGGGCCGCGACCGTCAGGGGGATCACCAAGGTCCCGATGCCCCCGGCGGCCTCATCCGGGTAGATCAGGTCGACGGGCGCGCCGGCACGCTTCTTCGGCACGTAGTAGTAGTGGTTGACGAACCCGGCCGCGAACTCGCCCTGCGCGACGGCATCAGCCACATTCGAGCCACCATTGAGGACCTTCATGCCATTGGTCTTGAAGAGGGTGGTCAGGAACGCCGTCGTTGCCTCCTCGCCCTTCAGGAGGATCAGGGAGGCTAGCCAGACCGGCGTCCCGTCGGTGAGGCGGGTGATGGCGATGCGTCCCTTCCACTTGGGGTCGGCGAGGTCGAAGACGGACGCCGGATAGTCGGCAGGCTTGACGAGGGTGGTGTTGACCATGATGTTGCGGCTGCGCCCGATGACCCCCGTCCATGCAGCGTCGGGAGCCTTGAACTCGGCGGGCACACCCTCGGTCAGCGCCGACTGGAATGGCGCAAGCAGGCCCTTCTGGCGCAGCAGTTCGGCGTCCACGTAGTCGGTGGTGTAGAAGATATCGGCCTTGGAGGCACCCCCCTCCTGCCCGATCAGGAGGCGCAATTCGGCACTGCCACCTCTCTTGACCGACACCTTCACCCCGGTCTTCTTCTGGAACGCCTCGACGGTCGGCTCCATCAGGGATTCCTTGCGGGAGGAATAGATCACGAGTTCCTTCTCGAGGGTTGCAGCGGATGGCACCGGGGTCGCCCCACTGGCGACTGCCGTCGGTGGACTGACCGACGGCGCCGGAATCGCTTGTGCAGGTGCCGATGTCGGCGACGCTGCCGGCGTCTCCATTCCGCCACAGGCCGTGACGATGAGCGGCATTCCGGCAACGAGCCCGCGAAGGAAGGTTCGCCGGGACGGCGGCGTGGGTCGACCGGAGGAACGTGACGGCGGGAACGCGATCATGAGACGCAGGGACTCCTAACTGAGATCGTAACGGTGCGAGCGTCACCAACCAAGTGCACGCAACAGTACCAAACCCTGAGGGTTAGGTACGCTTAACCTTGGGGGCCATTATCGGGGGTTGACCATTCCGGGACGGGGTGCGAAACCGGCCAGCCACTGACCGGCGGACGCAGGGGGACGCAAGGATGCAGGCCATGCCGCCATCGAATGCAGGACGGGTGCAAGTCGACCGGCACGTCAGGCACGAGGCGTCGCGGGGCTGGCAAGCCCTGACCGATCCCTCGGTCCACGCGGAATGGTGGGCCGCCGGGAACATCAGCCCGGTCATTGGGCATCGCTTCGATCTCGACATGGGGACCTGGGGCACGCAGGCGTGCGAGGTGACCGAGGTGAACCCAGGTCACCGGCTTGTGTACCTCTTCGCGATCGGTGTCCTGGATACCGCAGTGGCGTGGTATCTCCGGGCCGACAGCTACCGGCACCACGGTGACGCTGACCCATGACGGCTTCGACCTGGATACCGCCCTTGGCCGGCAGGGCGACGAAGGCATGGGACGAGGCTGGCCGGGTGTCCTGGCCCGGATGGACGCCATCCTCTTGAATTAGGTCCTGGTGCCCTCCCAATCCATCTCTCCTTCAAGACCGTTCGGAATCACGACGAGAGTCGGTTGCAAGGACGACACTGATGGGACGTCGAATTCTTGTGGGCACTGACCGTGGTGCCTTCATCTACAAACGGGATCACACTGGCGCATGGCAACTTGGCAACCAGTTGCTCGCGGGATGGCGCGTCGACAGCATCACCACCCTGCCGGGTGGGCGCATCCTGGCCGGCACCGGGCACGACGTCTACGGCACGACGGTTCGGCGATCTGATGACGGCGGCGAGACGTGGACGCAGGTCGACCACACGCCATCGTTCGAGTCAGGCCCGTTGCCGGTCCTGCCCGATGGCACGGTCCGCAAACTTGATGCCATCTGGACCATCACGCCCGGAGGGCCGGCACAACCGGGAGTGACCTACGCCGGCACCAACCTCGCGGCAATTTTCCGGAGCGACGATGGCGGCGAATCCTGGCATGAACTGGTCGGATTACTGCACCACCCGTCACGCGAGCATTGGGCTCCGGGCGCCGGTGGCATGTGCCTGCACACTATCCTGCCTCACCCGACCGATCCCGCACGCATGTGGGTGGGGATGTCCGCGGTCGGCGTCTTCGAGACAACCGACGGCGGCGCGACCTGGCAGACGCGCCATGACGGGCTGCGGGACGTGGAGACCGGCCAGCGGGAATCCGAAGTCGCCCGGTGCGTGCACGGTGTCATGGCACACCCCGACGACCCGGAACGCCTCTTCCTGCAGTTCCATTTCGGCGTGTTCCGCAGTGACAACGGCGGACAGGCCTGGAGGCCGATCGACGCCGGCCTGCCCTCGGACTTCGGGTTCCCGATCGTCGTCACGCGGTCGGGCGCGATCATGGTCATTCCCTTGGCGGCCGATGTGCAACGGGACTTTGTCGATGGTCGCCTGCGCATCTTCCGGTCGACGGATGGTGGGGCATCATGGAATGCGATCACCGCTGGCCTGCCTCAGGAGCACTACTACGGCGGCGTCTTGCGCGGGTCGATGCGAACCGACTTGGAGACGGGCGAGGTGGTGTTCGGGACCAACCATGGTGAGGTGTTCCACTCCGCCGACGAGGGGCTGATCTGGACGCGCCTGCCGGGCAAGCTGACCCGGATCATGTACGTGTCACTGGCATGACCATGCGACGAGCGAAGCGAATACTGGTCTGGCTGGGAGGCCGGGAATGGCACGCGTGACGCTTGAGGTGCCGTCACTGCTGCGCGAACTCCTCGGGGTGCCTGCCGGGACGGTGGCGTCTTTTGAGGCGGCAAGCGTGTCGGAGGCGATGCCGGCGCTGCGCCGTGCCTTCCCGAAACTGGCACCACACGTGTGGGACGAGACCGGTGCGTTGCGCAAGCACGTGCAGGTCTACGTTGGCGAATGGAACGTGCGCTGGTCGGACGTGCCTGATGACGTCTGGCACGACGGAGCACGCGTGCGCGTGGCCATGGCGGTCTCGGGCGGATAGGTTGGCCGGGCTGGTGTCCGATTGCTCCCTAGACACGGGACCGTCCGGCGTGCGACGCTGCCACCGCGGGTGCGGTGCGCCACGCCAGAGGTCACAGGAGGACTGCCATGGAACACGTGCGGTTGGGGACATCGGGCCTGAAGGTCTCGCCGATGGCGCTCGGACTGGGTCTGCGGGGACAGGCAGACAGTACCGAGGCCGAGCGCCTGATCCGCCGGGCGCATGACGGCGGGATCACCTTCTTCGACTGCGCCAACGTCTACGGTCTCCAGGACGACCGTCGCAACGCCGGAAGGTCGGAAGAGATTCTCGGCCGGGCGCTCAAGCCGGTGCGCGATGACGTGGTGATCGCGTCCAAGGTGGTGAGTGCCGTCGGGCCAGGGCCGAATGACCGGGGTGGATCGCGGTACCACATCATGCGTGAGGCCGAACGGTCGCTGCGGCGCCTCGACACGGACCGCATCGACGTCTACCTGCTGCACGCCTACGACACGGAAACCCCACTAGAGGAACAGTTCCGCGCCCTGGACGACCTCATCCGCGACGGCAAGGTCCGCTACGCCGGCGTGTGCAACTACCAGTCGTGGCAGGTGGACCGCGCATTGTGGACGCAGGCGCGGATCAATGCCTCGCCGATGGTGGTGGTGCAGAACCCGTACAGCCTGCTGGACCGGTCACTGGTACGGGAGATGTTCCCGCTGGTGCGTGACGCCGGATTGGGACTGATGGCGTACTCGCCACTCGCCGTTGGACTGCTGAGTGGCGCGTACCGGCGGGGCGAACCGGCCCCGGCGGGATCGCTGTGGGCAACGCGCCCGCCGGAACGTTTGTCCACGACACTTCACGGGCGGGTCGGGGACACCATCGAGGTGGTCCGGACGGTGGCCGAGAGGCACGGCGTGACAATGGCGCAGGTGGCAATGCAATGGGTGATGTCTCGACCGGAGGTGACCGTCGCAATCTCAGGGGCGGACTCCGATGCCCAGATGGCCGAGAACCTTGGCGCGCTGACCCTGCGCCTGACCGACGAGGACCTGGCCGAACTGGAAGCGGTGTCGGCATTGGTGAACCGTTCCGTCACGTAGGTCAGCCGCGCACGCAACGCACTTGCGAAGCGTGTTGCAATCACGGGCGATGGGGTGGGGAGGTGTTTGCTACCGTCTGGGCAAGACCGTGGACTATTCCGGGCAGGACCTGCGCGGACGAAACTTTGCCAATGCCGACCTGACCGGGGCGAACCTGCGCGGCGTGAACCTCGAGCGTGCCACTTTGGCTGGGGCGAACCTGACCGGAGCCGACCTGACCGGAGCCGACCTCAGCGGGTGTGACCTGACCGGGGCGAACCTGACCGGAGCCGACCTGCGCCGGGCGAACCTGTACGGCGTGGTCGGCTTGCCAGACGGCTACCGTCCCGGCCCACCAGTCCGCGCCTGACAATCGGCGTTGGCTTTCAATCCCTGGTGGATATTTGCAGGGTCAGCCAGTGGCCGGTACCGCGGCCACGCGCAGCGGTCCCCGCCATGGTGTCGGCACCGGCACGCCCGTCGATGTATCAGGGGCAGTCTTTGGCGACCACCGTGCCTCAGGCATCCGGGGCGGAAACCTCCGAAACGGCATCGTGCAGGGCGGACCCGTAGACCTCGTGGAGTGCAACGCCATCGCTCAGGTCATTTGGGCGCAGCACCCAGCGGACCTCGCGCACCACGGCATCCGGTCCGGCGTGCGCCCGGAGATACCCGACGACGGCCCGGGCGGCGACCCGGGTGGCCTCCTCGACGGGATAGCCGAACGACCCCGTTGAGAGGGATGGCAGGGTGACGCGGGCGAGGCCATCGCGGGCCGCCACTTCCAGGGAGACGGTGTACGCCGAAGCCAGCAGCCGGGCGGCCTCGTGTGCGGTGA